>JAUVVL010000082.1 GCA_030604635.1 Desulfobacteraceae bacterium
CCTGATTCTTATCACGATTATAAAAAATATAAGCGCTATAATAATTTATTTAATGATATTACTGCTCTTTCTTTACGATCCCTTATACGCGAGTTCACACGATTTGGAATCTGATTACCCATGGAGCGGTCTTAAAGACGATAACTCCCCGACCCCAGAAATATTTAAGTTATAAACATATATCAGCCAATCAATAAGGCAATTAAAACAAACCATATCAGCTATAATCTGGAGTAATTATGCGCAATATCCTGTCACTTTTAATTTTTGTCGTTGTTTTCCCTTTTTCAGCATTTGCTATGCATCAGATAAACTATATCGGTGAATTGCCTATCGAGGCCCCGGTTTCCATAGTGTTTGATGATGAAGGGCAGATCTATGTTTCCCAAGATATAGGTACAATAAAAGTTATGACCAGGGACGGCAAGACCGTGATGACACTGGGGGGCAAGGATAAAAAGTGGGAAAAAATTCTGAAGAAACCAGCTGGGCTTGCCATATATGACGGTAAACTGTACGTTGCCGACTCGAGCCTTGGGCATATTGCGGTGTTCAGGAAAGACGGCACCTTTTTGGAGAGCTTTGGCAGAAAGGGGAGCAAACATAAGCAGTTTAGTCATCCCCAGGATATTTTTATTTATAAAGGTGTTATCTATGTAGCTGATAAAGGTAATAACAGGATACAGGTGCTGGGGCCTAACGGTGTATTTCTCGGAGAGATAGGTGTAACAGGCAAAGGCGAGAAAAGACTTAATAAACCCCTCGACCTGGCAGTAGACCACAGGGGTTATATATACGTTGTTGACGGCAAAGACAAATGTCTTAAGGTATACATGCAGGATGGAAAATATTACAAAAAGTTCAAGGGAATCAGGAAGTCTTGTTCCATAGCCGTCGATAAGGATGGGATATTTGTTTCCGACCTTGGCATTACCAATATCAAAAAGTTCGATTTTCAATTCGAAAAAGTCATATCTTTTGGCACAAAAGGGAAGGGCCGGGCACAATTCGGGAGTATTGCCGGAATAGCAGTAGACAGCAATGGCAAGGTATACGTAACCGACCCTAAGAGAAAGCTGATCCATATCTTCCACCCCGAAAGGAGTGATAAGGACATCGAATCAGAATACATGCCTCCGCCCACTTCAGTCAGATGGTTGGAAAGCATCAAGGTCGATGCAAAACAGAAAATAACAAAAATAGTCTGGGACGGCAAGGATACTGTGTATGCGGTTGATGGGAAAAAAGGTGCTGTTTACACTATTAAAAACGGCGAATTTGTTGAGGAGATAACCATACCAAAATGCAAACCTATATCCGTCGCCATTGATAAGGAAAAAAACCTGTGGATACTCGACAATAAGAGCGTTATTAAGTTGAGAAACAACGGTGAGGTAGATTTCAGTTTCGGCTCCTCCGGGAGTTCTGAGGGTTGTTTCTCCTTCCCCAAGGACATAGCCATATCAAACAAGGGGATAGTCTATATTGCCGAGAGCGGAAACAAAAGGGTGCAGACTTTTAACACCGACGGAGTGTTCCTATGTGTTGTCGCAAAGGACGGTGCCGGAAAACTCATGAAGACTCCTCATGCCATTGCTGTGGACAGTAAAGGTGCACTCTATGTGCTTGACAGCAATAATAAATCGGTCATGATATTCTCATCACACGGGATGCTTTTAAGGGAATTCGGAATAGGGGCTTCAGATGATTATATCATTAAGAAACCGGTTGGTATTACAGTTACTGACGACAAAATATTCATACTTGACGCCGGAACCAGTAATATAAAAATGCTCTCAAAGGACGGCAAATTCATCAGCGAATTCAGCTCCGAGGGCAAGGGCAACGGGGACCTGAAAAATCCCACGTCCATCACTTTAATAGATGACATTAAGCTTCTGGTCTCAGATACCGGCAACAGCAGGATACAGTCCTTTATGATTCAACATACGCCTGCCCCGCCGCAGAATATTACTGCAAAAGGAGACACAAGAGGCATTAATATACATTGGGAGAATGACAGCGAATCCTTTGTTGAAAAGTACGCAATCTATAAATCCGATGCCGCCAGTGGCAAGTTTGGCTTCCTGGCAGAGACTTCAGACACCAGCTATGTTGACAAAGATGTTCTGCCTGAAAAGGAGTACAAATACGTTGTAACCGCATTCGCCAGGGAGGGGAATGAGAGCTTCAGGTCTGAAACAGTTTCGGCTGTTCCCATAAGACGCATTGTCTCAGCCCCCACCGGGCTTAAAGCCACTACTTATGATTTTTTTGTAGAGCTCACTTGGGATAAGAACAAAGAGGACTGTTTCACCCACTATATTGTATACAGGAAAGTAGATGCTATCATGAAAGAAGTGGGCAGGACAGATGAGCCGTTCTTCACAGACAAAGGACTTGAACCGGTAACTCAGTATTTATATAATATTTCAGCCGTAAGCACAGACGACGTTGAAAGCGAGAAGACGTCTATCGAGACCAAAACCTTCATGGGAACACGACCACCGCTTGAGATAGACGTGCTTGAAATGCAGGACATCTTCTCCAATACCTATAAGGTTTACGAAAACAAAGGTATCGGCCGGATAAGGATCACCAACAACACTAAGGATCGCATATCCAAGCTCAAGGTCTCTTTCAGCATTAAGAACTTTATGGACTTTCCTTCCGAGACGGAACTTGAAAACCTGCCACCAGGCGAGAACATAGACTTCACCTTGAAAGCGGTCTTCAACAACAAGATACTGGACGTCACCGAGGATACCCCTGTACAGACCGAAATAATGGTCTCATATTACTCAAATCAGCAACTCAAAACCTTCTCAAAAAATTACACGACAAACATTTACGAAAAGCACAAGATGACCTGGGATGACAGGGAAAGGGTGGCCGCATTTGTAACTACAAAGGACTCAGTGCTGCTTGAGTTCACCCGTTATATCGCAACCCAGTACAGGGTTACTTCTGAACCTTTACTTTATGCCAGCGTGATATTCAATGCCCTGGGAGTAATGGGCATGACTTACATGCAGGATCCAGCAAACCCCTATCAGATAACCTCTGGCAAAACCGACTTTGTGGACTATCTTCAATACCCGAGAGAGACGCTCAAACGCAAATCAGGAGACTGTGACGACCTAGTAATACTATATGCTGCAGCGCTTGAGAGCCTTGGCATCAGAACCAGGTTTATTGAAATCCCGGGTCATATGTTCATGATGTTCTCGGTTGGCATGGTGACTGATTTCGGCGAAGATACCATGGATGGACTGTTTGTCATAGACGAAGGCAGTGTGTGGGCACCTATTGAGGTAACAATGGTCGGCGAGCCTTTTATTAGGGCCTGGGAGGTTGGAAGTAAAAAGTACTATGAGTGGGAAGGCAGAGGCCTCAATACCATGGAACTTCATTCTGCCTGGTTAAAGTATAAACCTGCAAGTCTTCCCTTGTCTGATTGGAGGACCGAAAGCATAAGTAGAGACGTGATTGAAAAGCGATTCAACAATGAGTTCAAGTCCCTCCTTAAAATGTGGGTAAAAATCTGGGGCAAGAAATATTTAAAAGTCCTTAATGAGAACCCCAACGATGTTAACGCATATCTGCAGCTTGGGATTGCATATGCTGAGGCTGGAGAGACAGGGGAGGCATTAAAGTTGTTTGCCAAAGCTCTCAAAATAGACCCAAAGAATGCTGCGCTGATAAACAACCTGGGCAACGTCCATTTCCTTGAAAGTCGATATGCAGAAGCCGCAAAAACATACGAAAAATCCGTAATCATTGACCCTGACGATTACCTCGTATGGGTAAACCTCACCAGGACCTACTTGAGGCTAAACAAGATGGATAAGGCAAAAAAAGCCTTCTCCAGTGCACACAAGATTGAACCCAAGGTTTCCAAGGAATTCCGCAGCATGTCACTTAAACTATTAGGGCAAATATAGTATATTGTCTGTTGTCACTAATATCGTTAAACTATATTTAAAGAGGTGTTAAGATGAAAAAAGTAATAATATTAACTTTAGCCTTAGTATTGGCGGCATCTGTGTTATATGCTGAAGATGTAAAAAAGGAACGAGGTTTCTGGGACAATTTATTGAAAAAGGTTATGCACATTATCCCCAGAAAGCGTGCCACCGATATGACTACCACGGCTGTTGCCGGTATCAGGGGCGCCGAGGGCGAATCGGCAGGTAAGCTCTATTGGAAGGACAAGAAAGAAGAACTTGTTGTCTCGGCAGAAGAACTTGAAAAGTTCAACAACTCCCTTACTCTGGCTATGGACGGCAAAAACGAGGAGTCGCTAAAGAGCTTTGAAGAGTTCCTCGCCACATATCCCGAGAGTCAGCTACGCGAGGATGCCCTGGGTGCGATTAAGAACTTACAGGCCGAGAATAAAACCCAGCCACCTAAGCCGGACAGACCGAAACCCTAGTAATGCAAATGAACTTTTTACGAAACAATCAAACGTAGTTTGTAAAAGTAAACATTGATGCCGCAATTTTTGAACGTTACCCATATTTTTAAAGGACATTAAAAAATGGAAAATTCTGGCCAACCAGCGAAGGAACCCAACGTTACTGCCCAGTTGATTAAACGGATAAAAAACATGTCATTGGAACGGCAGTCACAACTTTTGAAAGATTTGGAAGAGGGCCAAAGCAGAGAAATAAGACAACATGATCGAAAAGCTTGTTTACTGACAGTTGATTATGCTGTAGAGGATCGATATTTTCGAGATTTTATTCAAGACATGAGCGATAGCGGTGTGTTCATCAGAACTTCTCAAACCTTTTCGTCAGGCCAAACGATTTTAATGACCTTCATGTCTCCAGATCACCAGAAACCTTTTAAGATCAACGGTGAAATTGTTCGAGTTCTTCCATCCGGCATTGGAGTAAAGTTTACAATAGATAGCCAAGTCCAAGAAGCGGCTATTAAAAGCCTTGTGAACATGATTCAAGACGACTGAGAATCAGCTTATCATGTTTTCTCTCGTTCTCATCAGTTTTCTATGATATCAAGTAGAATGATTTTAATTTGCCTGTGGTCCACTTATGGTCTCTGACGGGGCAGTTGTAAAGGTTGCAAAAACTTAAGTTTATACCTTTTTTATACATGGTTTAAAGGAGTTGCGATAAAAGAATAACAAATAAATTTGATGAATTCGTGAAATGTCAAAGGCGGGGGTCAAATGTGTTACTCTGCCTTTTTTGCGCTTACGCGCTGTCTTAATACCGATGATAATGTCTTCTGCAAAGTGTAGGCCAGGCAGAAAAGACCATTATTGGAGATTGCCAGAATTGAAAAAGTTGAAACCATGGCAATATGCTGTTTATTATGTTTTTGGATGGATTTCCAGAGTTGTAACCACCCTTTTGTTTTGCACCTGTCGGGTTCAGGTTTTCGGCCAGGAAATTGAAACAAAATACCTGGCGGAAAACCCTGGCAAAGGGCTGCTTTATGCCTCCTGGCATCGCGGCCTGATTTTTATAACCTATTTTTACCGCGACTTGAAATTCGTGGTTATGGCGAGTTCAAGCAAGGATGGTGAGCTTGCCGCTCAGGCGTCAAAACGCCATGGCTGGATTCCGGTCAGAGGGTCTTCAAGTTATCGCGGGTCCGAGGCGCTTCGAGAAATGATCCCATATTTCAAGAAAGGCCATCGGGGCGGCTTGGTTGTCGATGCGCCAAGAGGACCGAGATATATTTCCAAAATCGGTATCATTGTAATATCAAGAATGACCGGGCTTTCGATTATCCCTGTGATGTGGAGTGCTGATAGATTTTGGCAGCTTAGGAGCTGGGACCGCACAATTATTCCCAAGCCTTTTTCGCGAATTGTTTTTCTATATGCAAAAGAGTTTATCCGTGTCCCTGAAGATGCCTCCAAAGAAGAATGTGAGAGGTATCGTCAGCTGCTTGATGACATCCTTAACCGGATGATGTATCAAACGGATAATTATTTTAAATCGCCCCAGATCACCGATCCGCGACAAATAAAAGTGCCAGAGGACATGTTGCAAAGCGGTATGGATAAATAGAGGTTTTACAAGTTGAGACCTTTGCAAAACGCCCCCTTTTGCCTCCCGCCATTGGCGGGATGTCAGGCTCAAATTTTAATCCTCAAAATACTCAATGTATTCGTGCCTGCCCCGTAGGTCCGGAAGATCGTACGAGGTGGTTAAAATTTTCGCCTTCCTTGAACTTGAATCCCGCTTAAGCGGGAAGCATTTTTCAAAGGTCTCAAATTGTGAAGCTCTCCGCCCTAAAGAGCGGGGGTTCTGCCTTGCGGCAGTGCTTCGCGGCGGGGAGCAGACCGGTCAAGTGTCGATTCTGCGCCGGATTATTTTCCGATTCTGGTTTTATCTATATGATCGAAGTGCTATCAAAAATAAAAAAGCGGATCGATCTGAAAAGCTAATCCGCTATTTTTATTAATCTTTTTTTGGTCGGGGCGAGAGGATTTGAACCTCCGACCCCTTGAACCCCATTCAAGTGCGCTTCCAGACTGCGCCACGCCCCGACTAATGTTAGATTAACTAACACTTTAGATGTGCCATGTCAAGGCATCAAATGGTATCTATACAATGAACTATTTTTCAACAACTTTTTATTTGTAGGTCTTTTATTGGTTGTTTGTAATGGAAATCAAGCGAAAAAAACTTTTAAGACCAGCCCGGCTTATACGAGGCGATACCATCGGCATTGTTGCGCCAGCAAGTCCCTTTGACAAGGTGAAGTTTTATCAGGGGATCGCGGCTTTGGAATCTATGGGATTTCGGACATCGGTTTCAGAAAATCTTTTTATCACCAACGGATATTTGGCCGGAACCGACAGGCATCGGGCCAACATGGTGAACAGACTTTTTGCCGACAAAACCATAAAGGCCGTTGTTTGCGCAAAGGGCGGCTTCGGCTCCTTGAGGATGCTTTCATTATTAGACTTTCAATCGATCGTGAGAAATCCGAAAATCTTTATTGGATTCAGTGATATATCTGCACTGTTGTCTGTATTATTCGCAAAGTGCGGTATGGTGACCTTTCACGGGCCCATGGTGACAACGCTTGCGGATGCAACGGAAGAGACAAAGAAAAATATGTTTTTGACCATTACATCAGACATAAAGCCTGAATTAAAACCGAAAAAAGGTGTTACAATTAAGCCGGGTATAGCTTCAGGGCCGGTTGCAGGCGGGAATCTAACTACGCTTTGTCATCTTGCTGGAACCCCATATACGCCAAACTTTAAAGGGCAAATCCTGCTGCTTGAAGACAAGGGCGAGGCTGCTTATAGAATCGATCGGATGCTAAGCCAGATGAAGCTTGCCGGATGTTTTGACGGACTTAATGGTCTTGCTCTCGGTTCCTTTGAAGATTGCGGAAAGCTTGATGAAATTTTTTGGATTGTGGATGACATATTCAAAGAAAATAAAATTCCCATCCTTGCCGGTTTTGAAATCGGACACGGAACGAATAATTTTACGGTTCCAATGGGACTCGTGGCAACCCTTGACGCTGATCGGCAGTGGCTGGCATTCCATGAACCCGCGACCGTGAGTGCCACTGGTCAATAGTGAGACCCTTGCAAAACGCCCCCTTTTGCCCAATTTCTGTGCCTGCCCCGTGAAATGCGAAGCTTATTTCTCTGGGGTCATGCTCAACATTTTGCACGAAGTGAAGCTTGATACCCATGTAAAAAGTCCTTTTTACATGGATTAAGGAATTTAGGGATTAAGGAATTGCGAATTATTTAAAGACATTATGAATGCGTAAAATTGAATAATTCAGCAAGCTTTCACTTTTTACGAATTTGTCAAGCTTTAGCTTTATCCTCAAAATACTCAATGTATTCGTGCCTGCCCCGTAGGACCGGAAGATCGTACGGGGTGGTTAAAATTTTCGCCTTCCCCTCCGGGGCGTAAGCCCCACGGGCCGGAGGCTTGAACTTGAATCCCGCTTTAGCGGGAAGCATTTTTCAAATGTCTCATAGTAATTAGGTAATTGGCGATAGGAATTAACCAACAACCTTTTGACCGGTCTGCTCCCCGCCGCGAAGCACTGCCGCAAGGCAGAACCCCTGCCCTTTTGGGCGGGGAGCTTCACAAGTGTTGAATGACAGACGCCACTTATGTAACCTGTAAACAACCTAATGAAGGAAGCACTCTCTAATAACATTTTCCCCGGGGGAGTGCTCTTGGTCTCAACAGGCGATTCTGTGGTTTTTTCCGAGTAAAGCGAAATTTGTCGCCACTGAATATTGTCCGTGGCGAAACGTCCTTCTGAACGGTGTGGTCCACGTTGATAACGCCTATGTGGTGGGCGGAGTCGAGGGACATGCCGGTCTTTTCGGGACAGCCGATGATGTGTACCGTCTATTGTCGGTGCTGCTGTCTGCTTTTCATGGGCGATCTGAAGACCATTTATTTGAAAAAGAATTGCTGCAAACTTTTTTCAAACCACAGGTCGATACCGGCAGAGAGCTCGGGTTTGACACCCCGTCTTTGACAGGATCGAGTTGCGGTGTTTATTTTTCAAAAAGAAGTGTCGGGCATCTTGGTTTTACAGGAACATCTTTCTGGATGGATCTTGACCGCAACGTTATTGTAATTCTATTAACCAACCGCGGCCATCCATCGCGTGATAATAACAGAATAAAAGCCTTCAGGCCTAAATTGCATGATATGGTCATGGATAATATTGCTGAAGCCGGTTCCATAAAAGGGAATTAACAACCCCATGGAAAGACAGGACAAGCTGTAATTGTTCATAGCGAAATCTTGATATTTCCCTTGTAATTACAGAATAATTTTGATATATAAAAAAATTTTAGAAATTGTAAATATCAGGACCGCTTTACAGAAGTTTCAAAGGCATCATGCAAACAATATGAAATGCGCACTTTTTGTGTGTGAAGATGAGGTGTTATGAATCTATTTGTGGATAAAATTTTAGGTGCATTTTCCAATGATCTGGCCATTGATCTTGGTACAGCAAACACACTCGTTTATGTTAAAGGTCAGGGTATTGTAGTGAATGAGCCCTCGGTCGTTGCCGTGCGCACGGACGGCCGGGAGAAAAACCGTGTTCTTGCTGTAGGCCTTGAGGCCAAGAATATGTTGGGAAGGACACCCGGCCATATCGTGGCCATTCGTCCCATGCGTGATGGTGTTATAGCTGATTTTGAAGTTACAGAGGCAATGCTTCGCCATTTTATTCGCATGGCTCACAACAAGCGGAGGTTTGTCAGGCCAAGAATTATTATTGCCGTGCCGTCCGGAATTACCCAGGTTGAAAAGCGTGCAGTCAGGGAATCAGCCGAATCTGCGGGGTGTCGCGAGGTATTTCTGATTGAAGAGCTGATGGCGGCCGCAATCGGGGCCGGCCTGCCGATTACTGAACCGATTTGCAATATGGTGGTCGATATCGGCGGTGGCACTACAGAGGTTGCGGTGATATCCATGTCAGGAATTGTTTACAGCAGATCTATCAGGGTGGCCGGTGATAAGATGGATGCTTCGATCATACAGTATATCAAACGGAAATATAACCTGTTGATAGGTGAACGGACATCTGAAATTATTAAAATGACAATTGGAAATGCATTCCCGGATCCTCAGGATCTGGAAACAATAGAAGTCAAAGGTAGAGACCTTGCATCTGGAATACCCAAGATTCTGGCCATTGATTCAGAAGAGATACGGGTGGCTATTGCCGAGCAGATAGATGCCATTATGGAAACGGTCAAGATAGCCCTGGAACAGACTCCGCCGGAGCTGGCTGCCGACATTGTCGACAGAGGAATTGTATTAACAGGTGGCGGCTCACTATTAAAAAATATAGACAAGCTTCTCAGGGAAGAAACCAGACTTCCGATAACTATTACCGAAGATCCATTATTAACAGTGGCTATTGGCTCTGGTAAGGCACTCGACAGCATTGAAACCCTCAAACAAATTATAATTTAATAGTTTTATGTTTTCGAAAAAGATGGTGATGATTGTCGGCGTGTTTGTTCTGATTGCTGTCAACATCATAGCCCTTTCTGTTTTCAGTCGCCGCTATCCTTCTTATTATGGATCAGGTCGAATCGCTATTTCTATTATTGCTCCTTTTCAAAAGGTCGCTACCCGTTCAATCCGTTTTGTAAGAGATGTCTGGCGCCACTATTTCTTTCTTGCTACAGTGGCAACAGAAAATGATAAGTTGAAAAAAGCCCAAAGTCAGGCCATTGAAAAAAGTAACCATTACAATGAACTTAAGCTTTCCAACTTTCGTCTCCGCAGCTTGCTGAACTTTCAGAAAACCATGACCAATCGAGTCTGTGCTGCCGAAGTCATCGGCAAGGATCCCTCACCCTGGTTTAAAACCATTATAATAGATAAGGGGAAAGATGATGGTGTTGGAAAAGGCATGGCCGTGGTGATACCGGAAGGAATTGCAGGTCAGGTTATGGATGTTTCATCCCATTATTCCAAGGTTCTGCTGATTATTGATCCGAACAGCGCTGTCGATGCGATGGTGCAGAGGACCAGGGCGCGCGGGATTATCAAAGGTGGCTCTGCGGGCCTATGCCATATAAAATATGTTTTACGTAAGCAAGATGTCAGTGTCGGCGATCGTGTTATTTCGTCCGGCTTGGACGGTGTTTTCCCGAAAGGACTTGCTGTGGGGCACGTCTCAGGCGTCATCAGGCGTAACTCGGGTATCTTTCAGGAGGTGACCGTTACACCGTATGTCGATTTTGAAAAACTTGAAGAGGTTCTAGTGGTATTGAACCCTACAAAACATGAGTTTGTGAGCGAGCAATGACATATTGCTTTCATATCTGCACCTGTTTTTGCCTGGTGATCTTTAAGACGACAGTTATGCCTTATTTTTCTTTATTCGACAGGTTTTATGATCTGATTTTCCCGTTCATCATTTATTTAAGTCTTTTCCGATCTGCCCGTGAAAGCATACCGCTTATACTCTTTTTCGGGTTTGTGATGGATAACCTTACCGGAGGTCCTTTTGGGCTGTATTTAACTACCTATCTCTGGCTGTTTATCGGAGTGAGGTGGGTTATTACCTTTATGGATGTGGAGGATAGCGCCCTTTTGTTATTTGTTGTTGCTGCAGGTGTTTTAGTACAGAATTTCATAATTATCGGAACCATTGTTATGTTTGAGCCGGTTTCGCGGTTTTCGCCAGTGGTCATAAGCACGGTTGTAGTGCAGGTTTTATGGGCAGTATTCACAGGGCCGATTTTCCTCGTTTTTTTTAAATATAGCCATGGAAGATGGGATAAATGGTTTAAAGAAGTGTTTGCAAATAAAAAAGGTGATCGTTATGGGTTAATCGAATAACAAAAAATTTTCTTTGGGGTAGACTTTGAGCAAATATTTAATAACTGCAGACCCGGATTGGTACAAGCAACGATTAATCAGGGTAATGTTTTGCGTTGCAGCGGCCTTTTTAATACTTTTTGTGCGTTTATTTTATCTTCAGGTGATTCAAGGCGAGGAGTTAAGGCGGCTTTCAGAAAACAACTGTATACGGCTGCAAAGTACACATCCTCCCAGAGGGTTGATTTTTGATCGCAATGGAATACTGCTGGTCGATAATCGGCCAGCGTTTAATCTAAGCATTATTTTAAATGACGCCAAGCCGGTTGAGCGTACCATTGAAAAGCTGTCCCGACTTATCAACGTTCCTGCATCCGAACTTATGTCAAAGATTGTGCATAATAAAGGCGTTTCACCGTATAAACCGATTCTATTGAAACAGGATATAGGTCGAGACACGCTTGCTGCTGTTGAGGTTCGAAAATTCGATCTTCCCGGTGTTGTGGTGGATGTTAAGCCTCGGAGGCACTACATAAACAGACAGAGCGCCGCTCATCTGATCGGGTATTTGAGCGAAATAAATTCTAACGAGCTTAAATCCGGGAAATATCCAGGGTGCAAAAGTGGTGACTTTATTGGAAAGTTTGGTGGCGAAAAGGCATTTGAGCCGTTTTTGAGGGGAAAGCGTGGCGGGCGACAGGTCGAGGTAAATGTCACGGGACAGGTTGTTAGAATATTAAAAACAGTTGATGCCCAGCCAGGGCAAAACATCTATCTGACCATTGATCATATCCTGCAGAAGAAGGCTGAAGCGCTATTAGAAGGTGTCGCCGGTGCTGTTGTAGCTATGAATCCGGTAACAGGCCATATTCTTGCATTGGCAAACAGTCCTTCATTTGACCAGAATACGTTTGTTAACGGTATGTCTCATGAGCAATGGGATGCTCTTATTTCTAACCCGTTCAGGCCGCTGGAAAACAAGGCCGTCCAGGGTGAGTATCCACCGGCATCTACATATAAAATTGTAACCGCCATCGCCGGACTCGAAGAAGGGATTATCGATGAAAAAACCACTTTTAAATGCCCTGGTTATTATAAATATGGAGATCGTGTTTATCGATGCTGGAGAAGGGGAGGACACGGCAGCGTCGATGTGATTAAAGCATTGGCTGAATCCTGCGATTTTTTTTTCTATCAGGTGGGTCAAAAGCTTAGCGTAGATCGACTTGCCTGGTACGCTAAAGCCTGTGGTTTGGGATCATCCACCGGGATCAATCTGGATCAAGAGGCAACGGGGCTGATTCCAACTGCAGCCTGGAAAGAGCGCCGCACCGGAGTTGCCTGGCAGGGAGGTGAAACCCTTTCGGTGGCTATTGGACAGAGTTACAACCTTGTAACGCCGCTACAGATGCTGGTTTTGACTTCAGCGGTGGCCAATGGTGGGATAAGATATAAGCCCTTGATATTTAAATCAATCGAGACAGCAGAAGGTGAGATTGTTATTAAAAGCAAAAGGCAGGCTGTCGGTACGCTGCCTGCCAGCAAGCAAACATTAGAGTTGATCAGAAAAGGCCTGTGGGAAGTGGTTAACAACTCAAAAGGGACAGGACAGATTGCACGTATTCGCGGTATCGAAATCAGTGGGAAAACCGGGACAGCGCAGGTGGTTGGACGTAAAAATGACGACACTACGCCTGAAACGGACATTTCAGAGCATTTGAAAGCACATGCATGGTTCGTGGCTTATGCTCCATCCACCGATCCCCAAATTGCTGTTGCTGTGATTGTCGAACATGGAGAACACGGATCAAGTTCGGCGGGGCCGGTTGCAAGGGAAATAATAAGGACCTATTTGAAAAGAGATGGGTCAAGCGGACAATCCATGGCTGAAAGCTCAAAGTTCAAAGGACAGCAAGTTGTCAGTAATCAATAGAGACCTTTGCAAAACGCCCCCTTTTGCCTCCCGCCATTGGCGGGATGTCAGGCTCAAATTTTAATCCTCAAAATACTCAATGTATTCCTGTGGTTAAAATTTTCGCCTTCCTTGAACTTGAATCCC
>JAUVVL010000107.1 GCA_030604635.1 Desulfobacteraceae bacterium
CCCGCCGGCCGGCAGGCGGGGCTGAATTATTCAATTTTGCGCATTCATAATGTCTTTAAATAATTCGCAATTCCTTAATCCCTAAATTCCTTAATCCATGTAAAAAGGACTTTTTACATGGGCATCATAATTTAATTTATTAAGAAATGCCTTACTTCCTTCGGCGGTATCCCGATGACCTTGATGGCTTCAAGGCCTTGGGGGGTTACTGCCCCAACTTCCACCGGGGTGAGGTCCGGGGCTTTACTGTAACCGGCACATATTGATGCTGCCAGAATCATAATCTCTTTTCTGCCGCCGTGCGGCATCAGAACTACGGGGCCTGGAAATTTTATTAGTTTGAAAATGGTATCCTCAGCCTGGTTGTAATATTTTTCTAAATTTTCATTATCCTTTTGGGCGCGGCCGACAATTATTTTTGTTTCTTGGTTCAAGCGAAGATGACGCCCGTGCTTCAAAAGATGAAGTTCGTCTTCGGTAAAAGTTTCCTGGTGGTCAAAAAGGTCCTTTAGCCGTGCTGAGTAGCCTTTGTCAGTGAGAAGGCAGCCGCCAGCGGGTGACGGATAGTCTGCAATGCCGAATCCTTCGGCTAGTTTTATCTGGGGCTTGCGGGATCTTCCTGAAATATCGAAGAGCAGATCTCTGTTTACCAGGCCCTCTTTTTCAGGAATGGTTTCAGGTAGTTTTTTTGCACTCAAAGGGCGCAGTATGTAGCCGTCAAATCCGGATTGTTTTTCCACATAACGTAGGGACTGTGCGTTCTGAGACATGGGGCGCTGACCGAGAACCTCGCCGCTGAAAAGAAAATTAAATCCTTTTTCTTTCATTATGGCGCCTGCCAGCCTGAACATCAAAGCATGACAGTCCATGCAGGGATTCATGTACTTTCCGTATCCACAGGGAGGATTTTTCAGCATCTTCAGGTAGGTCTTGGTTATATTCTTGACTATTATCGGTATTCCGGTATTTCGTGATGCCTGCCGGGCCTTTTCAGATGAAAAAAACGGCGTTTCAAAAGATACCCATTCCACCGCTATCCCCTGCTTGCGTAAAATCAGTGCTGACAGGATACTGTCGAGGCCACCGGAACAAAGACCTAAAGCACGTACTTTCCCAGAGTTTAAATTCATGGTATACGCAATATCTATTTTAGACAGGATTAACAAGATAAACTGGATTAATCTTAACTCCGCCTAAAGGCGGATTGCATTATCCCATTTTCATCCCTCCGGGGCGTGGGCCCAACGGGCCGGAGGCAGGAAAATGGGATTAAAATATCCTGAACATCCCTGGCCCAGACCTGGTTACGGAAGCAACAGCTACCGATAGCCGGTATATAATGATAATATCGTAATAGTTCAGCCACAAAGACACGAAGACACTAAAATTATATTATAATTCTTTTAATGCCATTTAATTAGAGGTGCGATAAAATTGAAAAGAAAACCAGTACATTTGCCTGTCAATTTCATATGGATTATTCTATTTTTGAAAATGTTTATAATTCATACCCCTTCTTTGTGACTTTGTGACTTAGTGGCTGAACTGTTACATAATATCTAAAAGTGAACGAAGTTTATTACGTCGCGCCAGGGCGGGCCTGTTGATCCTGTCAAAAATATGCTCAAAGGATTTAAATCATGGCACAGATGAGAGCACGGACAGCTAAAATTCGAAAAATACTAAAAACAACCTATCCGGATGTCAAGACCCAGTTGCGCTACAGTAACCCTTTTGAACTACTTGTTGCTACCATACTGTCGGCTCAGTGTACGGACAAACAGGTCAATGGCGTTACAAAAGATTTGTTTAAGAAACTGAAAACCCCCGATGATTTTGCCCGTGCATCACAGAAAACTGTTGAGAAGTTTATTCGACCGACCGGTTTTTTCCGCAACAAGGCGAAGAATATCAGAAACTGCGCCATAAGTCTCATAGAAAAATACAAAGGTAATGTGCCGCAAACATTGGATGACCTGGTTACGCTGCCTGGCGTGGGTCGCAAAACCGCCAACGTAGTCCTTGGTGCAGCGTTCAATATCCCCGGTATTGTTGTGGATACGCATGTTGCAAGGGTTTCAAAAAGACTCGGGCTTACAGAAAACAATGACCCGGTAAAGATTGAGTTCGATCTGATGAAAATCATTCCAAAAGATGAGTGGAACGACTTTTGTCTGCAACTTGTTTACTTTGGAAGAGCTATTTGCAGTGCCAGAAAGCCGGCTTGCCCGACCTGCCCCCTTTATGACCTGTGCGAGTATACTGATAAAAGGTTAACATTTTAGGCACTCATTTATAGTTTATCACCAGTAGGCTCCAACAATTTATATTTTAAGATAAGTTCTTCATCTTACGGGCCATGTAATCTCTATCGCACACGCCATAGAGACTCCCCCTCCGCCGCAGAGGGTGGCAAGGCCGAGGGTCTTTTCTCTTTTTTTCATGGCATGGATCAAGGATACGATTATTCTGGCGCCGGTTGCGCCAACAGGATGTCCC
This sequence comes from Desulfobacteraceae bacterium, assembly GCA_030604635.1. GTDB lineage: Bacteria > Desulfobacterota > Desulfobacteria > Desulfobacterales > UBA11574 > JAUVVL01. Next base: position 2,500 of record JAUVVL010000107.1, read on the forward strand.
AGCCCGATTCCAGATCCGTTGACATTGGTTATCTCTCTGTCCAGGCTGAGTTCCCTTTCACACCCGATGTGCTGAGCGGCAAAGGCCTCATTGATTTCGATGAGTTCGAAATCTTCAATTTTAAGACCGCTGTTTTCGAGCAGATTCCTGACAGCGGGCACAGGGGAAAGTCCCATAACAGACGGATGACATGCTCCCCGTCCAATGGCTATAATCCTTGCCAGTGGTTCAATGCTGAGATCTTCGGCTTTTTCGGCCGACATAATGATCATTCCCGCAGACCCGTCATTTATACCGCTTGAATTTCCGGCTGTAACCGTACCGGTTTTTGGCACAAAGACCGGAGGAAGCTTTTTAAGCTGCTCTAAGGTCAAGCCCGGCCTGAAATGTTCGTCTTTGGCAAAAATCAGCGGTTGTTGCTTCTTTCTGGGCACCTCAATCGGCACAATCTCATCTTTAAATGAACCGTCATTGGTCGCCCTTTCAGCTTCGTTATGGCTCCTTAAGGCAACGATATCCATTTCTTCCCGGCTGATATTCAAATGCTGTGCCACAAATTCCGCAGTTTGCCCCATGATATAGGGTTTTCCCTTAAAAAAACTCAACGGCGGCTCATTTTCATTTACCGGCCCGTCCTCAGGGTGTGGTATGATATGGGAACCGCAATGTAGAGCACGGATTATGGCATCGACAAAAATCTGGTCCTGCAAGCGGTATCCCCATCTGGCACCTGGGGCAATGTATGGAACACCGGACATGTGTTCCACGCCGCCGGCTAGGATGATATCTGCCATCCCAGCCTGGATCATGGCCATGCCGGAAATGACAGCTTCCATTCCAGAAACGCATACCCGATTTATCGTTACAGCGGTTGTGGTTTACGGTATGCCGGCCAAAAGAGCGCTGATGCGGGCGACATTAAGGGTGTCCGCAGGCTCCATGCAGCACCCGTAGCGGACGTCATCAATGAGTGCCGGATCGATACCGGCCCGTTTAACTGCCGCTTTCATGGATACGCTGCCGATGGTTGCGGCATTCATATCGCGTAAGGTTTCGCCGAATGCCCCTATGGCAGTCCGGCAGGCTGAGACGATCACAACATCTTTCATTTTAATACACGCCCATGTCTGCAAACGCTTTGATCTGGTCTTCGGTATAGCCGAATTCCTGGAGGATGGACACTGTACTTTCTCCAAAATCGACGGGCGGGGGTTCCCGGTAGGGCTAAAATGTTACCCTTTTTTAAGTCCTATGGCTGAAACAAGTTCTCCCACAAAGCTTCCAACGACAACTTTACTCTTAATTTGAACGGGAATTCGTCGCTTATCTGCTGTGACCCATAATTGAATTTTAGCATCTTTACTTTTTTCAAATACACCGCCAACATGTTTCAAGTCAGGTTCTATGAGATAGGTGTCATATGTCTTGCCTGCCACTTCTATTGTTTCCCTTTTAATAACAGATGCTTTGCCGACAACACATTTCTTTCCATCCGTTACAGGTCGTTTGATTATTGCATTTTTATTGGGATCAAAAAGGCGGGTGTAATAAAAAGCGGAAAATGGGTCGAATGATCCGGGTAATATATCGATCGGCTTCCGCTTTTTTTTCGAAATGGAATATCGAACTTTGTTTTTATCCCAATTGAAATTAACCACGATATCTTTTGTTTTATTCCTTACGCGCTGTTTTTTCTTATACAGGATTGAATGGGTCATCTCAATATCTGTATAGGCGTCTACTCTGCTCCGGAATTTATAAAATAAATCGACAAATGAATTGGTTTTGACTGTCATTACAAAATGGTATGATTTAACACCATTTATGGTTTCCATGGGAAGGACTTCAAGAACGGCCTTTCCGGCCGGTATTAAAGACCATTTAAGCTGAAAAGTCAGTTTTTCACCAGGATAAAAAGGAAAATCTTTTTCAGCCGCCTTGATGCTTGTGCTAAAGCCGCAAATAGTTATGATTGCTGTAATAATGCAATAAAAAAACAATTGCCGGGGCCTGTTGTATTTAATATCTGAAAATAATGATTTCATCTCTGGTTATTTGTCCAAATAAACCCGAACGTTACAGTTTAGTTCTTTGAAACAAATCGATTTCAAACGAGCTTCAGGTATGATTAAATTTTATATCCCGCTTTTAGCGGGATTTGAGTGGATTAGGAATCGTTATGAAAGAACCATGTGTGATCCAAATATGATGGTTTCGTAAAAAATCAAAACTTCCTGCCCGCCGGCAGGCAGGCGGGGCTGAATTATTCAATTTTGCGCATTCATAATGTCTTTAAATAATTCGCAATTCCTTAATCCATGTAAAAGGGACTTTTTACATGGGCATCAAATATATTTTGCCACAAAAAACACGAATTTCAGGAATAAGCAACTATTATAACAAATGTGCGAACTCGGTATTGATGACCTTTAACAGTTCTTCACCGATGGCAAGACCGATATCTATAAACGGAGGGCCGTATTTCTTTCCGGTTCTGGTACGGAATGTGCTTTTGATTTTGGATAGTCTTTCCATACCCCTGGGATAAAGTTTCATAAACTTTGAAACAGGGATTTTGAAAAAAGTGACCATAGCCCACACGGTATCGGTAAAGTTGTCAGGCCCCCAGCGAAATTTGTCGGCATCATATAGACAGTCGGAAACAAGAGCACCTTCAAGGGTATTTGCTTCTACAGTACTTTTAAAGGCTTCATGATTGCGAATAGCCCGGCAGATATCCTCGACCTCGTCAGGATTGAGGGGATAGATTTTCAGTACTTTTCTGGCATAAGCGGCGCCCTGGATGGCGTGATTTTTCTGTTTGCGCTTAATATCGTGTAGAAGACCGGCACATTGAACAATGATGACTCTGCGGTTGTTCAGGTCATCGGAATATCCGGCAAGTTTGTTCTCGATGATCATCAAGGCGCCAGCCTCAACGGCCACCTTGATTGCGTGCTCCAGGCCGTGTCCAAAATCATCTTCAATATTTTTGGCAACGAATCCCCGTAGTTCGGCAATGACAGGATTAGTTTCAAAATATTGGCGTGACAATTCATTTGCAAAAGAATGGTCTTGATAAAAATCAGGGGGAGGATAATGGGAAACAATCTGGCGGGCTCGTTTACGAAGACGAGCATATATTTGTTCCATATCACTCAACACCTTCAACCGATCCAGGCATCAGGTAAGAGTCCTGTTTGTCCGAGGACGGGGTTTTCTAAGACTCAATAAGTAACCTAAATTGCAGGCAAAGAAAAAATGTCCCCACAAACCTTCCACTTTCCATCTTCCCTTACAACATCAACTATCGCATCTACTTCATAAGTTTCACTGAGATTAAATAATTTAGCGACAATTACATAAGCAGGATTTATCGAAATTCTTCGTTTGCCGGTTATCCGGATTTGAGCTTCGTTGTCGTTTTTATTCAAGGTCTTGGTTTCTATGTGGTAAAGTTTGTTTTTCATGAAATTTATGCCAAAACCTCGCTTTTTTGCTTCCCCGGCAACGCGGTAGAGATATTGGTCGACAACATCGACGTCGCCAAATGTCAATCGTTCATGGCAAATTCTTTCCGCCATTGACCTGTCTAACTGGAAATATGCTTTGGAAAATTTTACAACCGCCTTGTTCGGGGTATCTTCAGTACCTGCGAAAGTAAACAACAACTGTACGCAGAATCCAACGATCAGAACCAGAATTATGCCTGCGGTCATACTCAATCGGGACATTTAGCATTCCTCCTTTTGGTGAAATATATTTATATCAAAGCACTTTTTAGATTATTTCTGATAGCATGGAATAAATTTTTAGACAAGGATTAATTACATGAGGTTGAGGACAAAATAGCATCTTCTATTAAAAATATTGATGTTAATTTAGATTTACATTATCCTGCCATTTTAAGATTTGAATTTTTCGTAACAAGTTCGTTCGCTCGCTCCGTGAGCATTTTTGGATTCATGAAACGCTTCACTAAGTTGCAAAAATTCGGGCTATGATACCCACCACAGGACAATATTGTCACTAATTTTTTGTAAGCAAAAATGGATATTTTTTCTTTGACATATTAGGGATATTTTTTTATATTATAAGATTTATCCAATAATGTCCTGTACAATTTGATATCTATTGATCAAACCAATATTTACAGTCTATTTTTGATGGTTTCGTAAAAAGTCTCTTTTGCTCAATGGCGTTCGCAAAAGACTTTTTACGAGTTCGTCATTTTTGAAACATCGATAATTTATTTTGTCAAGGAATGATCATGACTATGGATTATGAAATTTTCAAAGAACAATCAAATAGTGGAAGACATAAGATAGGGAAGATCAGATCGTTGGGTCTGTGTCTTGGTGCGTCCACTGTTTCAATTGTCCAGGTGGAGCAGGAGCAAGGTACTGCCGGAGGGAACCCGGACATAGCGAAGAACAGCCCCCACGTGGTCGGCTATTCAGTGCACCCTCACGAGGGTGATCCCAAACGGACACTGCTTTCCGCACTCGAAGGTCTCGACCTGGATTCATTCGACAGGATTGCCGCCACCGGCCGGAGGTTCCGCGAGTACGTAAATTTGACCTCAATACCCGAGCCTGAAGCAGTGGAATACGCCTACCGGTTTGTCAAACCTTCTGACATCTCATGCCCGGCCGTTGTTTCCGCAGGCGGCGAAACCTTTATGATATATGTTCTGAACCGTTTGGGTCAGATCTCTAACGTTCTGACCGGCAACAAGTGTGCCTCGGGAACCGGTGAATTCTTCCTTCAGCAACTCCGCAGAATGAACGTGTCACTTGAAGAGGCAGCCCGGTGGGCCGCTGAGGTAGAGCCGCATCACGTCTCCGGGCGTTGCTCTGTTTTTTGCAAATCCGACTGCACCCATGCCACCAATAAAGGTGTCCCAAAGTCAAAGGTGACCGCCGGACTTTGCATGATGATGGCGAGCAAAGTTCTTGAGCTTTTAAAAAAGGTGGAAAGGCGCAATATTATGGTTGCCGGCGGCTCTGCGCGCAACCGAATGATGATCGAGTATCTGCGTAAGGAGATTCCCGGACTGGTCGTTCCCGAGGAAGCGCCATATTTCGAAGCGCTTGGCGTCGCGCTCTGGGGGCTGGAACACGGGACAGTAAAATTTCCCGGAATATCGGACTTGTTTGACACGGGAGGCGATCCGTTTGACACACTTGACCCCCTTCGGAATTTCGAAGACATGGTGGAATTCAAAACCATTGAGATGGGTGAGGTCCGGTCCAGAGATGTATGCATACTTGGCCTTGACGTTGGTTCAACCACCACCAAGGCGATTCTTCTACGAAAAGAGGATGACGCCTTGCTTGCGTCTGTTTATCTGCGCACCGCCGGCGATCCGGTGGGAGCTTCCCGGCAGTGCTATCATTCGATTCTTGATCAGGTAAAGAAAAAGGTTGATCTTTCGGAAATATCCATAGAGGGACTGGGTGTCTGCGGCTCCGGCCGCCAGATTGCCGGTCTTCATGCACTTACAGGCGGTGTTATCAACGAAATCATCGCTCATGCAACCGCCGCCGTATATTTTGACCCCCAGGTGGACACCATATTTGAGATAGGGGGCCAGGATGCCAAATACACTTACATCACCAACGCTGTGCCCTCCGATTATGCCATGAACGAAGCGTGTTCAGCCGGCACGGGGTCATTTTTGGAAGAATCCGCCCTTGAGACCCTTGGTGTGAAAATGGAGGATATTGCAGAGATTGCACTTAAGGGCAAGAAACCACCCAACTTCAACGACCAGTGTGCTGCATTCATCGCTTCTGACATAAAAAACGCCATTCACGAAGGGGTTGAGCATGAGGATATCGTCGCCGGGCTGGTCTATTCCATCTGTATGAACTATTCAAACAGGGTCAAAGGGAACCGGCAGGTGGGGGAGAAAGTCTTCATGCAGGGCGGTGTCTGCTACAACCGGGCGGTTCCGCTTGCCATGGCAGCCCTTGTGGGTAAGCCGATCATAGTTCCTCCTGAACCAGGGCTCATGGGCGCCTATGGTGTTGCACTTGAGGTCAAAAAGAGAATTGAAATGGGATTAATGGAAAGGGACCGCTTTGACCTTCAGGTTCTGGCAAATCGAGAGGTGATATACGGAAAGTCATTCATATGCAAGGGGGGCAAGGAGAAGTGCGACCGGCGCTGCGAAGTAGCCATGATCGAGCTTGAAGGCAGTAAATATCCCTTTGGCGGTGCCTGTAACAGGTACTACAATTTGCGGCACAATATAAAATACGAAGTTGAAAAACTTGATCTGGTCCGGGTCCGGCAGCAGCTTGTATTCGAAAAGTACGGTGCTAAGCTTGCCCCGGAATCCGATCAGGGGCCTGCCTTTGACTCTGATCAGAGCTTGCCGAAAAAGGGCGGGAGAAAATTCAGGGGGAGGATCGGCATCAACAGGAGTTTTTTGGTCAACACCTACTATCCCCTTTATTCCACATTCTTTGCCCAACTGGGATTCGAACCAATTGTACCCGATTCCTATTCTCAGGAAGGGATTGACCAGAGAAACGCTGCTTTCTGCTATCCGGCGGAACTGGGACATGGGTTTTTTCACTCGCTTCTTTGGATGGAAAATCCACCGGAGTACATTTTCCTTCCCCATTTAAAAGCGGTTCCTGCTCAAGGCGACAGTTCCAGTTCCCAGGTCTGTCCTTTTGTCCAGGGTGAGACGTTCTGTCTTCAGGCCACATTCAAGGAAAGACTCGGCGAGCTTAAGCAAAAAGGGACAAAGATCTTAACCCCCCTTCTTGACCTGACCAAAGGGCTGGCATTGGCCGAAGAACCTCTGGTTGAGACCGCAATTCAGATGGGAGTAAGGAAAAAGGAGGCCAGAAAAGCTTTCAGCAAGGCGCTGGAGCAACAGATGGAATGTGAGGCCGAGATGAGGGAGATCGGAAAAAAAGTTCTGAAGGAGCTGGAAGCCGATCCGGATAAGAGCGCTGTTGTGATTTTCGGCCGATCATATAACGGATTCGTTGAGGAAGCACACATGGGCATCCCTCACAAGTTCGCATCAAGAGGCATTCTGGTAATTCCTCTGGATTTTCTCCCGTATGATGATGAGAGGGGGAAGCGCCATATGTACTGGGGGATGGGCCAGCTTATCATGATGGCAACCCGGTTCGTCGAACAGCATCCTCAACTGTTCGGCACCTTCATAACCAACTTCTCATGCGGCCCGGATTCTTTCATAATCGGATATTTCAGGGATATCATGGGTCGAAAACCTTCACTGACGCTTGAGCTGGACAGCCACACGGCAGACGCCGGTCTGGAGACCAGGATCGAGGCGTTTCTTGACATCGTTACTGCCTACCGACAATTGCTGGCAGGGGATTGGATCGACGAAGAGGAACTGACATTTATTCCTGCCCGAACTTTTCTTGATGACGGTATCGCCAAAGTGACCACATCTTCGGGTGAGACGCTGCCCATGACAGACCCGCGTGTGACGCTTCTGATTCCGTCCATGGGCAGGCTTGCCTCAGAATCGATGGAAGCGTTATTTCGTGGGGAAAGTTTCACCGTGTTTGCCCATCCTCCATCAGACGAGGCGGTGCTGAAACTGGGACGGGCAAACACATCATGTAAGGAGTGTCTGCCGCTTCTGCTCACTACGGGAACGCTGCTCAACTACATTCGTAATCATAAACGGGACGACGAAGTTCTGGTATACTTCATGCCCACCGCCGCCGGCCCTTGCCGGTTCGGCCAGTACTACATTTTCATGGAGGATCTGATGAAAAAACGTGAGATGGCGGACGTAGCCATGCTTTCACTGACGTCAGAGAACTCCTACGCGGGTTTGGGCGGCGAGTTTCAGCTAAAAGTGTGGTGGGGGATTGTCGTATCCGATGTTTTGGAAGACATCCGGTCAATGTTACTGGCCAACGCAAGAGACACGGAAGAGGCAATCGAAATATTCGATGAAGAGTGGGGCATGATACTGGGTGAATTTGAAAATAAAGATTTAGATTTCTTGCTGCTGGAAGAACAGCTCGCTAAGACCGCCGAACGGTTCAGCCGGATTCCTTTGAAGCGTCCACGCGAAGAGATGCCCACAATCTCTCTTGTAGGTGAGATATTCGTCCGGCGGGATGGTTTGTCGCGCCAGAATTTGACTGAAACCCTTGCGGAAAAAGGGTTTGCCGTCATCTGTTCACCAATTGCCGAGTGGATACTCTATTCCGACTATTTGTTGGAAAACAGGCTCTCCGAACATACAATGTCATTTATGGGGAAGCTGGGGTTCATGCTAAAAAAGAGATCCATGGCTCGATACAAAAAGCGTATCAAGTCCATATTGTCCCGCTCAAAACTCGTTCACGCAGAGCCGCTAAATATCAAATCGATCATTGACAACGCCACACCTTATATATCACCGAACCTGACCGGTGAGGCCATCCTGACGGTGGGAAGCTCCCTCACCGAGGTGGCGTCACATGCCTGCGGTGTGATCGCCATCGGCCCCTTTGGATGCATGCCCAACCGCCTGTCGGAATCAATTCTTATCGAGACCATGACCCGTGAAGGGAAGCTGGCGACTGATCCGAACAATGATCGGCTAAGATCCATACTTACAGATATTGAAGACCTGCCTTTCTTGGCAATCGAAAGCGACGGCTCGCCTTTCCCCCAGCTCATCACTGCAAAGCTGGAAACTTTCTGCCTGCGGGCCGAGCGGTTGCATGACAGCATGCTTGATGTTAAAAATAAGCGTAAGGTTGGGTTACAGTAAATACAAGCATCATGATACTAAGAAGTTCAAAACCCAGCCGACATGATTTTTCTTTACAAAGCGTTGTGGTGATAACTACTGAAAAAGTGTGAAGTGTCTAAAGTGAGCTAAAGTGAGCTAAAGTTAAGGTATTTTGGCAATTTTTATCAGATTGACAGCGC
>JAUVVL010000329.1 GCA_030604635.1 Desulfobacteraceae bacterium
TTATCCCCTATATGGGCATGCCCTGTGTCGAGGGTCAGTTTAAGTCTAGGAAACTTCTCAAAGATTTCCGTAAAGTCCTCCGGTTCCGCCAGAGAATGGGTTCTGGGAAACAAATTTTCAAGACAAATGAGGAGCCCGAGCTTATCGGCCCTTCCCATTATAGCATCGAGACTCTCCAATGCATATTCTCTTGCCTTATCCATCACAAAGACGCTGAGTCCTAAAAGGTAGCTGGGAGGGATAGTGTCATGGATAGAATTTACAGGTATTCCTTTACCCCCTTGAAGCTACGTCTGTGAATGGGGCAGCATCCGAATTTTCGGATAGCTTCCTTATGGGCCTTAGTGGGATATCCTTTGTGCCTGGAGAATCCGAACTGCGGGTAATCAAGGTGATATCTTTCCATCAGCCTGTCACGGGTTACCTTGGCGATAATAGATGCAGCAGCAATGGAAATGCTCAGTGTGTCACCTCTGGGTATCGGTTCCTGTGGCAGGTTTGACGAGATCGGGAAGGTGCCGTCTATGAGAAGACAATCCGGCTGCGGGACAAGATTTTTAACCGACATGGCCATGGCCAGAAGTGATGCCTTCAGGATGTTGATACGGTCAATTTCAATCGGGTCAACGATCCCAACACCTATGGAAACAGCATGATCGTAAATCTTTTCGTAAAGATAAACTCTCTTTTTGGGTGTTAATTTCTTTGAATCGGAAATACCGGAGACCTTAAGAGAGGTGGGAAGAATAACAGCTGCCGAAACAACCGGCCCGGCCAGGGGCCCCCTGCCGGCTTCATCAATTCCTGCAATTCTTGAAAAGCCTTTCTCAATGGCTTTTTTTTCGAATAACCACAGGTCTGGTACCATGGAATCTCATTAGTTGAAGCGGCGTTCCTTTATCCTTGCCGCCTTGCCCCTTAGCTTGCGCAGGTAATAGATTTTTGACCGGCGAACACGGCCTCGAGTTATCACTTCAATATTAGAGATTAAGGGGGAATGGAGCGGAAAGATACGCTCAACACCGATCCCGTATGAAACTTTACGAACGGTAAATGTAGAGTTGGCTCTTTTTGCGCGTTTGCTGATTACAACGCCCTGAAAAGCCTGAATGCGCTCTTTTTCACCTTCCTTTATCTTGACATGAACTTTAACCGTATCACCTGCGGCAAAATCGGGCAGATCAAGCCGCATCGACTCTTTTTCTATCTGACTTAATGTTCCCATAAAAATCTCCAATAATATTTTTTTATTAGTTCTTTCCAAACAGTCTGTCGAGTATAATGGCAGTAGCAGACCTAACCGAAAGGTGATTGTAATCTGTATTTCCCACAATCGGATCGAGTACGTAATCGGCCTTGGTTATGAATTCTTCCGACAGCCCCCAGCCTGTACCAAATATCAAAAGATAAAGGTTGCCGTCTTTCATCATCTCCCGAAACTTGCCAAAGTTTATGTTGCGTGGACTGTGCCCGGCGCTGGTTACAACCGTCTTCGGAGAGTCTCCTCCGTTTTTACTGATATGGTCAATGACCTCATCCAAGGAATTTTTTATACTGATCAGATCCAGGGCCTCTCGCCGTTTTGGATTATATCTTGAGCCTGTTCCTTTTACCCAATGCGAAACGATTTTTTCAACCAGCGCTTTCTGATCCGCAAGGGGGGTGACCACATAAAATGATCGAACTCCGTATGTTTTCGCTGCCCTTGATATATCGTGCAGATCAAGGTTCGTTACCGCGGATGTTATAATGTCACCATTCTTATTGACCACCGGGTAATGTGTCAGAGCCACGTAAAGATTGGTCTTGTATGATTTTTTCAATATCGAGGCACCACTTTTTCAGAATTTCTATCTCCTGCCTGCTCAGGGGCCTTTTTTCCAGCAAGTCCCGTCTTTTCAGGAAGGTGCGTATCAGAGATGTTTCAAGCCTCCATTTTTCAATTTCTTTGTGATTGCCCGACAACAGAACTTCGGGAACTTCGGCGCCTTCAAACATCCTGGGCCTCGTATAGTGTGCATGTTCCAAGACGCCGTCTGAAAATGAATCTTTTTCAGCAGAGTCCTTACCGCCGAGTGTTCCGGGAATCAGCCTGGTTACGGCATCGATGATAACCATGGCTGCCAGCTCACCCCCTGTCAGGACATAATCACCGATGGAAATTTCATCATCGATTAAATCGTGACAAATACGTTCATCGACACCCTCGTAGCGGCCGCAAACCAGAATAACTCCGTCATATGATGCAAGTTCATGGGCCACGCTTTGATTAAAGCACCGCCCCTGAGGTGTCAGCAGAATCGTTTTTGAAGAAGGCGATTGCTTTGTGGCAGCCCGGATAGCACCGGCCAGCGGTTCGGGCTTCATGACCATTCCGCAGCCACCGCCGTACGGCCTGTCATCGGTGATACAATGCCGGTCTTCTGCAAAATCTCTGATATTGATTGCTGAAGCGAAAATCTTATTTCGATCTATCGCCCTTTTGATAATCCCATGTTCCCAAAATGGATTAAACATTTCCGGGAAGATAGTCAGGACTATGAAATTCATACCTTTAACTTTCACAACCCTTCGGGCAAATCGACTCGTATGGTTTTAAGCTTAAAATCGATTTCCAAAACCACCGATTCAAGCGCAGGAATCAGTGTTTCATTATCATATTCTTTATTCGGGTCTTTAACAACAAAGACGTCGTTGCTTCCCGTGGAGATTATCGATTCAACTTTACCCATGTACTGTTCATCGGTTGTGAAAACTGAAAGACCGATAATATCGAACCAGTAATATGATCCATCTTCGAGTTCAGGAAGATTGGCCTGTTCTATAAAAAGCTCGGAACCGATAAGGGTTTCAGCCGAATCCCGACTCTCAATACCTTTCAAGGATAAAAGGATGCCCCGGCTGTGAGGTTTAGCCCATTTTATTTTGTAAGTTTTTTCAGATCCTTTGGCATTGATTACAAGGATCGAACTGCCTGGATCGAAGACAGGCAAGGATTCAGCGTAGGAATAGACTTTAATATTTCCTTTTACACCATGGGGGCCAACGATCTTTCCAATAGGAAGAAACCCATTTTTCTCCACGATATTATTCTATAATCTCAAGGACAGTCCGTTTTTTTATCTTAGCGGATGCAGCACTCAATATGGTTCGCATGGCCCGTGCTGTCCGACCCTGCTTTCCTATAACCTTTCCCAGATCATCTTTGGCCACTTTGAGTTCCAATACCGAAGTTTGGTTCCCCTCTACCTCAGCTACCTCAACCTGTTCCGGATAATCAACCAGCGCTTTAGCAATATATTTGATCAACTCTTTCATAGCTCCCTCTCCTTTGTTGGCTGTTGAGAGTTAGGGGTAAAGATACTATGTTAGTTTAGCAA
>JAUVVL010000334.1 GCA_030604635.1 Desulfobacteraceae bacterium
GCGGGATACAAAATTTAATCACGCCTGAAGCTCGTTTGAAATCTATTAGTTTTAAAGGGCTAAACTATTGAGACCTTTGAAAAATGTTCAATTTTGTTCAAGGTCAAGGAAGGCGAAAATTTTAACCACAGGAATACATTGAGTATTTTGAGGATTAAAATTTGAGTCTGACGCAGAGATTGGGCAAAGGGGGACGTTTTGCAAAGGTCTCCTATTACAAACGATGATATTTTACGAAGACAGAGTCGGCTGGACAAATAAACGTCTGTCAAAGAAAAGTAGGTATTATGGAAACTTGAGGATATTTTCATGGATGAAAAATCAACATATGAAGAATTAGAATACAGAGTAAAGGTCTTAGAGAGAGAAGCTGTTTGGCGCAAGCAGGCAGAAGATGCACTGCGGAAGAGCGAAGAGAAATACCGACAACACTTTGTGAATGTATCCGATGTTATCTATTCGATAGATTCTGATTTTAGGGTTATCAGTGTATCGCCCTCCGTTGAAAGGATATTAGGGTACAAGCCCGAGGAACTGATCGGAAGACCTTTCCAGGATCTGAATATCCTTGCGCCGGAATATTTGGAAAAGGCCTTCTCTGAAACGATGCGCGTCTTAGCGGGCGAACGAATCGATTCATCGGAATACGAGTTTATTTCCAAGGATGGAATAAGAAAGTTCGGTGAAGTCAGTTTTGGTCCTTTAGTTCGTGACGGAAAAGTCATTGCGGTGATTTCAGTTGCAAGGGATATCACCAAACGGAAACAGGTCGAGGAGGCACTGCGTGAGAGCGAAGAAAAATACCGCACAGTCCTGGAAGCAAGTCCTGATCCTGTTGTTGTCTATGACATGGAGGGTAAAGTAATCTACTTTAACCCTGCTTTCACCCATGTTTTCGGGTGGACACTGGAGGAGCGTCTGGGCAAGAAAATGGATTATTTTGTGCCTGACAAGGCCTGGCCGGAAACTAAAATGATGATCGAAAAGTTGCTGGCTGGAGAGAGTTTCTTTGATTTTGAAACTCGTCGATACACCAAAGAAGGAAACATTATCCCGGTGAGTATAAGCGGAGCCATTTATCGGGATCAAAATGGTAACCCTGCCGGCAGCATCATCAATTTGCGAGACATTACCGAACAGAAGCGACTTGAACTACAGCTTCTACAAGCCCACAAGATGGAGGCTATTGGTACGCTGGCCGGAGGGATTGCCCACGATTTCAACAATATCCTTTGGATTATTAATGGTAATATGGAATTGATCGCAGATGAAATTCCGGATGGGAATCCAGCGCACTACAACCTGAAAGAGGTGGAAGAAGCTTGCCAAAGAGCTACAGATCTGGTGACGCAAATCCTTAGCTTTAGCCGCCAAACAGAACAGAAACTGCAACCTTTAAAGATTAGCTCGATTGTTAAAGAATCTCTCAAGTTATTGCGGTCAACGATTCCCACAACCATCGAAATTAGCCAAAATATTTCAACCGACTCATATACAATCCTTGCCGATCTTACACAAATAAATCAATTACTTTTGAATCTATATACCAATGCGGCCAATGCCATGCGGGAAAAGGGCGGCCTTTTAGAAGTAAGCTTGACAGATACAGAGCTTGATAAGGATGAGGCGGGCCTTCATCAGGATTTATCTCCCGGGAAATACGTAATACTGACCGTGCTTGATACTGGCCATGGCATAGACCCTGAGATTGTGCCGAGTATCTTTGACCCATATTTTACAACAAAAGGGCTTGATGGAGGAACGGGAATGGGACTGTCCGTGGCCTGCGGAATAGTCAAGAGCCATGGCGGGGCCATAACTGTGCACAGCGAGCCTGGGAAAGGCGCTAGCTTCCACGTATTCCTCCCCATTATTGATGAGGTTGAAGTTAAGCCGGAATCAGAGACCTTTGAGACACTTCCCAAAGGGAACGAACGGATACTGTTCGTTGATGATGAAAAAGCTGTGCTGGCCATGGGCAAACAAATTCTAAAAAGCTTGGGCTATGAAGTTGCCGTCAGCCAGAATTCTATTGAAGCACTAAAGTCTTTTAGGGCACAACCTGAAAAATATGACCTGGTAATCACAGATCAGACCATGCCGCATATAACCGGTGAAGACCTGGCCAGAGAGCTTATGAGCATTTGGCCTGACATTCCCGTCATCCTGTGCACCGGATACAGCGAACTGGTTTCAGAAGAAAAAGCCAAGGCCATCGGCATTAAAGCGTTCCTCTTAAAGCCTATTGTAAAGGGTGAACTTGCAAATAAAATTAGGGAAGTGCTGGATCAAAGCTGAGAAAGTGAACAATAGATGGAGCGGCCGCAAATATGGAAAACAAGTCAATTCTTATAATCGAAGACAACGAATTGAACATGAAACTTTTTAAAATCCTGCTTCAGCGTGGGAAGTGTCAGATACTGGAGGCTGTCGATGCTGAAAAAGGTATCGAGTTGGCCGCAAGCACAAACCCGATCTTATTCTGATGGACATTCAACTTCCCGACATGGATTGGTTTAGTGCTACCCGGATAATCAAGGAAGACCCTGAATTAAAAGATATACCGGTAGTAGCATTAACCTCTTATGCAATGCATGGAGATGATAAAAAAGCCTTTGAAGCGGGTCGTGTCGGTTACATAGACAAACCGATAGATACCAGAAGTTTTTTAGAAAACATATCTCAATATATGGGATGAATTTTCTTTGGAGAGGATATGAGAGCAGCTAAATAACGTCCGTCGATTACAGATCTTCAATGACCAGCAACTACCAACCCATTGAATTTATGTGATATTTGATACATGTCGAAATTTTTGTTGACCTGGGCGGAACGATAGGGTCATATAAATCTATGTCAAAAACATATCCTGAATGTCCACTGTATAATCACGATAATTGCAAAGACCTTCACAATCCCAAACTCTGTGCCATTATCAGGAAGGATAAGGTCTGCCTTAAAAAAAAGAGAAAGCCAAAGCCTAAAAGATAATAAGGGAACATGTAAGAGCAAGTATATGGTTTTATTGAAAAAGAAGAAGGAAGAGATGTATTTGTTAATTTCTCTGACATCAGTGGGTTTGGGTTAAAAATCCTCGCTGAAGGTCCTCCGGACCGGTTGATCCATGATAGGTGTCCTGGATCCGCCAAAGGCGGAGAAACCCAAAAGTGCCTAAAGTTTGAAGTGACCTGCCCGCCAATGCCTATCTGCTCTTAACTCTTTAGCTGTCTTAAGCAATGAGACGGAGGATAGAAGACAATGTTAATCA
>JAUVVL010000010.1 GCA_030604635.1 Desulfobacteraceae bacterium
CTGTTACCGGTAGTGTTCGTGTAACAGATCCCCTGAGATGCAGCGGGCCTCCCGGGGTAAGCATCGGCTACTTTCAGCGCACGATCGTCAGATATACGGAGTACGTCAACGACGGATAGAGGACTTTGTCCTGTGTTGCGGACTCGTCCCGACCACACCCCGCCTCAAATCTGCCTGCCCTCTACCTTTCGGTACGGGGCATACCTGTACGTCGACCCACGCTTTTGCCTAAGGCTTCCTTCAGCCGTTACATTACTGTAACAACCTTGCCTTCGGCTATCCTTCCCCTCCGTCAGGGTGGATCTGGACTTTGCCCGACATTTGTGTCATAATGCCGGGCATCACCATTTAGCAGCCGGGCCAAGCCCGGCACACAACCTGTCAGTTCAGCGGATGGCTGACCGCCACCGCTGACTTTTGCGTTAGCAGTACTCATGCATTAAAGTCAGGAGGAAAAATTGATAACGGATACGGTTTACCAAAAACTCGAATTTGCAAAATTACGCTTAAATGATCTAAAGACTCTGATTGCAAATAATCAACTTGCAGCCGATCCAAATGCCCGACATCAGATTACACAAGAGTTTTTCTTTCACTTGCTAGGGTCGACTGAATATCTGGCACAGCTCATCAATGAAAACCGAGAGTTAGGGTTTAATAGTAATGAAGTGGCAGTCTTTAAGATTGTTAAGGAGCTTAAGCGTCTAAACCCGACAGATGGAGTAATTACTCATCTACAATGCCTATGTGCTGATACGAAGCGGGAGCCTTTTCCTGAGGACCCTTATTCGGATGATGGACTGATATACCGGATCATTAACTATAGAAATGAGGTTGTGCATCGCGGTATGAACCCTTTTCATTTTAAAATGAGTGCTGGCCCAAGGGCAGCGTTTTTTTGGCTCGACCCCAGAAACCACAGTCTTGGTCAATCTCAGTACACAGTAGTTGAAGAGCTTTTCAATATGTATTCGTTCGTGGAGAAAAAATGTTGCAATGCTTTGGCTGTAATAGGGTAGAAGGTGTATCTGCTAACAAAAAGGTGCTGCCGAAAACCGTCTCGCTGGCTCGAGCCGTTTTCGGCTGACTTAGACGTTAAACTTCAAAAGAAAAATATAAATGCGAAAACATCTACCTACTTATTCAAAAGTTATTGGGAAGAAAAAACCCGCTACTTTATTCCATTATACGACGACTATAGGGTTGTTGGGAATTTCAACCTCAAAAAAAATATGGGCAACAGATATAAGATATTTCAATGATCCGAAAGAGTTCCAACATACCTTGGATATCATACATTTAATTATAGAGGATTTCTATAAAGTAAGTGATGATCCAAAAGAATTAGAGGGTCTTGCTTATGATTTTATAGAATATCTTAGAATCAATCTGGGTAGAAAATGGAACCCCGAAGTATATGTGGTGTCATTTACAGAGGAAGGTGACCTATTAAGCCAGTGGAGAGGATATTGTCCAAAGGGTGGTTTTTCCATAGGATTTGATTTCGACTTGCTTTCTCAAATAGCGGAAATACACGACTCCGATTTATTGCCTTGCGTTTATGATCCAAAAATCAAGAAACAAATTATTCAAGAATTGTTGGCGTTCAACAATAAAAAGTATGTCGAAGCCAAGGATGGAAATAAGCAGCATGATTCTGATCAATTAATGCATACTATAACAAACGAATTTATAATAAGTTTGTACGCTATTGCTCCAATGCTTAAGCATGAATCTTTCAAGGAAGAAAAGGAGTGGCGGATAGTCTCTTCAAGGTTAAGAGTACAACCTGAAATAAATTTTCGAGCCAGTGAATCAAAAATTATCCCCTACATTGAAATATCACTCTGTCAAGTCGAGGAAGAAGTAAACTTCAAGAGTATTTATTGTGGGCTTGACTCTGCCAATCAATTATCAAAAAAGGCTGTAATGCAGTTATTGAGAAAAAATCGGTTGCCAGAGTACGCATTCAAACTGTCAAAGACACCATATAGGTCTGCTTAAAAAATGGCAGTTAACAAATGTTCTTTGATACGAGATACCTTTTGAAATCCTTCTTGGGAATCCTCCTAATTTATGGTTGTAATTCTTTCGCAGCGAACCAATACGCAGAAATTGCACAAAATTTCGCATTTTCAGTTTAGGAAAAACCTATATCAAATAACCGAGTTGTACGAAATCCAACAATTTTTTTGTTGAATATTCAATTGGATATGCTATTGGAAAGGGTGAGGTTATTACACAGTCTGAATAATCGCCACAGATCTTGCTTATATTCTTTTTTTCCAAAAGCTGAAATTCTTTCGCAGCGAATCAATATTTAATGTTAGAAAAGGAATATGAATACAAATACTATTAAAAAAATTGCTGACAATCTTAGAGCGATTTCATCAAAAGTGATTCACCCAAAAGATGCATTGGGACACAGCTTCATGATCCATGATGGAGTTGCTTATGGCTTACTTAATGATGATGCCAGAGTATTTAATGAACAGGTCAATACTATTCTGACAAATGCAGATTTTTCAGAAAAATTTTCAGAAAAACATCTTTCCAATGAATTGAAAAAATTGTTTGCATTAATACTGAGAAACGAAGTTGAAGACCTTGAAAAAGCTATAGCTGATCTCATAAACAGCCTATCCACATTTGAGCGAGAAACAACCGTATATCTTCAAGTAACTGGTTTGATTGTTGATAAACCATTTAAAGTTGGTAATGTAACTTTTCTGGGATGTGACAAAAATTTAATTGACAATTTAAAATTGAAATCTAAAACGGTTATCGACACTTTAAAGAATGATGAACAAAGCAAAGTTTTCTTCTATGAACATCTTAGTTCAGAACTCGAAGATGAATTAATGGGGAAAACTATTTCCGAGTATACCGTTAATGCAGAACCAGCCCGAGCGTATGAGCGAGCCATAGAAGAAACACGAAAAGCAATCGATCTATTTCATTTTGCATCTAAAGCAATTTATCGGATTTCAGAAAATATAAAGCTTGGTCTAAAAGGGGAATTTTCAGCATCGAGGAGAAGAGGGTTTTTATTTTCAGAAAAACGGATTAATACAAGAGGTGATTTTGTCGGACCCGTTGAATCTTTATCGGTGAATGAAAGCACTTTAAAACGCTTGGACGAAATAGGCTTTTTTAAGCTTTCTGTTTTTTTAAGCAAAAAGTATCCTTCTCAATTTGAGGCAACCTTGCTGAGATCAGTTCACTGGTTCTCATCAGCTGTCAAACAGGAAGAAGTAGAAAATGCATTCCTATTAATGATAATCGCATTAGAGTCTCTGTTTACACACGAACATGGGAACCCAATAGGAGTTCAAATAGCGGAAGGGACTGCACTTATTTTAGGAAGTGAGGTAGAACAAAGAAGACAGATAAAGAATTTAGTGAAAAAATTTTATGGGTTTAGAAGTGCGATATCACACGGTGGGAAAAAACATATTACTGAAGGAGATTACTTTAGTTTATTGAATATTGTAGGTTCTGTTATTACAGCTCTCGTTGATATAAATGAAAAATTTCAGAGTCAAAAAGACTTGTTGACATGGATTGAGGAATTGAAATTATCAACATGATTTTCTAACAAGGCGGCTGGCAATACAAACAAAAAGGCGACTCAGACAAAGACCGATGCCAAGAACAAGTCCGCCGTGAAGGATGAACCGGAACCTAAGGCAAATGCGAAGCAACCTAAACAATCCGACAATTCGGAAACTGAGGTTGAACCGGATAATCAGGACAAATTCACGCAACCTAAAATGTCAGAGGCAATTTATAATCTTAGTCGTAGGCGGGGAATTTCTGTTTAGGAATTGGAAACTATGGCTCTCGATGCCTACCAATGTGAGCTGGAGAACCTAAACATCAAGATACCAGCACCTATTTATGTAATTTGGAACAAGCAGCGTAACCTATAAATTCAAAATTCTTATCCTATAACCTATGACGGCGATAGGCAAAATGCCCCGAACGAACGGGGATCCTATCGCCTTCTTTTTTTAAAGATATAAAGTTAACCATATGACAAAAAAAAGGGGGGGCTGGCATGGATGATTGATTTAGAAACGAAATCAAAATGCATGGGTAGTGTGTTGGGTGATCGATGTAAGGCAAGCATCGTGCATTGCCTATTAGCGCGCCGTGGGTGAGCATCGCGAAAGGAGCTTAGTGACCACGATTTGATACTTGCCTGATTAAACCTTGGCCAATGCAAGTTATTATACATCTTCTTTTTTGAGTGGTTCACAGAATTTGCATTTTTCACAATAGGTTTTTTTGAAAGAACTTATTATAAGTTCTGGATCATTATGAATAATTTGAGATTCATGTTT
Organism: Desulfobacteraceae bacterium; assembly: GCA_030604635.1. Lineage (GTDB taxonomy): Bacteria > Desulfobacterota > Desulfobacteria > Desulfobacterales > UBA11574 > JAUVVL01. Next base: position 4,347 of record JAUVVL010000010.1, read on the forward strand.
TAATAATTTACAAACCCCTTTGCGATTAGGATCAACAATATAAAAGGTGTCAAGAGAGTAACTATGTCGCTTGTCTTGAAGTAACTGAAAATGTTTGCATAAATTAATTCTAAATTTAGCTGCCATAACATAGCTGATTATATCTTTTCGTACATTTTCTATGCTTTTTTCATCTGTAATATTAAACGTCTTACAATTGCATTCGACCTGCATCTCAATATCTGTTTTGCTCATTTTTGCTTTATCGAAATCTGTATCTGGCTGTCTCTTTCTAATACGATTAAATAACTGTCTCCTTAAACTACCCTCATTAATAATCTTTTTAAATGATTCTATATTATTAGGCGCCCAAGTAATTTTGAGTATTTTTTCTATCTCTATTTTTGTATTCTCATATTTCGCCTCTTCGCCTAAATCTTCATAAAATCCAATAATCTGTATTAATGCCGTCGCTTCTCTATCCTTAGAACCAATTTTCTTGAATAGATCTCTTGCTTCTATACAATATTTTAGGGCTTGTTCAATTTCCAATCTTTCTTCTTCAGACAGTGGTATTTTTTCTGGTATCTCAACACTTTCTTTTAAAAATACTAAAAAGTTTAATTTTATCGTTTGCAGATGATAGATGAGAATAGAGTATGATAATAATCCTTCAGCTTTTATCTCCAAAGAAACTCGAATATTTTTTGATTCTCCTATTAATATATTAAATATTCTATGAGCTTCTTTTGTTGCCTCTATTGCATCATTTTCCATTCTTTCGAATTCTTCACGTGCAAGTTCTAAATTTACTTTCTGTCGTAAACCTATCCTTGTAGAAATCTCTCCCCACAGTGATGGAACCAATGTTATATAGTTATTCGCAATTGTTAGTAGCACAAATTCTTTAATTGAATCGTCACAAGATTCAATAAAATTCCAAAGTTGCTCTATTGAATCTTTAAATAAATCCATTTGGCGAAAGCGTCCATATTTTCTTGCTTCCCTTTCTTTTTGAAAATAATTGAGAGTAAGCTGCCTGAATGATATGATTGATTCTATTTCTGATGGGGCTTTTTCTTTAATTTTATATAGTGAGTCAGAGAATTCTTTTTCGGAGATATGCCCATACATAAATTTTATTTCATTTAATAAAAATTCTGCATATGCGCAAAGTTGAGTATTTGTAAATTTCTCATTTATTGATAGTTGAAACCATTTTTTTGCTTCTTGGTGATATCCTTTTTTTAGCGCGGATATACCAAGAATTGCCATAATATTCGGATCTTCCTGTATTTTCCTGGGTGGTATCTGTTCAAAAAGATCGAATAATTTGGAAAAATAAATATCAGACAAGTAATAAAAAGGACCTTCAGAAATTACTTCAAAGAATTTATTGTAATCACAAGATTCAACAATCTTTGTTAGTTCTTCAATATTTAGAAACTCATCAGCTGAGTCGAATGGTTGCATTAAAACAAGTGGTCCTTGTGGGATAGCGCTCCTTCGAGTATGAACACTATCAGCATACTGTTTTAATTTTGTCAGTTCAGGAACAGAAAAATCTTGGTTTATTGGTATATAAATTGTAGCTGTTATTTCTGGCTCGGACCGCCAAAAAGGGTTTCTTTGATCTAATTCATCAATCAAATCAAAACTATTGTGCCAATAACCTTGTTGGTTGATAACATCGATAATTATGATAAAGGTAGGATATAAATGCCTGGAATATAGATTTAGAGTAGATTTTTTTAAAGACAGAGCTATAAAATCATTTTTAATTTTTGTTTTTTCTGTACCTTTTAGTTGCACATAGAATGAAATGCCACTTGCTTGTCCTTGATCATCTATCAATTCAACCATATAATCTACGCCGTAATCCTCTGGAAGTTGTCGCACTAAAAAACCATTCCTTTTATTGAAATGAATTTGGAAAATTCTTTGTGCATCTTCATCAATAATATGTTGATTTACAACCTTTGGTAATGGCGTAGATTGATGTTCTTGCAAGCAACATTTCTTATATTTTTTGCCACTTCCACATGGGCAGGGATTATTACGACCAATTTTAATCTTTTTAGCCATTCTTAAAATGTTACAAAGCTATTACATAGTTGAAAATAACGATAGGTGTAACCGGTTACAGAAAGTGCGGACTTCTTGCCTAATGTTACACCTGCAAATTATCTGAATTTATAGCAGATTTCTTTCGTAAATCAAGCATTTTTAGTGCATCAATTTTTACACCATTAAGGCAGCTATACGTGAATTGTAATCAACGCCGGGCATGCACCAGATTAGCTATTTTATAGCTTCGTGATTTTAATATTGTTGGCCTTGCAATGATTAACAATATTAGCCTCCACTTGCTTTAAAGTATGTTCGGGAACCTGAGCGCCGAATGTGATTTCACTGATATAGCCATCGATATTCAAATTTACGTTTTGTTGCTTGCCAATGAACCTCATTTCTTCTTCTTGTGCCCACTTTTTCGTTTTTGTCAGCAAGATATTTCGATAAGTTTCAAAAGCTTTGTCCTGAAATAATTCAGATTCAAGGAAGGAATCTATATGAAATATTTTTTCTGGCACGTAACGAACCCGGTGATATGATTTGCCAATAAGCCTATCAGGTATATTGATTTCAATGCATACTCCATTACCTTTCCCACCATACTCCTCCCATAGGTGATCATCAGTCTTTATGATCGAAAAGCTTATAACTCCAATTGTATTCCTACAGCTGCAAATCAATTTTTCAATAATTGGTGCTGCATTTTCTTCCAGCCTGTTGTGCTTTAAGACTAAGGAAGCAGATAAATTCGGAGAAGAATAACTTGTGGTCCTGAATTTCGTTACTACTTGGGATAGAAGCTTAGCTGTAAATGGCGATGGATTGTAGTCCAGTTTAAATTTGAATTCATTTTCATCATTCAAAGAATCTGGGTTAGCACACCAAATAGTGTTCTGCAGGACTATTTGATAAAAATGGGAGTGTTTCTTCTCGTCAGTTAAGTCTTTGAACTTATAAATTTTCATCTTTTTCCGTTATGTTATCCGCTTGTTTTGCAGTGTTTATCATTGGGCCAAGAGTTTTTACTCAAAAAATCCTTCCACTGCATATGCATAACGGGTTGATTATTTTAAGAATCATAGTTCTCGACGTTTCCACAGGTGTTGCATTTGGACTTAAATGGTGCTATTTTCAGCAGTATCCCAGGGGGTAAATGGCGCTGACAGAGCTGATAATCAAATCCCTTGGCAATTTCCGCCACGTACGTGACCCGTACGTCCGGTGGTGTGGGAGGGGCGCTCAGCGATGGGCGTCCCTATCCCGATAACTGAACTTCCAGCGAATCGGTGTTATTCCTAAGACAACCTCGATTTCACTTTGACACATTGGACTGGACTGCTCATCCACGCAACAAAGGTACACGGACACAAGCCTTCCCGTGCCTTCGGCAACTGTAAATGGACCTTCCTCCGATTGCCCTATGAGAGTGATGCCCTGCATTTCAACATTCCCCTGCTTGAATGCAGCCACAATCGCATCGACCCTGGGATCTGTGCCAGGTGCATCACGCAAGTTAGTGGCGGCATCGATTAATTTCTGGGTCCCACCTGAATGACGAACCCACCCGGAATCATTGATGGTTTGGAGTGCGGAAAATTGGTCGAGGGTGACAGGCAAATTAACAAGGTGCCACTTGGCCTCTCGCGGGATGGAGTTCACAAGAAATCCGCGTCTCGCAAGTGCCCGATTAATGCCTTCAATTTCTTGGTTCTGTTCTCCTGACTTCAGGAGGCGAAGCGTTTGCTTTCGATGTTCATCATTGGGTGGGTGATAGAATTCAGAGAAAGTTTCGCCAACGGCAAAGCGCTTCAACATTTCTTCGAATGTAATTTCTCGGATGATCTTCATTCGTAATTGGTTCAGCTAATAAGTGATTATACAGATCTGGATATCATCACCTTTGTAATGTTAACCGTCAAAATATGTGAATTCGTGTCGCAATGAAGATTCCTTGCCCGAATCATGCATTCCTGAAAAGTGAAGATTTGAAACCAACATCATCACCTCGATTTTTTTCACTTATATAGGAAAAGCTCCCAGAAAACAAGTCAAGTTTTGTAATAGCTATTAAGTGTTAAGACCACACCTTAACACCTCTTTACACCTAAATTCCCCCATAACTTCAGTTATATAACCTGCTACCATATATATTAATAGGTTAGATATACCTCTGTCGATCGATCTTCTTTATCCTTCCTGAACACCCCACCTAACTCCCTTGTCACGTCTTCCATTAATCATGCCACCAATGATTGGTGGAAGCTTTCCCATATTGACCAGCAACTATAATCATAGGAGGTTCACATGAACCAGACAGGAACTACAGAGATCAAGAGGGAAAAGGTTTTTATCCCAGATGGAATGACCGCCAGACAGATCAGCGATAAATATGGACTACATATCAACACCGCGTATGGTGCCAAAAAAAAGGTTTCTTTGTAAAAAACTATTCCCGAAAACAGGTGATAATTGATCGTGAGAACTTTAATCCAGCGGCCGCTTATAATTTAGCTGGAAAAGTGTTTTGGAGGAATTTTGCTCACAAATACAAAGTCGCGATGGATCTTAAAGAAGACATGGTCCAGGAAGCAGTGCCCCGGTTGTTTGAACTGTCGGGGAAGAAAAGCACCACTAAAAAATACAATGACAACTATGCAAAATTCTGGATAGCTCATAACGCCATGCTAAGTTTCATAAAGACCTGGTTGAAACAGGTCAAGTACAAGGAAATCTGGAAGGACACGGTTGAGGTCGCTCGCTGTTATCCGGGTTTAGCGCCTCTGTTGGAGTATGGGTTCGATTGATTGTAATAATGGTATCTCAGACGGTCTGATCGAGGTTATGAACGGTGTTCTTAGTTGATAGGGGATAGGGGATGGGAAAGGAGTGGTCCCCTATTTTTTTGGACGAATTTATTTCAATTTAAAAAAACTGGTAATACCGAATTTTGATTGCCCCACACCAGTAATTGCCTCCTCAGCATAAAATAATATGGAAGGGGGACCAAGTTCTCCCGCTTCTGCTTTTTTTCTATAATAATACAAATTCAATATAAACAGTGCAGCTATTGAATTTATAGCATGTATTAATTTAGCAGCTTCCTTATGTTTTGTAATATCATGTTTAATTCGATTATATGCTTTCCAAAAATCAAGACTAATATTTTTCTGCCAGTTATCAAATGGAATAATTTCTAATCCATATCTTGGCACTTCCACTTTCACATAAGCAATATGCGGAATATGTTTATTCAAAGTTTCACGGTAAAATGTAATGTCTATACGTTTCTTTCTTTTACTAAAATTAGAACATAATTTGTGACATAATTTATCTACTTCGGAACACGCTAAAAGAATCAATCTTGCGTTTTCTATAGAATATGAATCGTAATTATCTTGAGCGAATTCAATGAATCTTGAAACTTCAAGAAGGTCTGCCTCGAGGACTAAAAAATAGTTCCAATGGGAAAATTTAGCCTTGCTTTTGACAGACATGAATAAATACCTTATAAAAATAAATTTGAGCTAATCACCCTATGGAGACTTTGTTCTGTTCAGAAAATTGCAAAGGCCCACCACAGAAAGAGTCCCAGAGTTATTGGAAAGAGATAAACAGCTTAAGACAGTGCTCTAGGAACTCGTAAGAACACCCTGATAGTTGTTGCAATTTATTCTGATTTTTTGAGAATCCCTGAATGAGGGGCATCAATCGAATTGGAAAAAATTGAGAATCTGAGCTGCAAATCTGGATTCGTCATCAGGAATTTCCCCGCTATTTTCATTATTGTATTTATCTGGGCTTTGGACCGGGAATGTGGATCGTTAAGTCTAATAATCCATGGCTTTTGTTCATATTGGAAATCAACCACGACAAAATCATAAGAATGAAATAGGTCGATTATTAAACCCGCTATGTCATCATCTGTGATTAAGCATGATTCAAGAGAATCTTTAAGAAATTCTCTATTATCAACATAAAAGAACCCTAAAGTGATTTTATGTAATGCACCTATTTGATTTAATCTTACAAAGAAATCGTTTAGGCCTGAAGGAGTTATTATGAAATCTTTTTTAGAGTGTTTTCCATAAGTACACTTGATTTCATTTTTATTTTCATTAAACAGGTAATTCGAATGATGCGCAATATTTCTCCATTGATTAAGAGGAAGATTCCAGGGGTCTGGCTGGTATGTTTGTTTCAATTGATTTTTCCCTTTGAGTTCATTAACCATATTGCCGAATGAGATTGATTTTGTCTCTTTTGCTGGAAAAATATTTCCCTCAGAAATTGCTATAAGATGGTAAAACTGCCTTATGTGGGGTAATAAGCTGGCCTCTAATAAACCACCTATTTCTCTAAAAGCACTAGTTACAAATAGGTTAGGTGGAATTTTTTGTGAACTTTGTTCAAGGTGGAAGGCTACCATACTAGATCTGATTGCTTCCCCAATTTTCGGGAAAAAATACTTAAGGCTTTTCTCGAAAGCTTTTAAGTCTGCATTTTTTGCACAATTGAATTGACTTGTAAAAAACTTCATCCCCTCAATGAACCAGGGGTTGTCTTTCATTTTTAAAATGAAACCATATTCCCAAAGGAACATTTTTGAAGAAATAATGGATTTAAGTTCTTTTTTGTTTTGAAAAAATATCGATAAATCCTGATACATTTTTTGGTCTAAAGCATCAGGACCAATATTCGAAAATATATCTCTTAAGCTTGCAGTATCAGCTGCACTTGAATGCAGCATTTGACGAATATCTTTCATTCATAGCTTCCGTCTTCTTCTAATTAGGGCGTATCTTGGAAGCTCAATTTCATCTTCCTCTTTGTTCAAAAGCCCGGAAAGTTCTTTGATTAGCGCCTCTTTGCTCGATTTTATTTCTGATAACTTTCCCCCTACTGAATAAAAAAGCAGTTTTATGGCAGCTTTCTGATTTTCACCTGCTGTTATCATTCTCCTGTTTTTTACATCCCACAAAAGCCCTGCCCAAGGATCTTCCGAAATTTGCATCGGCACTTTGGATAATTTTTTTACTGCATCAGCCAGTGCTAATCCTGAATCTATCTGGTGTATCAGAACTTTAACGAGTATCAATAGCCCGATTGGTCTGAACAGAAGATGCCCTCCATTTCTGTCCCTGTATTTTCCGGCAATTTTATCAGCAGATGAGCTTTTTTGCAGTTCTTTAAGACACTTGAAATTCTTAACAAGAATCTCCCATAAGTCGTTTGAATTTTTATATAATTGATTCAGTTTTTCTTCAGGAGGTCTAAACCTTTTAAAATATTTCCAGCCCTTTTCTTGGAGATAAATATCTAACACGTCATACAGGGTCAGAATGCTTGTAAAGCTTACATTGTCTGCAACAGAGAGGCTTTTAGTCTGTTTCAAAGATATCTTATCCTGAAATAGTGGGTTTTCTTCAACCAACCATCTGGTTATAATAGCGATAGCATCGTCTTCATCTAGTGCGATAATTTCCTTTTTGCCCACTGGCTTTGCATAGCGATTCAGTGTGGAAAATAATCTTCGAGTTCTCTGAAAACCCTCTGGATCTTTAGATCGATATTCTTGAGAAACGCTCGAAACGAAAATCACGCAAACTTCTTCTTCTAAGAGCGACGGGTCATTTTCGACGGCTTGTCTGATGCCTGAAACTCTGTGTTGCCCATCTATTGCAAAGAGTTTTTCTGTACCCTCAAGTGTCAGTATCCCCAATGTTCCTTCAAGATAATCAGGCAATTCCATAATTAAATCTTTATCACTTATGGCGAGTTCCCCCCATTTGGGATTCCCGCCATAAGTTCCCACAACTATTGCATTGAAAAACCTCTGTTGTTGAGAAAGCAGATATTTCGATATATCGGCGGATCGATCAGTCAACTGCCGCTGCAAAAGGTCTCTAAGAGACTTGCTGCTATGGATCTCTTCAACAATGCTGATACGTTCAGCAATATCTTCCATCCTCAATAAGCCAATATAATAAACCCAATCCCCCATACGGGCACGCAGTGAAGCGATAGATAGAGGCTTAAGAGATTCTCTTTCTGCCATTTTTAGAAAGCTCCTACTATGCGGCGGATTTCAGCCGGATATTGATCATTGTTTGGCGGTATATAAGCAATCAAAAGATTATCCTCGACATCACTCAGATCGCTTATGCTAACAATAGTGTAACAAAAACACACATAATCCTCGTACTTATTGAGAATCCTGAAAATTTTCGGCCTCCCAGTCTCGCGCTTTTTCTCGTTAAAATAATCCATAAACCTGCGGCGCAGGGATTCTGTTTTTCCAACATACATTAGATAAGAACATGCAGGATGGTTTGCAATCCCTGGTTGGATCAGAATGGAATACACTCCTGATCCCTTTGGAATTCGGTCTCTTTCTGTTGCATTCAATCTGCAAATTTCCCAATTGTGGGTGTCGAGATATTTTTTCCATTTCCGAGGCCATAGATAGAAATGATGTTCATGTGCCTTCAATTCATCTTGTTCTTGAATTACGTCAAACACCGGCATTTAGCACGCCATCCTTATTCATCAAGAAATTATTGGGTACAGACTAATCAGAAAAATCATGATTTTCTATGCGCTTGCCCCTCCGTGAGCACTCTGTCGGGGATGAACCTGGACTTGAACCATCTTTTCCAGTTCATCATCGATTATCAGCGTTTGGCCTTTGCTGGAAAGCAGTTTGATATAGGATTGCAGATCATCAGGAAGGAAATCCTGGCTGAGGGCATTGATCGCTCGGTAGTCTGCTTTAGAGGTTATGCGGTGCACAATCCTTATGCCGCATTGTGTCAAAACCTCAGCGCTGAGAGCTGATGGCTGCTGGCTTGCAACAACCAATGATAATCCCGGCTGCCGGCCTTCTTTGGCCCAGCGGATAAGAATCTCTTTAGATAGAGTGCTGCTGCCGCTTGGACAGAAGTTGTGAGCTTCGTCAATGAATATCCATACTTTCTTAACATCTGTTGTAAGCCCTAACTCTTCCCGCCGGCGTGCAATCGTTCGCATCCGAAAAATGAAATTGGCAAGCACAGCGACCACCAGATTGCGAAGCCCATAACGCCCTTGTGCAATCACACTCAAATCTAAAACATTGACTGCATTTGGTAGCAGAATCTCCCATATTTCACGATACCTGGATTCCTCAAAAAGCTGCCAATCATGAGCCATTTCTATTTTTCTCAAAATAGCTTCTTTTGTCTTGTCAAGACCGCGCATCTTTTCAACTGTCGCTGTGATATCATCGAGGAGGAAATCATGGCCCAATTTCCGGTAGCAAGTCCTTACCGCCTTGAACAGCATACTTCCCTGTAATTCATTGATATCTAAATTGAACAGCTCGCACCACATCTCCGGTGAAAGATCAGATGGATTAAGTCGTAATCCCTGAATTTTTGGCCCTCGCCTTTCCATTTCCTCAACTACATCCTCGCCACCGTAACGCTCTACAGGGTCTCCTGGCACCATCAGGTTCAGGTTGAATCCTTTAGCTTCCCTGTCAAATTCCCAGAGGCTATCGATTTCCTTGGCAACTTCATTAGGCTGGGTCATTGTCCAGAATATCCCTTGAGGGTCAATTACAAGGATTATATCCTCGCCTATATTTGCAAGCTCTTCGATTAGCACGCCCATGGTATAGGATTTCCCTGTTCCTGTTTTTCCGCACACCAATACTCTCTGGGATTTATCACAGGGTATCCTGAACATATTCCCATCATCAATGTCTTTGCCGATCAAAAGATGCATAATCTTCTACCTTTCATGTATTAATTTTTTCTTATAATAACAGGTACAATTGACTCCCAGGCAGAGATTCCGCCATGAACACCCCACTCTGCATGCTTCCACTTGCGGGTCAGAAATGGCGCTTTGAGCAGTGTGAATGAACCGCTTCCGCGTCTTATTGCTTTTGCATAACTGCGGTTCAGGCTTCCTTTCACGTATCTAGGGTGTTTGGTGTCTTCTGAAAAGAGGTCATCTGCAACTTCTGTTTTTTCTTCAACCTGTTCACGCCATAGGATCCCATGATCAGATGTAAGGCAGGCCAAAACCTTTCTGCCCTTTGTCGATAAGCAATCAATCACTTTTTCCAGTCTTTCAATTATCCTGCTGATATATTCTTTGATAAGCGGCCTGTCTGCATGATAATGAGAAAGTTTATCCAGTCCCGGCGCAACAATCTGAACATACCCGCGCCAGATTTTAGCGCTCTTTATGATATCGATCCCTTCTTCAATCGAATTGATGCGATTGAGCTGTGAAGCGCCAAAAGTTGAGTGAAGATCAGCTGACAGTGAACTGATAGCTTTATCAAAGAACGTAAGAGCGATCTGATTCCGGTAGCCTTCAGAAAAGAGGCGCTGCGATACAGATGGTTTTCCGATGACATCCCTAAAGCCGAAATCTGTAGTCGAAACCCCCCTCACCAAGCAGGGCATTGCCTCAATATCTTCAGGGAGGTCGTAATAGGACAGACCGTCAACAATGATTAGCGCAATGACATCTGAATCATTTTTTAGTGCCTGATTGACAAGGATCTGGCCTATGTCTCCCTGTGTGGGAAGGATCTTATCAGCATGCTCAAAATGTTCAAACAAGGCTTCTGAGACATCCCATGGGTCCGGGCGGTTTTCAACCTGTATGGTAGGGAAAGGCCAGCCCTCCCGTTCTCCCAAAAGAAATTCCCTGCGTTCTTCTTGAAGCTGCAGACTGTCAACTTGTCTTAAAAAATCACGAGAACTATATATTGGATGTGCATTATCAAGAAACAGAAGATTAAGCCGATTGCCCCTAAAGGCCGCAGGATAAGCATCGATTGCGTTTGAAAGCCTGCAAATATCTGACCCGATTTCGGCTCGATTCTCTTGAATCATCTGCGCGGCAACTCCACTTTTATCTGGACTTTGTCTTTTTTGAAAAGTTCGCTTAGATACTTCAGTGCAGGCTCCAAAATGTCGGCTGGTGGTTGGTCCTCTTTCATCATCTTGAGAACCAACTGCTTCAGATCAACAGTCTCTTTATCAGGTATCAATTTCAGCATCTCACCTGCTTCTTTGCTTACCTCTTCCTCTTTGCCGGGCCGTGTTTTCTCGATGATTATCCTTCGTGCTTCTTTCAGAGAATCACGGGTTTTGGTTATGACCTCCTTCACTTCTGATTCTTTGGGCTGAGGTTGTCCCTCTTTCTTTATGACCTCTTCAATCCATTCAGCAGTAAGACTTGTCAGGATACTTTTTAGAGATGTCTCGCATTGTTCGAGTTCTCCCAATACAGGGGAAACTTTTTCATTGGAGACACGTCCCAAAACATTGCTTGCATACAGAAGTTCAAGCCTCTTGCTTGAAAGGTCTTCGGATTCAGCTTTGCCAATGCGCGTCAGCTGATCTAGCGCCTGATTATAGAGCTGAGAATAACAGCCTTTGCTATCATCCGGGTTGAATACAACATTGACGCGGCCCTCAGCCCCTAGCCCGACATCTGTAAGAAAAATGTTCACTTTGTCTTTTATCTTCTCAAACGCCCCTTTCAATTCCTGCAAGTATTTCTTGCGATCAGTATCAATCTCATCTAATTGTTTGAAATACTGCTTATAGCTGCCAAGGCCACTCACATTCCTCGTGCGAAGCAGATCTGATATATCATCCCATACCTTTTCTGTCTCTCCTACGAGCTCATTGGTCTTGGTTCGGTGCGATTCGTCCTTTTTCATCTCAATGAGTTGTTTATGCAGGTCATCTGACCTAGCTAACAATTTCCGCCATTGATCGTAATCATCCAAATGCTTAATTAGCTGTTGCACATCGGCCTGGACGCTTTTTACCTGTCCATTCAATGTGCTATGCGCATTCCAACCATCCTGAAGCCTTTTTATCTTTTCAAGGGGATTGCCTCTCCTGTTGGCGGCAAATTCTGAAATTGCGCGGTTTACCTTCTGCTTAATATTAGTGCATTCCTTTTTGATATCCTCTACTGTTGCGCTGAGGTTTGCAACTATGTAGGTATTCAGATCAGAACACCACTTTGAAGATGCTGTCGGAGGAGTCTTAAGCCCAGAGACTTGCCGGGAATGGGTCAGGTTCACTTCGATTTTCTGTGAATTTGTCGATTCAGTTTCAAGTTGTTCTTCTATACGGTCGAAAAAGCCCTCAAGCCTGTCATGATTCTGTTCGAATGTCCTGTGGATCTGGCTTTTGATAGATTCGAAATCAGCATCATCTTGCAAAACCTCTATCTTTTTTTCAACTTTATCGAAGTTGAAATCATAACGGAAGTCTGGCAGTTTCTTTAGCTCCTCAATTTCCTCTCTAAGGGATTCCAGCTTATCCCGGAGCTGTGTCTTCATCTGCCCTGGATCAAGAGGTTTGCAGTAAAGGACCGGACTGCCCCTGTGCTCCATTGCGTAAATTGTACCTCGGGCTTTTCCCATCTCGACAATTTGGATAATCTCCTCGATTTGGTAGCCGGAATACAGGATCAATGGCACAAGCTCACCAAAATCCACCCACCAGCATTCTTTTCCATCTATCTTAAGCTTGCCGGCAGGCTTTTCTGCCATGATATTGTCCATGATTTTCTCTTCAAGCGGATGCAGCTTGAATTCGACTATCGCAGGATCATCTCTGCTTTTGCCCATATTAATATAAATAAGATTTTCATAACCGCTGAAAAAATCACTAAGGTTCATCACGTTTGTATTGAATGCGTTTGCAACAGCGCTTTTTTGGGCTTCCCAGGCTACACGGCCTCTCTTGCAGGCGAGAGGGATGCTTTGGTTCTGTAAAGAGAGGATGTAATCTTTTACCTTGCTCTCCCATTTGGGCTGCCTGATCAGTGTCGAGTATTCAGGATAGCGCTCTCTAAGGATATAATCGCATAGACTGGGCACAAGCTCTATAGCGGCGCTTGGGATTATCCGATTGACCTGTTCAGCTGCCTGCGCACGTACAGCATCCTCTTGGAAGAATCTTACGGGCAGATTACGGAGCATCGGATTTCTAATAGCTCCCCATCTCGCTTCAACTTCCTTTGGGAAAGTGCATCGATCCATCTCTCCTATAAGATAGAGGATTCCTAGCGGAGTAAGATAGCTTGAATCAATGATATTTTCGAGCTGGTCGTTCGGGATAGGATCGCTTGCAAGATCGATTGCGATGCGAATGATTCCCGGCTCGTTTTTCTTTGGGTCTCCTACCGATACTTCAATAAGCTGGGCGGGCAAGGATTCTTCGATATTCCAATGCAAGGCAAAATTAATCAGGATATCTATTGGAGGGTCGGAATCCCTGAATTCTTCTTCAGAGATAACTTCGCTTGTCGGACCGACTGCAACCGCGACACGCCGTCTCGGATAATCCATGACAGTCAGCTTGAAAGCACCGACAAATTCCGCCACTTTGCCGCCGCCTTTGCGCTCTATCCATTTATTAGGGAGATCCCAGCCGAGCAGTTGGTGTCCGCTGCGGCTTCCAAAAATCAGCGGCAGGACGTACTCTATAAATGCGACTTTTGCGGTCTGAAAAGACCTTGGAGAAGGAGCGAATTCACTGAAAATCTCTTCAATTGTCTGGTCCGGTTCTCTTTCAACTATTTCCCCTTCTTTTTTCCTAAGAGCTGCCAAACCATAAAGATTATGCGCTCTGTAAACAACGCCGCTGCTTCTTGCTTGGTCTAGAAACGAGCTTTCAATGCCGAGCTTTTCCGCCTGTTCACTGGATATTCCATTCGGAAAAGCTGCAAGCATCTTCAGCAATCTCTTGTCAAGCTTTGAGGCTTCAGGACGATTCAGGGATTCCCTGATTCTTGACGGATAATCTGGCGAAACCAAAATCTCATCTTCAAGGCAATCATTTACAAAATCCTCGACTTCGTATGTCGCTTTTGTCTCTTTGTACCTGTGGACCATCTGGCCGAAGGTAGAGACTACTGTTCGAGGACCATATGAGAGGTCTTTACGATCCGATGAAGCAACCTGCCCGATTGCCATCAAGGTTATAGGCAAGATTACTTTTTCCCCCTCGCTTCCTAAATCAAAGCTATCCACATAGCAGGACCAAAGCTGCTCGGCAAAATCTGAACCATATATATCTCGAAGCCGTGACATGCAGTTTCTTACCTGGAGCCTGGCAGTCAACGACCCGAATGTTCGTTGAGCGCTTGCTAGGAAATTTTCAGGCATGGAAACGAATACTCCGAAATCTCCCTGCCGTTGCAACAGTCCGTTTGCAATTTCAAAAAGGATCTGTGACACAGCCGCAAACCCAAGCTCTTTAGCTGCCACTTCAGGCTCATCTATTAGCATCAATAGTCCGGCATATCCGGTTTCCTTGATGACAGCTGTCAGTTCCTCGCAATAATCCAGATAACGCTCAGGATTCGTTTCCATCCTGATAGTTGTCCCTTGAGCTATTGCCGCTTCAAGTGTCTTTAATACATCCTCAATATCCTGGCCTTTTTCCTGGGCGATTTTTTCAGCTGTTTCCCTAAGCGACTTCTCCCGGTAATCATCGTAGATTTTCCTGGCACTCCGCGCTTGATCGGGATTATTCTTTTTAAGCATATACTCTACCCACGCGGCTGTCCCTTCAATCATGTCAGAGACTTTTTTCCAGGAAAACGGCGGAACCGCAAACACCTTGCGTTCTGTGCTCTCCTCCCATATATGAACCTGAAAGCTGGTTTTCCCGTGCCCGTAATCACCGACAACAGCGCCGATAAATGCGCCTTTGTTCTGGCCTCCAACCCATTTGAAAATCGTATCGACATATCTTGATGTATCTCCTAGCGGTATATGCGTCATTGCATGTGCACGATACATCTGTTCGACCTGCTCTGGATTAGACCGAAGGTGTGCTGCTGGATAGGTGGCAATGATCGCTTCCTTGTTCAATATAGAATCCAAATCATTGAGTGACATCTTCTTCCCCCCTGGCAATGCATTCTGCCCGTATAATTTTGCTAAGATCTGTTCTTTCGGCATTTTTTTGAAACGAGCCTAGGATGCCATGTTTGGTGAGATTATGCTGAAACTGTCCGATGTCTCTATCACCCAAAATAATCTCAGCTTTAGGCATCCTATCTTGAGGTGGCTTGCGCAACAGGACTATCACCCGTTTTATTCCCCTGAGTCTTGCAGCATCACGCATCAGCCGAGTGTATTCCTCTCCATCGATCAAAACGTTATGAGAACCATCATCAACGCTTGAAATATCATGAGAATAAACATAATCATGCTCGCGCGATAAGAGGTGTGCAACAAAGGTCTTTCCGCACCCTGCTGTTCCACAAAGGCAGATAAATTGCTGGTTTTGCCACTTTTTCAGAATCTGGTCATAGGCTTTGCGCTGCCCATCTGTGAGCCAATCAGATGTAGCCATAGCCTTTATTTTGTTGAGCCATTCAATGTAGAGGCTCATGATAAATCCTCATATGTTATCGATCTTGAAAGGCTTTAAAAGGTTAATAGAAGCGCCTGTCAGAGTCTCTGATATTTTCACTGACTGATTTATGTATGAGCCGATCCTGAGCAATTCTTTGCAAGATTCAGTGTCTAAAAAGAACACACTTGCCACCTGCTGGACAAAATCATCATCCATTATGACCGGATCGCCGTATGAGTATCCGCTACTGCAATAGGTTTCATCAAGCGCCAAGAGAGCTATCTCATATCTGTCTATGTTACGTGGGAGCAGGGGTGATCCTACCTGATCAACAGGTGGAGGGTCTAAAGCACGAAGCCAGGTCGATACACAGGATGCAGCTGTGCTATTGAACCTTGCACCTTCTTTTTTTCCGTAATCAAGCCAGGGGAATTTATCCTGCATCTCCGCCTGGATTGTGGATGCCAACTCTGAAGGGCTGATAATACGCATATTTGCCCACAGTATTTCGCAGCATCTCCTATAGCTCCAGAGGTACTTCCGTTGGTGAGGAAAGCCTGTGTATCCAGTATAATGGAGATAATGCAGCAAGTCCATTGACAATGCTGGATCTATTCCCAACATGTTTTGAACCTTTAGGCCAACTTCTGTTAGCCTGTACGTGACGACAGAGCCTTTCCTGTTCTGCTCCGCAAGACCCAAGTCAAAGACCCTTCTAGGGGAATATGTATAGTCTTTTTGCATCTCAAAACCGTAACTATCCCTCAGAGTCTCTGATATTTTTTTAAGGGTGAGGTCAAAATCGATTGAAAGGACTCTCAAGACATTTGTGACTTCCTTTGGCGGGGCATTGTCGATATAGAAATGCGTATCTTCTTTGATGTCGTTTTGTTTCATCAAGCCCTCAGAATACTTTTAGACGAGGAGGCTACAGATTACAGACAAAGCATAGGTCATCATTTTCATCATCGAGTACAGATTCAAGGACCTCAACAAGAGGGCGGTTCGGAAAATCCTTTTTCTTCAGACTCATTGCCTTTTTGTAATCTGAAACTATTCGGTCTTTTCGTGCAATCAGATCCAAGAGGGATTCATCTTCATTCCAGAAGTATTTTCTCCCATCAACATGTTCCAGTTCGTATCTGACAGCTTTTTCGAACAAGTCCGGGTGAATCTCAGACAATCTCACCCATTCGATCTTGCGTTGGAAAAAGCAAAAATAACAGCCAGATCTAGACCGCCAGCTGTAATAATCAGGCATTCCTATGCCGCTTTCCTCAATGATTCGGAATATGTCCTTTTTGACAAGGCCATTATTCATGAAAGGAAATACCGGTTTTATATTGGGCTTTGTTGATATATAGCCTACACGGTCCTCGTCTGCCCTTAATGCTATGTAGCTGATAGCATCAACTTCCCCCACATATTTTTCAAGCGGGATTATTTTCAGCTTTCTTGTGCACCATCTTGCCTGAGCAGAGGGCAAGAACCCACCAAAGACATCAAGCCAATGATCAAAACCCCTCTTATCCTCAAGAAATACGATTTTCTTGCCAAGAAGTATCTCAAGCCTTCTTAAGTACGCATAAGTTTCCGGCAATTCCTTGTGGGTGTCGCAGAAGAAATATTCGATATCCGGCACCTTATCTTTCAGGTAAAGGGCCAAGGCTGTACTATCCTTGCCGCCGGATAGCCCCATGATGTGGCGCACATTCTTTTCAGCCAATTTTATGCTCCTTGATTTGGCTCTCAGCCTTAGAATCTGCCTTGTCACTTCGCTTGCTGAATATCCTCTCGATCAGTGCTGCGGTAACGGCTTGCTTGAGGTTCGCATCATCACTCAGATCATATTTCTCTATGATCTGTTCGGCGATTCTGTCGATGTTGGACTGATTATCACGATCAATCCAAAGCATCTGATGAATCTCATCCCCATCAGGATATGTAACCGTTATCCTGCGGGCGTCAATTCCTTCGCTTGGAATAGCGATTTCCTTTTGCAATGCCTCAAGATTCATGAACCTTCTTGCTATATCACTGAGTTTTGTCTCATAAATGATGACATCTTCATCAGTCCATGAAGTTGGTGGCTTATTAGAGATTATCAGCAATATTGATTCTAGCCAAGATTTATTATCAGATTCTATGTCAGAGCATACTATAATCAAACTTTTAAGGCGAGGTTCGACTACCTGAGATAGCAAGTTCATTGCCCTATAACGAAGATTACCGCGAAATTCATTTGAATCTATCCTGATTGCAAAGGCTTTCCTTAGCAGTCGCTCGCAATGTCCAAGCATATCATCATATGATGTCTGAAGAGAACTGAGAGCCTGGACTAATTTCTTTCTAAAAGTCTTTACGATTGTTTTCTCATCAGTCTCTTTTCCTGTTATTGGTGATAGCCCGCATGCTTGAGGCAGCGCATTAAAGAGTAGCTGATCAGGCTCTTTCGCTTCAAGAAGCGCCTTTCTTACAGCCTTGGCGTCAGTTGTGATTTGGCTGTCTGTGCTTAATGTATAAGCCGGTAATTTTTTTACAAATCCTATAAGAGGCTTCACTATGCTCAGAATCGTTGAATTTCTCAAAGCCAAGTTTTTCTTGGAGGATTCAGTAGACAGAATTTTTCCAAGCTCCCTAAAGACCTCAGCCCTGACCCCTAAGATCTCAAAATATTTGACTGCAAATCTCTCTGGCTTTTTTACCAAAAGCTCGAAGTGTTCTGTGCCCAAAACAGGTATGAATGTCCCATCTATGTAGACGCTTACATATTCGTTATGGTAGAGCAGGACTGAAAGAAGCAGGACAGGAATGATTCCCTTCTTTGCTCCATAGGGAGGGGCTTCAAGCTCATCATATAGCAGGCTGATATTTCTCGGTGCGTCCTTTGTTGATCTGCAGAACCCTTCTATTGCCTTCCATACATGATAAATGCCGTCACTAGTATTTGGAGGGTTTGAAAAGATCCAGCCATCCTCATTTTCGGCATACAACCCTGTATTCATTAACAGCGATTCAAACATGCTGTATTCTGGGCCATTGCCTATCAATCCAAGCCTGGACTGGCCGGCATTTTCAAGCATCGCCTCTATCAGCTTATTCCTGGCAGCAGCTCCTTGGGATGTGAGTTCTCTTCTGTTTATCAGTTCATTCCATAGGCAGGGGCCTTTATCATAGATATTATCGCATGTATGTGACAGATAATTCTGTAAAGAACTCCAGCTTTCAAGCCTGATCCTTTCACCAAGTCCGTAGCATATCACATCACCGGAACCGATATTGAATGACCTTTGCAAAGCTTCCTCAAGCAATCTCTGAGAATATAATATGCGCTGCCCCACTTCACGTCTTGCAACGCCGTCTGTTTGCAATTGTACAGACTTTGTTTCGACATTTTTAAGGGCGACATATTCATGGCACGCAATTCTAAGAGCATTCAATCCAGAAGCGCAGACAATAATCACCGGTTGGTTATTAGGTATTGTGCCTGGGATTCTTTCTATTTTTTTTAGGTCCCTTTCTTTGCCGACCCAATAGCAGATTAATCCATCACTATCGGGGCTGATGCAATTTAGGAAATCAAGGGATTCTACTTTGTCGAGGTATTGCCTCTCAAAATACCGCAAAGTTCCGGTCTGGTAGCTATGCCTTTGAACAACAAGGGGTCTCAATGGAAAATATTCATTGAACAAATCAGCCAAAGAAACATTAAGGACATGGTCCTGATCTGATAACTCCTTTTCGATATCAAAGTCTGACCCTTCCCATATTCTCAGCTCGTCTATTCTCTTTCTCCAGACTAAAAATCCCTTTTGGAGCAGCTTGTCAATAATTCCATCCCAGTGGGACAGTTCACCACCATCATCAGGATCATTGCACATTGCAAGCTCTACGGTCTTGCGTGACGCTTTCAATGCACCTGTAGTTGAGATGAGATTAAGTATCCCTATTGTCTTGAGAACCAACAAGGCATCAGGGTCAAGATGGCTGGCATCTGCAAGCCGGGACTGGATTTCGACCCACCTCTGGAACTGAGGCCTCAATGAAACTGACATCCCGGCAGATTCAACAAAATAGTCATATATCTTATGCAGCTTGAAACTCGGAGAGTTGTCTTTTGCAATAGCGGTTTGGTGCAAATAGGTAGTGAATGAGCCTGGCTCGCTGCTTGCTAAAAACGTAAAAAGGGTGCGGTCGTTTTGTGAATACTTGGTGCAAAGTATAGGGAGCACGAGAGCTGAAAGCGGATGCAGGGGATAGATAGAAGCCAAGTCATTTTTTGAGAAAGAGAAATCATATCCTGACAATGCTTTCTGCCATTGTTTTGTCCACCTAAGCACTGATGATCGGAAAAATCCTTTGCTTGATTGGTCTATCGCATGACCTATCAGCCGCATCATCCGATCAGAGGATTCAATGAAGGGGATATCTTCAAATCTACCTTGAATCTTTGCCCATTCATTTCTCTGGGCTGATGCAAGACCATGTCCATAGTCTATAAACGATTGGTGCAGCAGGCTGAATATGAATATGTTATGTCCATCCTTATTGGAAGGCAGCTCTGCAAGCTGCTGAAGGAGATAGAGATCATCCAATGATTGGTTCTGGGCGGAAAATTCAAGGTTTTTTCCGAGTTCATCAATAATCAATAGAATTCCAGCCCTAGATGCCTGAGCCAATTGTTCAATGACTCGGATTAGGTGACTGCTCTCAATCACAGCGCCTTTTTCGGCGCTTGAATTCAATGAATTCAGCTCATTTAGGACATCTGGCTTTCTGCCTCTGGCTTTCTGCCAAAAAATCGATGCTCCCCTATTTAAAGCCCTGATTACTGTCCTGATTATTGGTTCTCTCTGTGCTGTTGCTACAGCCCTTACCAGACCTGATTCTGGAAGCTTATTTTTTATCTGCCTCAGCAAAGAATTCGAATCTTTTGTCTGTTTCAGAATCTGGATTGCATTTATTTGATTTTGGTCGCCTTTGGGAGAACATAACGCTGTCAGATAATTTGCAAAGGCAGATTTCCCGGTTCCATATGAGCCAGTCAATGTCCAGGCACGAACTGAATTCTGCAGGGAATGAGCCCTCAAGAACCTCTCAATCCCATCCATAGCTCTTGATGTCGGGATATATCCTATCACACTGTCAGGGATCTCAATGTCGCGTTCAAGGTTTACAGATCTTGAATACCTGCGTTTTACCGAGACATAATCGGATAGAACTGGCATTTCATTTTCCTTTGCTAAAATAACGCTGTAATATGGCTTCCGATATTTCCAGTGGGTCTTTGGTATATGCGAATAGGACCATCCCTGCAGTATCGGTCAGAGATATTTCCTTGATTTTTTTTGCAACGTGCTCGATAGCTTCACTCAAAGAGCTCTCGGTTAGTTTAAAGACCTGACCAGGGCTGCCGGGATCATACAGCAACCTTGAAATGGATATGGTCCGGGCATCATCCTGAAAAGAGGATGCATACTCCAGGCAAGTAGATACCACCATCTCAGGCGGCAAAGTCGGTTTGTTGCCGAAATTAAAGGCAAATCTTTTAGAACCTGAGTAAGCGGAAATCATACCTAGCTCTGTGAAGGGGCAGTCTAGCGAGTCCTCTTTCAGTGCCTTCGGGCTGGCTCTTTCAACATACATCCTCAAAAGACAATTTACATCTTTGTTCAGTGATGAGTCATGAACTTTGTTATTTGGGAATCTTCGATTCTTGTATTCTTTAAGCGAAAAGAGCAGATCCTCTGCCGTGAAATCAATGCGGTTGAGTTCATTGAATGTGAAGTGCCATGCCGGAGTATGGCAAGGGGATTTGAACAGATTCCAGTGCAACAGCCATAAAGAGGCGGGATTTTCCAAGAAGGGGTCCCATCCATCTTCCGTGAAGAGCTTTTCGGCAAATCGTGAGGGCCTGTGTACATACTTGCCGTTATTTTTGATTTCGTCAACGACCTTGAAGGCTATGCACCAGTATCTGATGGCCTTCACCATGTTCTTGCCGACCCCTAACACAACAGGGGCGGAATCTTTGGAAAAGACTCGATTATCCTCATCGGCCTTGTCAAAACCTTTTTTCAGCCAGCCAAATCTCGGATGAAAGGTCTCATGCCTTGCAAAAATTGGATGAATACTTGCCCCATTTCCCATAGCTTTCATCCTTTAGCATTGAATAGAAATAAATTTATCTTATATAGAATTTTTCATTGAATAAGTCAATGAGAGCCACATCATATTGTGTTAAATATAGCATTTGCTCTACCACATTTTGTGTGTATATGTCAATCGGCTTTGAAATTTGACCCACAATCGGCGTCAGCTTTTAAGATATCAGGGTGTTTTCCCAGGGGGGTATGCATAAAACCTCCAAAAGCACAAAACCCCTCATCTCTTTATCGAGAAAAGGGGTTCTCTTAAGCATAAAATAATCCTCCACCAGTTATGGTTTAAGTAAAAGCTATGAACATTTTGTAACCAATTAATTCATAACCAAAAAATAATCAAGAATATTCGAAAATTAGCTTCAACACCCTATAAATCATTTTGATTGTTATCCTTATCCTTATCCATTTCACGCTCAATTCGAAGACGCTCCTTTTCAAAAAAATGATTTGATTAAATGGACTATTATGATAGTATGTTTTTGGTGAGCGGTGACTACGAAGTCCAATGCCGGTATAGAGGTCTTTGTCCGGGGCGTCAGGACTTGGTTTTAAGACCAGTAATCCTGTTATCAGGAGCGCCAACCTCATTGTAGCGCCGTCTCACCAACCTTCCTTACTTAATCACCCCACTTTCATTTTCATCTTGCTTCCGGTTACGAGAAATTAAATCCACATGACAAACATTTCGATCTATCCCAGTGTAATATTCAAACAGTTTTTCCCCTAATAACGCTCTGTTTTCCTGGGGTTTTTATTACGCTGGATGGATGGTTTGACATGTGTGTTAATTACAGTTGGGTGTATGTTTAACATGCTGTAATTACTTATATTATACTATGCTAATGTAATTGAGACTTTGCTGTAATTACACTTTCACGGCTACATTACAGACACAATATTAAATGTAAAACTTGTTTTTCCGATGCTGGCACAATTATTTTTATGTGAAATTGTGTTTGCAAACCTGATGATTTCAGTATAACGGTGGGTGTTTTATGTCTCTTTGTTGGATAGAATTCGTAATATTTAAAGTATTTTTTAATGCGGATATAACAACAAGGGTAAATGGGGAGTACCCCTGGGATCACCATCAAAATATCAAAGGGTTAGCTATATAAAGCTAACCCTTTTTGTTTTTGCCAACTTTGATGGTTTCCATTGATGGTTTCGTAAAAAGTCAAAACTTGCTGAATTATTCAATTTTACGCATTCATAATGTCTTTAAATAATTCGCAATTCCTTAATCCCTAAATTCCTTAATCCATGTAAAAAGGACTTTTTACA
>JAUVVL010000127.1 GCA_030604635.1 Desulfobacteraceae bacterium
AGAGGGCGGAAAGCAAAAACATGCATCCCTGTGGGATAAAGAAATAACTGCTTGTATTTCAATATAATATTACTTTTATAAAGCTTGAACTATTTTCTTTTGCCGTCCCCTCAACGGCAAAAGAAATTATATTTAACTCTGCGGCCTTTGCGTCTCAAGCGAAGCGGGCGGTGAAACAATATAAAAAAATACGTCATCGAACTTACGAATTAGAGTACTAAGTCATATGGACAATTTTTTGTTAATGTCAATAACCACCCTTAAAAGGGTCTCTAATTGGCCTTTACTCACCGCAGAGACGCTGAGGACGCAGAGTATATTTTTTGTTTTCCGCTGAGAGGGCGGAAAACAAAAAGACTCAACCCTGCGGGGCTATTCCTTAAGTTCATTTACAATTCTAACGATGCCATCTCGCATAACAGACACATTAAAATTGAGAATTAACCCTAAATTAAGTCCGGACAATTTAAGGTACGTCAAAAGCTGTGCCTTGTGAATCGGTTCTATTTTCTTGCATGATTTCAATTCGAGAATGATTGTGTTTTCAACAACTATATCAAGCCTGTAACCACAATCCAGTTTTATTCCTTTATAATTTATAGCTAAAGGCTTCTGTCTCTCAATTGAGAAACCTTGGTAGCTTAGTTCATAGCATATACATTCTTCATATGCCGATTCAAGCAATCCAGGCCCGAGGGCTTTATGAACTTGTATAGCAGCACCAATGATCTTACTGCTCAATTGATTAATATCCATAACAATCGCCTTAAATCTGCCAAAGGCAGATTGAGCACTTTTCCATTGCCGTCGTCCCTGCCCCGTTAAATTCCTGCCCAATGAAATGTAGTAGTTTCTATTATT
Source organism: Desulfobacteraceae bacterium (assembly GCA_030604635.1). Taxonomy (GTDB): domain Bacteria; phylum Desulfobacterota; class Desulfobacteria; order Desulfobacterales; family UBA11574; genus JAUVVL01. The sequence goes on from JAUVVL010000127.1 coordinate 862, forward strand.
TCATCGGGGTGAAAGCCATTTAAACGGGGTCAACGGCAATGGAAAATTCATTCATCTCTGCGTCTCAAGCGAAGCGGGCGGTAAATATATATTTCTTATTAAACCTGTTTGTTCGTGCATATGGGGTCTTCTACTTCTCTTGCTTAAGCAGATGTCTTAGCAAGAAATCCGCATCAAGGGGCGACAGATCGAATTTCATGCAGGCTTCCTCGATGAGGGCCTTTGGCTCCTTTTCCGGGTTGTACTTTCGTTCTTCAGAGACCCACTTGACGGCTTTTCTTAAGTCTTCCCCTTTAGGCTGAATACTCATGGCTCAATTCCTTTTTATGTAATAGTTCAGCCACAAAGACACGAAGACACTAAGATTATAATATGATTCTTTTAATGCCATTTAATTAGAGGTGCGATAAAATTGACAAGAAACCCAAATAGATTCTTCTCTTTTTGATAAAGATTAATAATTCATACCTCTTCTTTGTGACTTAGTGACTTAGTGGCTGAACTGTTACCCTTTTTATATATAAAACCAAAAAAATGTTTTTAAAATTTCGGCTTTTTTTTGTGAAAATCGGTGGCCTGCTCGAAATTGTAAGCCACCCTGATTAGCGTTCCCTCGTTAAAATGTTTTCCCATTATCTGAAGCCCGATGGGAAGGCCGGCTGATGAAAACCCGCATGGGACCGACATGCCGGGTATTCCGGCAAGGTTTGCAGAAATTGTAAATATGTCGGACAAATACATGGTCAGCGGATCATCGATCATTTCCCCTATTTTAAAGGCCGTGGAAGGCGTCACCGGTGATAGGATCACATGGCAGGTTTCAAATGCCTTTTTGAAATCTTCTATGATCAATGTTCGAATCTGGGATGCCTTGCCGTAATATGCATCGTAATATCCTGCTGAAAGCGAGTAGGTTCCCAGGATGATACGCCGCTGAACTTCCTGGCCGAATCCTTTAGACCGGGTGCTTCTGTACATTTCAATCAGATTCCCTTTGTTCTTGTCCCTGTAGCCATACTTCACGCCATCGTACCGGGCAAGATTCGAACTGGCCTCGGAAGGTGCAATCACATAATAGGCTGCCACCACATGTTCCGTATGGGGCAGGGAGAGTTCAACGCATTCGGCGCCTAAGTCTTCAATTTTATCGACGGCACGCCTAACCGCATCGGAAACATCGGGATCTATCCCTTTGGTTGTACTATATTCTTTAGGAATGCCGACAACAATCCCTTTTAAACCGTCATTAAGAAAAGAGGTGTAATCAGGCACATCCACTGGCACCGATGTGGAATCAGCCGGGTCATGACCTGAAATAACATTCATCAATATGGCGCAATCCGTGACGTCCTTGGTCAGAGGACCGATCTGGTCCAAAGAGGAAGCAAAGGCCACCAGGCCAAAGCGCGAAACCCTTCCGTATGTTGGTTTCATCCCCACAACACCGCAGTGGGATGCGGGCTGGCGGATGGACCCGCCGGTATCCGAACCGAGTGATCCGATACACATGCCGGCTGCGATTGCCGCTGCGGAGCCTCCGCTTGAACCGCCGGGGATACGCATCAGGTCCCAGGGGTTATGAGTAGGTTTGAAGCCTGAATTTTCGGTGGATGAACCCATGGCAAACTCATCCATGTTCGCCTTTCCGACAATCACGGCCCCTTCTTTTTTCAACTTTTCTATTACCGTGGCATCGTAAGGAGGCACGAAATTTTCAAGAATCCTTGATGCGCAGGTTGTACGAAGACCTTTTGTACAGATAAGGTCCTTGATAGCCAGGGGGATCCCGGTCAGGGTTGAAAAGTTGCCTTTGGAAATTGCTTTGTCGGCAAGCCGGGCCTGGTCCATGGCCATTTCATCTGCCACAGTTATATAGGCGTCCACGTTTTTCTCTACGTCATCGATACGATCAAGAACAGCCCGTGTCAGCTCCTGTGAAGATATCTTTTTCTGCTTTATAAGCCTGTGGGCCTGTTGGATTGTAAGTTCATGCAGTTTCATGTACTATTTCTCCGATTATCCGATTATCTTTGGAACTATAAAATTCCCATCCTCTTTTTCAGGGGCATTGGCAAGCGCCGAATCCTTGCCAAAATCTTCCTTTACATCATCTTTTCTAAAAGCGTTGGTCAGAGAAATGGCATGGGAAGTCGGCGTCACGCCCTCTGTGTCGACTCGATTTAATGTATCGACATATTCCAATATCGTTCCGATCTGTTTGGCAAACTTGTCTATAAGCGCCTCATCCATATCAAGACGGGCAAGGTTCGCCACATGAATGACTTCTTCTTTGGTTATTTTCATAATATCTCCCTACTCCGGGCAAGCCGGTTTAATTAGCCACCCCAGTACGATCTCCCGGACCTACGGGGCAGGCAGACTCACACAGACAGACACAGACTTTTTTCTCTGCCGATCCCGGTTAAATACGCTACGCCCCGATGAAATAGGCTCTGCATTTCATTGGGCAGGCATTTCACGGGACAGGCATTGGCAGAGAAAAAGGGTGCTGCCCTTCGGGCATTAAAAAACGAATCGCTTAATTTCAGCTTTTGGATGTGTAAAATTAACCAACAGACCGATTTTATATCCAGATGCTTTGAGATAATTCAATAGTTGAGCCTCATGAATTTTTTGTAATGACTCAACTGATTTCACTTCTAAAATGACTTGATTCTCAACGACAATATCGGCGTAATAATCTCCGACTTCTACCCCTTTATATTTAACCTTAATTGGAACTTGATTCTCTGCCCTGAGTCCTCTTTTGACAAGCTCAATCATCAAGGCGTTTTCGTATACTTTTTCTAAAAATCCTGCACCGAGCACACGGCTTACTTCAAAAATCGCACCGTTAATAAGATAAGTTAATTCATTGATATCCATTTTCTTTATCTGTGTGGGTCTGTGTGGGTCTGTGGCTAATTTAAATAAGGTTCTAGCGCCTGACCAGGATCGGCTTCATTCGATCTTTTTTTAACATCTTGAGCATGCTGCCGGCTTGGGATTTGCTACTAAAATAGCCGATCCTTACCCTGAACCAGATACCCCTTCCAGGAATCTTTCCGATGCTCCGGTATGCAGGATATCCCTTTTTTTTGAGTTCTGCCACCATCTTGTCAGCTACATTCGGATCTTTAAATGAAGCGACCTGAATGGTTAAGTTTTTATTGATTTTATCTGTTTTGCTTATAGTTGCCGGTTCGCTTTCCTGGTGCGACTTTACTGACAAGGCCTCTTCAGACGGGCCTATTTTCTTTGACTCTGAAACGGTATTTTCAGGCAAAGGTTCTGCTTTTTGTTCAGATGTATCAATGTCCAGACTGTCCTCGTCCCTGGTGACTTTCAATTCCTCGTAAAAGTTCATTTCGGTTTTGTTGTCGGCGGAATTGGAATCGATTTTGAACCGTTCCAGCTCCTTCTTAACAACAGCTTCTTTTAAAGCAGCCAATTCATTCTGAAGCTCTTCGATATCAAACCGGACAGGAGCGGTCCCTCGTCCCACGAGGATACCTAAAATAAACATCCAGACAGAAACAAAGAAGATCAGACAAATCCATATGGCCAACCCTTTTCGCGAAGGCGAAGATTTCCTCTTTTTCGGCAAAGCTTTTTCTTCTTTTACTTTTTTCCTCATTACTCAATAATGATGCCCATGTAAAAAGTCCTTTTTACATGGATTAAGGAATTGCGAATTATTTAAAGACATTATGAATGCGTAAAATTGAATAATTCAGCCCCGCCTGCCTGCCGGCGGGCAAGAAGTTTTGACTTTTTACGAAACCATCAATAATTAACCATTAACAATTGATTGTTGATTGTTCCCGCCTGCCAGCCGTCGGGCAGGGATTATTTTTTTGCAAAAACTTGTTCACCTCTTTTAAATTTTTCACAAAGGTTACAATTCATAAAGACTTTTCATTTCCAAGTCAAGAAGCTTTGCCGGCATAATTATTTCTCCATGCTTGAAGCTTTGGCTCTTTTATGACATAGTCAGCGTATATTCAGAAATACCCGAAGCGCAAAGTCAAATTATACTTCCGGATATACGGACAAACAACACAGGAGGGACGGAAAGATGCTGGTCAAAAACTGGATGAGCAAAGATGTAATAACCGTGGATATTGACGATTCAATGCAGAATGCCATCTATATTTTGCAAGAACACAATATCAATATCCTGCCGGTGATGGAAAATGGAAATATTGTGGGCATTATAACCGACAGGGATCTGAAAAAAGCTTCTCCTTCTGACGCAACCACACTCGATATGCATGAGCTTATGTATCTTATATCCAAAATAAAAGTAAGGAATTTAATGAAAAAGCCCATTTATACCATCCCCCCTGACTTTACCATTGAAGAGGCAGCGGCCATGCTTCTGGAAAAAAGGATTTCAGGTCTCCCGGTGGTCGATGAAAAGAACCAATTGATCGGAATTATAACACGCAGCGACCTTTTCCAGGTAATTATATCCCTGATCGGCCTGGGCAAAAAAGGGGTGCAGTTAGCGGTCCGCTTAAAGGACATGCCGGGGCCCATAAAGGAAATCAGGGAGCTTATCAGTGAATACGGGGCACGCACTGCAAGTATATTGAGCTCCGGAGATAATGCTCCCCCGGGCTATCTCAACATCTACTTCCAGATTTATCAGATAGACAGGGGGAAACTCCCATCACTTATCAAGGAAATCGAAAAAAAGGGCGACATGCTTTACGTAGTAGACCACAGGAAAAATAAGAGAACCATATACAAAACTTAGACCCGAATCAGGGCCACATCATTCAAAGAAGCAACTGCTTGAATCAGTATTATATATTGTTTAATTTGTTTTCCTAAAAATTCGAAACTCAAAGCACGAAATTCGAAAAAAATACGAATGCTCAAAATCCTAAATTCAAAACAAAGGATATTTTCCAAATTTCAAGAGTATATTGCGTAACTGCCGGTAATGTTTCGGTCATTTGATATTCGAATTTTGAAATTGTTTCGGATTTCGACCTGCCTGCCCATGCCTTTTTGGTAATAATGCTTCAACTACCTCAAGTTTTGAGGCAGGAGCAAATAGGCGCCATAATGCAAATCGGGCAATGGCAGGCGGGTATTCGAATTTCGTATTTGATCGTCTTTGAAATTCCTTTTATTTGTCCAAGTTAAAATCGACTTTGACGTATCCCTATGCACTGAATAATTTTCATTGACATCCCTATTTTTTTCATTTATTATAATTATTATAAATCGCAGGTAGAAGCCTGCTACATCAAATAATCTTAAAAAAAACAAATTAAACCACGAAGGTATAGGTATCATGAAGATGCCGTAGCATTGTGGTTTTTTTTTGCAAAAATGGAGGTAATTATGAAAATCGTCAGGTCTTTAGCTTTCTTATTAACGTTGTCCATTATGTTTACAGCTCCAGCCCTAGCTCATTTCGGCATGGTGATACCTTCCGACCAGATGGTAATGCAGGGGGAAAATACAAACATCAAAGTGGACCTTATGTTCTGGCACCCTTTTGAGGGAATCGGCATGGACCTTTCCAAACCCGCGGTTTTCGGCGTTAAGGTCAGCGGCAACAACAAAAGTTTGCTGGACACTCTCAAACCGGTCAAAATAGATGGGCATCGGACATGGACAACAAATTTCAAGATTAAGAGGCCCGGTGTTTACATGTTCTACATGGAGCCCAAACCTCACTGGGAACCTACCGAGGATTGTTTTATTGTACATTATACAAAGACGGTCGCTACGGCATTTGGTGACGATGAAGGCTGGGATGAGGAAATCGGTCTTAAAACCGAGATAGTTCCTTTGTCAAAACCTTTCGGGCTTTATGCTGTAAACGTTTTTCAGGGAATCGTCAAATTTAACGGAAATCCTGTTCCCTATGCCGAGGTGGAAGTGGAATACTATAATAAAGACGGAAAGTGCAAAGCGCCCACAGATTACATGGTGACTCAGACTGTCAAGGCGGATAAAAACGGCGTTTTTACCTATGCTGCACCAAAGGCCGGCTGGTGGGGATTTGCAGCATTGAACAATGCGGATTTTAAATTAAAGCATAACGGCAAAGAAAAAGATGTTGAACTGGGTGCTGTGATATGGGTTAAGTTTCACGATATGAAATGAGTCACGAGTTTCGAGTGGTTCAGACTACTGACAAGGGATAAATTCAACTATGCATATATCGGAAGGGGTATTATCACCGGCTGTTCTCATTGGGGGTGCAGCCATTGCAGCAGCAGGTGTTGCTGCCGGCCTGAAGGATATTGATCAAAAAGAAATCCCGTCCATGGGGATTCTGTCGGCGGCTTTTTTTGTGGCATCCCTGATCCACGTACCTGTGGGGCCGGTTTCTGTCCACCTGATCCTTAACGGCCTGGTGGGTCTGATCCTCGGCTGGAAGGCCTTTCCCGCAATACTGGTTGGCACGGCACTCCATGCACTCCTTTTTCAGTTTGGCGGCATTACCACGCTTGGTGTGAATACGCTGAACATGGCGCTTCCTGCGGTCATCTGCTACTACCTGTTCGGATGGGGCTTAAAGTCAGGCTCCGGTCGATCAGTATTCATATTTGCAGCCTTTGCGTCCGGTTGTTGTGCTGTTTTGATATCCAGTATTATGGTGGGATTTTCCCTGTATCTGACCGGCGAGGCATTTTTGCCGGCAGCCAAACTGGTGGTTGCAGCTCATTTGCCTGTAATGTTTATTGAAGGGAGCCTGACAGCCGCCTGCACCCTGTTTCTAAGAAAGGTAAGACCCGAACTATTGGAGGGAGTCTATGCGCCGAAATGATCATTCAATAAACAGAGCGGCCTGCTACAGGTCCAAAATTGCTTGTCTTGTTTTTTTTGCGATTCTGTGGGTAGCTTTTTACCACGCGCCGGCATTTGCTCACAAGGTCACTATCTTTGCCTGGGTTGACGGTGATACGATTCACACCCAGAGCAAATTCAGCGGCGGCAAGCGTGTCAAGGGCGGCCCGGTGGCCGTTTTAGATTCCGAGGGGAATGAGCTTCTCGAAGGTAAAACTGACGAAAACGGTATGTTTTCCTTTAAAATACCCCAAAGGACCGAACTCAAGGTTGTTCTGAAAGCCTCCATGGGCCATTTGGCAGAGTGGAAGATACCGGCCGAGGAGATTACAGGGTCCGGATCTGAAAGCAATACCCCCGAAACCGTTGAGAAAGCCTCCGATAAAACCTCTACCGGTACCGGTTCGGAAAGCATCAAAACGGACGTGGAGGTTTTGAAACCGACAATTGCGGGTCCGGGAAGAAAGGAAATCGAGGAAATTATCGATGCCTCCCTGGACAAAAAGCTGGCGCCTATCTACGATATGCTGGCTAACACCTTTGACCGGGGACCCGGGTTAACTGAAATTATGGGTGGTATCGGCTATATAATCGGCCTTGTGGGCGTGGCCTTGTATTTTTCAAACCGTCGCAGAAAGGAATAACTGAGTCAATACCCACCCCTAAAAAGGGGGCTTGATTGGAACCCTAAAAGTGTTTGAATTATCCTTTGCTCACCGCAGAGCCGCAGAGGACGCAGAGACTTCACATATTTTTTGCTTTACGCTGACCCCAGAGGAATAGGCTGCGCATTCCACAGGGCAGGGAGGGCGTAAAGCAAAAAGACATAGCACCTGAAGGGATAAAAATGCTCACGGACACTATTCAGCACCAGACAGTATTAGCTTATAGTTTTTATCGTCCCGCATTCAGCGGGACTGAGCACTTTTCCATTGCCGTCGTCCCTGCCCCGTTAAATTCCTGCCCAATGAAATGTAGTTGTTTCTATTATTTCATCGGGGTGAAAGCTATTTAACCGGGGTCAACGGCAATGGAAAAATAATTCATCTCTGCGCTCTCTGCGCCTTTAGCGAAGCGGGCGGTGAATACACACTCACATACTCGCATAGCAAAGCTCTGACCTACAGCTTAGCTGAAGGTTTAATAGGTTAACCAGATGATCGAAGAACTTTCCAGTGGTAACTCCCTGATTCAGCGTCTTGATCCCCGCGTCAAGATCGTCCTGGTGTTCCTTTTTTCCGTTGTTGTGGCCGTATCGAACCGTTTGCCGGTTCTTATGTGGGCGCTGGTACTTGCCCTTTTGATTGTATTTACGGCCAGAGTCCCTGCGAAGGAACTCCTCCGGCGGCTTATACCCGTCAACATGCTGATTGTTTTCCTGTGGCTTTTTCTCCCCTTTACCTTCGCAGGCAAACCGCTTTTTTACATGGGTTCGCTGCCCGTAACACGTGAAGGAGTTTTGTATGCTACCCAGATCAGCATTAAATCCAACGCTATGATGCTCATGCTGATTGCACTGGTTGCAACAACTCCCATTTTCACTCTGGGCCATGCCATGCATGAATTAGGAATCCCCAAAAAAATAGTCCATCTGTTTTTCTTTACCTTTCGTTACATTCACGTTATGCACAGGGAATATGTCCGGCTGTTAAATTCCATGAAGATTCGAGGATTCAGACCCAAAAACAATTTGCATACATACAGATCCTTCGCCTACATGGTGGGGATGCTTCTGGTCAGGAGTTTCGACCGCGCCCAACGAGTTTATAATGCCATGCTGTGCCGTGGTTATAAGGGAAATCTATACAGCTTAAGCAAATTTTCCTTAAAGGGAAGAGATGTCATTTCCATTGTCTTGATGGTGGCTGTCATTATAATATTGGGAGTGCTGGAATGGAAAAAAACGAACTGATTATCAACCTCGAAGATATAACATTCAGCTATCCGGGCGGCGCGCCGGTGCTCGACAAGCTTAACTTCAAGCTCCACAGAGGCAATCGGATCGGCTTAATGGGACCAAACGGCAGCGGGAAAACCACACTGGTTCACATTGTCATGGGTCTTTTAAAACCTTCCGCCGGCAGGATTGAGATCTTCGAAAAGCCAGCTGTGACGGAAAAAGACTTCAGGAAGGTTCGCGGAAAAATCGGCCTTCTTTTTCAGGATGCTGACGACCAGTTGTTTTCCCCCACGGTTTTGGAGGATGTTGCTTTCGGCCCCTTGAATCTGGGCAAGTCACAGGATGAAGCCATGGATATTGCCCGCAACACATTGAAGTTTTTAGGCCTGGACGGGTTTGAAGACCGCATAACCTACAAACTGTCCGGGGGAGAAAAAAAGCTGGTTTCTCTGGCTACTATCCTTGCCATGGAGCCCGAAGTCCTGCTCCTGGATGAACCGATCAGCGGCCTTGATGACAAAACAAAAGCAACGCTTAAGAACGTGCTGCTCGACCTCGACCTCTCTTATATATTAATTTCCCATGAAATCGACTTTCTGGCCGAGATAACCGATTCCATCTATACCATGGAAAACGGCGAGATACTCATTGATCAGGAAATCCATGTCCATCAACACGTCCATGCCCATCCCCATGGGGTATATGCACATAAGCACAAGTAACCCGGATTATCCGGAATCAAAAAAGTGGATAATTTAAAAGAGGTGGAAAAGTTTTTGCCAGAAAAATAATCAACAATCAACAATCAATTGTTAATGGTTAATTATTGATGGTTTCGTAAAAAGTCAAAACTTGCTGAATTATTCAATTTTACGCATTCATAATGTCTTTAAATAATTCGCAATTCCTTAATCCCTAAATTCCTTAATCCATGTAAAAAGGACTTTTTACA
>JAUVVL010000074.1 GCA_030604635.1 Desulfobacteraceae bacterium
CGTAAAAAGTCAAAACTTGCTGAATTATTCAATTTTACGCATTCATAATGTCTTTAAATAATTCGCAATTCCTTAATCCCTAAATTCCTTAATCCATGTAAAAAGGACTTTTTACATGGGCATCATTATTTAGTTTTTTGAAAAACCGCGTCCCACAAGAATTCAGGTGATAATGTTTTCAAAGGGCTAAAATATTACTCACAAGGTAAGGATATGGTTAGTTGCTATTTCCGCTTGGAAAGTATTTCATGGAGGTCTTTTTCAATTCTTTGCGGCTGAAGAGAAGGATGTAGGTGTCGACAGAAGCTTTGTCTGACAGTTTACGGGCTATCTCCCGGCATGATTTTTCATCTTTGGCATGGATCATGGTGTAGATATTGTATGGCCAATCGTCAGTTGGGTTCCGCCTGTAACAGTGTGAAACCTGGCTGAAGGATGCCAGGGTTTTGCCCACTTCATCAATACGATCCTCGTCAACCTCCCACGCTGCCATGGCATTTGCCTCAAACCCTGATTGCTGGTGCCGAATTGTTGCACCAAAGCGCCGTATAATTCCTCTGTTGCACAGATCTTTCAGCTTTTCAAGAAGCGCTTCCTGCGAAATCCCCAGGTTCTTGGCGATTTCCAGATACGGGCGCTCTGTGATGGCAATATCGTCCTGGATTGAAGCGATTATTCTTTTTTCAAGTTCTGTCAGCATGTAGCGATATAAGAGGCTGAATCAGAAAAAGTCAAGGGCTTTTCTTTTCCGGGAACAGCCGTTTTATGTCGTGCTCTGTGGCCTTGCAGATTCCCCTTTCAGTTATAAAACCCGTAACAAGTCTTGCCGGGGTAACATCAAACGCAAAGTTTGCCGCCGGACTACTTGCAGGGGGGACCAGAACACTTCTTGTTATGCCCTGATCCAAACCTTGTACATACCGTATTTCATCAGGATCACGCTCTTCAATTGGTATCTCCTTGATGCCATCTTTCAGATTCCAGTCGAACGTGCTTGACGGAAGGGCCACATAGAAGGGGATATTGTTGTCTCTGGCTGCAAGGGCCTTAAGATAAGTTCCGATTTTGTTGGCAACATCTCCTGTACATGTGGCTCTGTCGGTGCCAACGATAACAATATCAACCATGCCGTGCTGCATAAGATGGCCGCCGGCATTATCTGTTATAATCGTGTGCTTGATACCGTGTCTGCCCAGTTCCCAAGCAGTCAGCCTCGACCCCTGGTTCAGGGGCCTGGTTTCATCGACCCACACATGTACGTCGATGCCCTTTTCATATGCAGCATATATTGGCGCCGTGGCAGTGCCATATTCTATGCAGGCAAGCCATCCTGCATTGCAATGTGTCAGGAGGTTGACGGTTTTACCTTTTTTTCTGCGGCTGATTTCATCAACCAATACTAAACCGTGCTCCCCTATTTTTCTGCAGTTTTCAGCTTCGGCCTCGGCAATCTTTTCAGCCTGGGTTCGCGCCGTATCGATCTTTTTTTTAGGTTTTTCTACTTTTAACACCTCGAATAAAACCTTATCCACAGCCCAGGCAAGATTAACCGCCGTGGGCCTGGCCGATTTTAATCTGCTGCATTCCTCTTTCAGGTAATCATCCTCAATGGTTTTGACAGGAGAGTTCAATGCCGCAAGATAGACCCCATATGCAGCCGTCACTCCGATAAGCGGCGCGCCTCTCACATACATCTCCTTTATGGCCATGATGATATCATCAACGTTTTTTAGATCCGCAATTACAAATTCGTGGGGAAGACGCCGCTGGTCGATGACCTTTACCGCCTTGAGATCCGTATCCAGCCATATGGGGCGAAGGTTTTTATCGTCTACTTTCATAATTGTATTAATTTAGCTTTTTGAAAAACGTGTCCCACAAGCATTCAGGTGATCCGGTTTTAAAGCGGGTCACTGTTTGAGTGTATTAGAGAGCGTTAAGAAAGAACAGCAAAATAGCAAATTTTACCTGTGAGTTAAATAATGTGCGCATTTTAATTGGCTTTTATATACAGGATTGCACCTGTTCTTTCTTTACGCTCACTTATGTACGAGTTTGATACGGTTTAAAACCGGATTACCTGAATGCGACAATGTTTTCAAAGGGCTAAAATATTACTCATAATTTAATAGTATAGGAATAGGAATTTCCTTTCACCTTACAAGCCTAGACTCTCATTAATCAGAATGACTTTTACTCTACCTTTGGGAAAGGATTTCTCAGTGATGGTCCAGGTGTTGCAGATACGGTCCGGGCTTTTGCACTCATCACAGTATGAGGTTTCGGCACAAGGCGTTTTTTTGTCAAGGCGCATGGCATTGACCGGAGCCGCATAGTTCTTTATCCGGTCCATAGCGGCCTTAACATCTGGAACAATTTTGTTCCGGCCCAAAAGTACGATTACGAATTTTGGGCCATAGGTAAGGGCCGCAATGCGGTTGCCTATCATATCAAGGTTAACAAGCTGACCACTTTCTGTCACTGCGTTTGTTCCGGTGATAAAAAGATCTGCCAGTAAGGCCTGCCTGCGTCGTTCCAACATTTCCTCATGGGATATGCTTTTATCAAAAGTATCTATCACCTTAACTTGGCTGTAGTTTTTCAGGGCATCATAAAGGCCGGAAGCGGTAAACGTCATTGAACCGCCCCAGGAGATACTTTTCGGTTTAATCTCTGGGATTATTGCCCCCAGCGCAACTTTTTTTGCTTCTTCAGCGTCATCTGCCAAAAAGACTTCAAAGTTATTTTTTACCAAGGCTTTCTTTAGATCAGCCAGCCTGATCTGTAAATAGTATTCAATCGGTTTATCCACGTCTCACCTCCAAATTCATCTTCTCTTTTTTCTGAAACGTTTAGAGACCTTTGAAAAATGCTCAATTTTGCCTGCCCAGTTAAATCTTTTAAAATTTAAACGGGGTTCAAGTTCAAGGAAGGCGATCCCGCTATAGCGGGATTAACCACCCCGTACGATCTTCCGGACCTACGGGGCAGGCACAGAAATTGGGCAAAAGGGGGCGTTTTGCAAAGGTCTCGTTTAGTAAGCGGTCTCTGCCTGAGCTGCACATACGCCCCTGAACCACCGTCACAGGCCCTTGCATTTGAGAAAGCAATAACCCAATTGCGCCAGGCGCCGCAGGTGAGCCACTCTACAATATTGGTCTTTAAAACCGGTTTTTGCGGTAACAAAAGAGCTCGACTACGCGCCTTATGTTACACACGCTTGCAGATCAATTTCATCGCAGGTTTCAAACTGTAATCGCCACGTTATCAAATGTCAAAGGCGGATGTCAAATTTTGAATTGCAGGGAACATCAAAAATGCGGGTTTTAGAAATGGGTTCTCCCCGAATCTTTCAACAATGAAATCGACTTGTCATATCATCTTGCATCAATCCTGCGGATATGCTAAAAAAAATATGATTATTCAGCAAAGATCTCTTTTTTGCAGGATTCTCAGGATAAAATATTTCCATTTCCCAGATGCCCGCGCGAAAGCGTGAACGCAAAGACCTTGCTCCATATTAGTAAATGTCCATCTACAAGTGAGATAGTTTTCACAAGATCAAGCCTCCGGCCCGTGGGGCCTACGCCCCGGAGGGGAAGATGAGGATTTCAACCACCCCGTACGATCTTCCGGACCTACGGGGCAGGCATGAATACATTCAAGTATTTTTAAGGATTAAAATCCGAATCCAACGCCAAGATTGCCGAAAGCAGCCATTTATGGATGGTCATCAGTTACAAAGCTAATCACATTGTATTTAGTTTTAGAAGCCCGGAAAAAAACAACGGGCATTTCATTCAAAGAGAGGGAAACGTTATGACTGAAAAACAAATTGCCTGCTGTATCGACTTTTCTGAAAACGCCGAAGCCGCTTTTGTAACAGCGCTTGAGATGGCGGAAAAGTATCTGGCCAAGCTTTTGGTTATTCACGTGCTTCCGCAGGTGGTAAATCCCGTTTTGACTGCGGAATGGGTGCTGCCCGAAGAGCCCAACAAGAATAATCTTATTCTTAAGCTGGAGGAACGGATGCAGCAGGAATACGGTGACAGGATCGATGACAAAGTCGATTATCAGCTCATCGTACTCGACGGTCATGTCTCAACCGAAATATTGACGTTCCTCAATGAAAATCCTGTGGATATCGTTGTGGTAGGGTCTTACGGGCTTACAGGCATGGGGCTTGTCTTTTTCGGCAGCGTGGCCAAACGGATATCTTACAAGGCCCCATGTTCGGTAATGATCGTTCGGGACCGTGAAAAGATCAAGGACAAACCAGAATAGACAAATTCGGGTCGTAAGGCGAAGCGGTCAGATCGGTGCGCCCAGAGGATTAGCCGAATAAGAAAAAGGGGATACTTTAGCTTGTCTTTTTAATTAGCAAAGCTACTCGGCCTCCCACCTTTTTGGACAGAGCCTCAGATATAAAACCTACCTTTTCTGCGACAGCCACAGATTCTGCAAACTGATCCTGAGAGACATGGCCTTTGGGCTCCACAACAAGAAGTTTACTTCCTTGTTTGAGAGCCTGCCAGACCTCGGTGAAAAAAGAGGCTTGGTTAGGCACCTCATGAACAACGTGAAGAGCGACGGCAAAATCCACCTTACCTGAAATATCCTTTACACCAAGCCCATCGTCTCTAATATGGCGCAGCTCTATTCTGTCCAAAAGTCCAGCTCTTTGAGCCTTACGCCTCAAAGCCGATAGCATCTTAGATTGGATATCCACTGCTACTATCCGGCCCTTTGGTCCAACCATGCGTGCCAAAGGAAGAGTGAAGTAACCCATACCGCAACCAGGTTCCAGAACGATCATCCCCTCTTGAATAAATGGCCCCAAAATCTTATTTGGGTTTTCAAACAGTTTCCGCAAGGGATTTATCAATAAATATCCTACCCAATGAGGGCAAACCCGATCAGCCATATATGCTATCCCATGTTTCTGCCAAAAAAACTTCCTGATTGAAGGTACCTTGCCCCAAGCTTCCCCTGATCTAATTCGTTGCCTTTATCATCTATACAAACAAAAGATACAAGGTTGAGTGTTTTGACTCTCCCATGTTTTCTTCTTTCCTATGTCGCCATGTTTTTTCTCCTTCTTATTGCAAAACTACCACAACACTATCAAATATTAGCGCCGAATGTCAAATCCCAAAATGCAAGTAACTTCATATTCAAATAACATTTTGAACGCATTCAGGGGGTCTTGACCGGTCTGCTCCCCGCCGCGAAGCACTGGTTAGGCAAAACCCCCGCCCTTTAGGGCGGGGAGCTTCACTTCGTTGGGCAGCCAACGACCTGACATAGATTGACCCCCTGAATGAATAGACACTTATCCGCATAGACGGAGTTTACGGCTTGTGAGAGTAAGATTGCCCGCTGGTGAGAACTCCCCTATCATGCAGGTAATTCGTTTCATACCCTTAGTCATAAGTGACCACCAAGCATCAAGAACATCAAAATGACCTGTTTGGGCCGTGATTATTTCAACCAAGTCTGCTTTGGTGTTTTGCTTTATGGTCATCAATTCAGAATCTGCATCCCAATTCGTCGGTTCTTTACCAACAACATAAATGATTAATCCTGATTTCATCCTTTTCACCTCCTTTCATTATGTTATTACCTAAAATCTGCAAGCGTCGAGTTTGCCGGATATGCAAGGCATCGAGCGTGCAGCTGTAGTTCGCTACCGCAAGCGCTCGATAACGCAGCAGATCCGGTAAAATCGGCGCTCCCGAAGGGTAAACTGTTCTTGAAAAAATGGCAAATTTCTTGTTTATAAACTGCCTGCAAATCGGTGAAGATTTTTTATTCCCAATTGCTGGCTAACATCCTGATAACAAATATAATACTTTTCTTTTCAAGAACAGTTTATGCAGGTTTTAGGTATTAAGTCCCGCCAAGGATGCATAAAATATGAATAAAAAAAGCCCTTCAATCTATGAGAAAAGATTGAAGGGCTGCACCCAGTTTTCTTGGCCCTTTTTATTTTATAACAATTGTTCTCTGTATCACCGCAGAGATATAGTTATTTACTAAGGCAGGTCTTCTGACTCCCGGATCATCCTACTTTCTGCGCCTTCCCATCCAGTTAAAACCAAACAGTGGCAAATTGCAGATTTCATCACCGGTTACAGCGGCGGGACCGCTCCCGATTCTCACGGGATTCCCTATTAAGCCAAAAATGGCACCTTGAATATTTATTTAAACAATGCCAGAGCATCTGTCAAGAGGAGTTAAAGAGTAAAACACAAACTTACTAATCCGAGCGTTTTGATTTAGACATGGAGCGGGTTGCCCGAGGCAAATTATTTGCTGTTCATCATAGCTGCGATATCAGCCTCTACCTCGCTGATAGGTTTGATATCAAATTTTTCCACCATAAAGGCGGCTATGCGCATTTGAATCTTTTTACATATTTCTAAAGGCTTCCTCCAGTTTGGCTTGTTACTCCTTGATCAAAAGGGAATCTCTAGCATCCATCATATAAAATCCAAGAGATCCATCATATAAAGATTTGGAACTAAATTCGACACCGATATAAGGCATTTTTATCCATCTTAGAATTACTTCTTTTTTGATTAATGTTTCTTTTGTATCATCCAGGCGAAACTCCACCAAAAGTTTGTCACCAACATTTATATCATCGACTGGTTTTCGTATTTTATGCTCAAAGGTGGCTTGCTTGCCCGTTATAACTGAAATGTCATGCTCTTTTATTTTTAATTGCATATGACTTATCTCCAATCTTAAGCCGGACCGAGACACGTCCAATACGGTCATTTGTCCCTTTTGCCCCTCCTTTCCAGGACTCAAATTAGTGTAGACTCCGAAAAAATCTGTCTTTTTTCTGGATTTGACCCTTCTGTTCAGAACAACAGTGTATGAATGCCCGCATACGCATTTGGTTTTAAATCTGATTACATTATCAATAGCCATATATTTGGACATATCCACAGACTTAGACTTATGGCATTTTGTACATTTGATATCGGCCATATTTCCGTTGATTAAAAAAACTTCCTTTATTTCAGCCATATAGAACTCTCCTTGAGCAATTGTTTGAACTAACCCGGATTTCTCACGAGCCAGAGCGGTGCAGGAACAAGGCATTTCAGCCCGAAGACGTAGTGTTCTACTTCGAGGGCTGAATAACGCAGACGCCGAAGGCACTGTGCCGCTCTGGTTCGCCTTTGGTGAAGAACATCAAATGCCTTTTTTTTATTTTGCTCTATTACAGTCTGCAATTCCGAACTTGAGATAAATTAATGTATAATTTATTAATATCGTATTATTTTCCCATTCTGTTTGATGTTCTTCATGAGAAATTCGGGCTAAAGCATTATAATGCAATCGCCACGTTATCAAATATCAAAGGCAGATGTCAAATTCTGAAAACAAGGAACATCAAAAAGGCAGGTTTGAGGGAGGGGTTTGCCTCGAATTTATGTTTTCAATCCAGGGCAGAAGGTATGGATTTCGAATCGAAACCTCGCAAATTGGGGCCTTTAATTTTTCCACCATAAAGGCAACCATCAAGCATCGAGAAGATATAGAGCATAAACAATATATGGAGGGCCAACAAAAAAAGCAGGGCCATTTCTGACCCTGCCTAACCCGAAAAACTCATCGACCCGCATGGCATAAGATACCCGTTTGACGAGGGAAGTGTATTGAACGAGACCAGCCAGATTAGGATTGGATTCGTACGCAAAATTCCCTCGGGAGAGATATAACAATACTTACCATATGTTTCCAAACGCCAAAAAGGCCAACATAAAAGTTACGTATCTTTTGAAATCATGGGTGATCAGAATATTTCTGACCACCCATTCTCTATTAATGTGATAATTCAAGTCCGTACCACTGCATCTAATTCATTGACCCAATGCTTCCTTCAAAGGCCGAAATGTTTCGGATTTAAGCTCAACCGGAACTGGGTGGTCCATGTCAGTTGAGTCCCAACACTGACATTCTATCCTCACATATGTATCAGGAATATCTTCAGGCTTTAGAAATCCTTCAGGTATTTGCTCCTTCAGATCGTAAATAAGTTTTTTACTTCTATAGAACTGATTATTAACATCTTTGAGCAAGCGGACCCTGTATTTTATTTTACATTCTGAAGGGTAATCTTTTTCAACAGGAGCATCCCAAGTTATCGTAGGAGCAAGAGGATTCCCCGATGCCTTTATATTTCTCACATATGGCATTTTCCCAACTTTATCCAATCTATGGGTTTTAGCGACGACTTCATTTCCTTTTTCGTCTTTGACCCTAATCTCCCAAACTCCTGGATGTTTACTTGGATCCAAGGGAGGAAATGGCCTGTGCAAGAAGACGTTAGTGTAAATAGTGCCAATCTGTCTTGGAGCCAGCTTTAGGACTAATCCTGTATCAAGATTTTTTGCGGTTGCTTCCGTTATGGGGGAATCACCAGGCTTAACCACAGCACCTACTTGCACCACGTTCCCTGTACAGAAGCCTAATGGCTCTACTTCATCCGGGAATCGGTCTATAAAGACAAAAGCATACTTTATTGTAGTTGCATAGGTGTTAGGGATGACCATTGCCAGGACAATTACCAA
This sequence comes from Desulfobacteraceae bacterium, assembly GCA_030604635.1. GTDB lineage: Bacteria > Desulfobacterota > Desulfobacteria > Desulfobacterales > UBA11574 > JAUVVL01. Next base: position 8,589 of record JAUVVL010000074.1, read on the forward strand.
AAATAGAGGCATTAAAATTAATCTTTTCATCTCGAACTCCTTTCTAAATTGATAAGAATTTTCTTTTCAGAATCGGTTGTATCGAAAATTGCTTATTGTGTATGGAAATAAGGCAAACCGCAACATTGTTGCTTCGGCAAAACGCCTATACAACCAAAAATTGTAACGGCCAACTTACTCTTTCTCATGATTGTTACCTCCTTTTTAGTTTTAAGATTTTGGGATATTGCTGGTGATTTTTCTTGATAGTCATCCACCAGGCATCTTCTTAAACCTTGAACCATCTCCGCTCAATCACCTCCTCACAAGGCGAAAGCCGATTTGATTGTGTACGCAGAAGGTGCCGGAATCAGTGCGAAGGCCGCAACGACTTGTCTTCGGCTTTTCGCTCCAGTCTCCACCTCGCTTCACCTGGGGCTCTCCATAACTCCCATAATCATAGATACAGGTCGTATTTATAGGATTATCGCGCTGGTGTTTGCCATAGGATTTAGGATCATACTTATCTTTGCACCACTCGGCGACATTACCGCTCATGTCATACAAACCAAGGCCGTTTGGGGTCTTCGTGGCCACAGGATGAGTGGTTTTCTTACTATTGCCGACGTGCCACGCTACCTGATCCACTTCGTTCCCTCCGGCGTACTTCTCAGGCTTTCCCCCACTGCGGCACGCATATTCCCACTCCGCCTCTGTGGGCAAACGAAATTCATAGGCTGCATTATTCAGGGAAGACAGTTTTTGTGAGAACTCCTTTGCCATCATCCAATCGACATTTTCCACTGGATAATTGTCACCTTTCTTGAAACTAGCTGGATTCTTCCCCATGACCCGCTTCCACTGACCTTGAGTGACCTCGGTTTTGCCCATCCAAAACCCGTCAACGCAAACTTCATGTACTGGCTTTTCATTAAAATTGCAGTCATCTGTCCAACTTCCGCAACCCATCTCATAGCACCCCTTAGGAACCCAGACAAACTCCATACCCGTTATAGGTTCCTTCCAAATCTTTCCAGCACTTGGAGTGTCTAATCCTGCTATGAAAGTATAGGGGTATGAGATCAGGATAAACACAATCACCCATACATAATACCTTAAAGTTTTCAACATTTTCCATACCCTCCTTCTTCTTAATGTATCGTAAAATACTTATCAACAAAGCCTCCAAAAGGTATAGTAAACCTCCTGGAGGCTTTATTTAGGTAATTTCAATTGACCTATTTCAACAAATGGTATCATGTCCTGTCCGCTAAAATATGGTGTCCCATTTCCTTCGTTATCTTCCAACCCCTTTGACAAGGTTTGGGCTTGTGGCAGAAGAAGGCTGGAAAATTAAATTGACCTAAAAATCTCGGGATGTTAAACTATATTAAATGGATTTCAACCCGCCTTGATTATAGCACTGGATATACTCGTTGGATCTTCCAGGCTATCCAGTTTTTAGAGAATAGGCCGAATAAATGAAACGAAATAACAAAAAAAATGGTCTCCAGGCTAAACTTGAGAACATCAAGTTGGATTTGAGCACTTACAAGGTCCTGCTGCACTTTCAAAACCACAAAGAGCCCTTTGTAATCCATTTTGATAAGCCTGCCAGAAGGTTCTATTTTTCGCTCATTGCCTTGGTCGTCACCGAAATGAAAAAAAAGGGCAAGCCTGAATTCATCCACATCCGTAAACACGAGAAAACTCTGAAACTGCTGGACAATTCGTTGGCAGGTCAGAACGCATCCAAGACCGTGAAAGGTATGTGGGACAAGATCAGAAAAGCCTGGCGTTATACCCTTCCGGACTTGGAAACGGGAACCCACTTTAAGATTCTGGAGCGGAATCTTATTTCACCTTATGATAAGGGAGGGAAATATAGATACGATTGTTCAGATGCCGAGTGCGACACCTGGGCAAACCTTTTCGACTATGATGAAAGCAACCCATGGCGATTCAAGTTTGCAATCGATTTGGCTTCCCTTAGCTTGAATGATATTTCTGCTACATTAGGGGATCTGCAGGATAATTTTGCCTGGCAAGAATTCGTGAAGAGTTTGAGTATGCAGCCCAAAGCTGTGAGCAGAGAAAAACGGGCTGTACCGATATGGTGGAAGAAGGCGGCTTTCTCTTTGGTCGCCGTCTCGATTGTTGTAGCTGTATCCTCGGCAATCTGGAATTCTTATATACGTCCTGTCCCACCAACGGCAGAGCTTGAGTTGTCTAATGAACCCTCCATTGCTGTTCTGCCCTTTGTTAACATGAGTGGCGACCCAAAACAGGAGTATTTCAGCGACGGCATTACCGATGACCTGATTACCAATCTATCCAAAATTTCTGGTCTATTCGTTATTGCCCGCAACTCGACCTTCACTTACAAGGGAAAATCCGTGAAGATCCCGCAAATAGCGAAAGAACTCGGTGTGCGATACGTTCTGGAGGGAAGCGTTCGCAAGGCCGGCAATCAGGTGCGAATCAACGCCCAGCTCATTGATGCCACAACCGGCCATCACCTGTGGGCGGAGCGCTTCGATGGCGCCCTAGGAGACATCTTTGCCTTGCAGGACAAGTTCACCCGTAAGATCGTAGCAGCACTTGCAGTTAAATTGACGGCGGACGACAAGTCTCTGATAGCTCGTAAGGGGACTGATAACGTCGAGGCTTACGATGCAAACTTGCAAGGCTGGGAGTATTGGCGCCGGAATACAAAAGACGATTTAGTAAAGGCAGTTTTTAGTTATAAGAGAGCCATCGAGCTGGACCCAGAGTATTCAGAGGCTCACGCTGCCCTCTCTTTGGCTTACCAGCATATAGTTGGGAGGCGTTGGGAAGTGGATCTGGGCTGGAAAGATGCTCGTTCCATGGCACAAAAACACCTGCGAATTGCCATGAAGAACCCCACTCCACTCGCCCACCGGATGAACTCCAGGGCGCTTCTCTATTATAAACATAGGCACGAAGAGGCCATCGCCGAGGCAGAGCGTGCCTTGGCCCTCGACCCCAATGACGCCGAGAATCACTGGTCTATAGCCCGCGCCTTGACCTTTGCTGATAGATCCGCTGAGGCCATACCATTCTATGAAAGGGCGATGAGACTCAATCCTCACTATCCACAATATTACCCGTATTTTCTCGGAGTTGCCCAATATTGCTTGGAGCGATACGAAGAAGCTGCGACTTCGCAAGAAAGAGCCTTTAGACTTGATCCCAATACTTCGGTATGGTGGCTTGCAGCCGCATATGCGCAACTGGGCCGCGAGGAAGAAGCTGCAGATGTGCTCGCAAAATATATCGAAAAGAGAGGTTGGCACCTGCCCTATGTGGAAAGCACTTTTCGGTATTGGCCGTTTAAGAACCAGAGGGACCTGGATCGCTTTGCTGAAGGTCTGGTTAAGGCAGGGATGCCAAGGCCAAACAATCCTGTTTATCGCCGCAAGTACTCAGAGGCTATCGCTCAAGCAAAGCGAGCTCTTACTGCAGCTCCAAATGACGCGAAAGCCCACCGCATGATGGCCGAATCCTTGATTTTCGCCGGAAGATCGTCTGAGGCCTTGGATTTCATCAAGAAGGCGATCAGTCTCGAGCCCGATTATTCCTGGTATTTGTACACCTTAGGGTTGGGCCAATTTTGTCTGGAGCAATACGAAGAAGCTTTGACTTCGCTTGAGAAATTCTCCAACGAACATAAAGCACATTCACCCGGGTGGCTCCTTGCGGCCACATACGCACATCTGGGCAGACAACAGAAGGCTGAGGAGGTGCTCACAGAATACATGAAAAGTAGCGGGTATAAGGGACACACTGTTTCAAGGGTTTTGAAACACTATCTCCACGCGTTCAAGGACCCGAAAGACACAGAGCGATTTGCTGAAGGTCTGCGCAAGGCTGGCCTGAAATGAAGTGGCGTAGACCGTGATGTTAATAGTGATGTAAGGTTTCTTGCCTTATCTGATGTTACCTCAGAAACGGTTTCAAGAAATCTCGCCCTGTCACTGTCATCCAAGTCTAGCATGACCTCGGGAAGTTACATGATAGCAAGCACCTGGATATTCCAATGCGCAATGGTCGAACCATGATAACCTTCTAACACAAAAAAACTGACTTTCCAAGAGACCTGACCCCAGGTTCCGACGTCCCCACCTTCCCATGACAGTTGTTTTAGACGTCTTATTTCCCTTGAGCAGCGATCTTACCGAGTGGTACTTCTTTTGCCACGGCAACTAGCTCTTTCTCGCGCGTGGTGGGCTCGACATCTATAATGACCACAGACTGTTGGTTAACAGAAATCATCAGAGTTCCTTTTTTATCCTCTTTGTCGAGCTGGAATACTGCTCTATATCCAGAAACGTTCAGAGTCTTAACGAGTACATCCTGGGTTTCCATTTGCATCTGCGACATAGTTTGGAAAGCTTGCACCTGTGGCGCGACAATGCCACTCACGATTATCAAGCTTATACTCTTATTGGCATTGTCGGAGTATTCTTGACTTAGAGATGACCAGGATTGACCGCCCATCTCCATGTTTATTCCGTCTGGCTCATCTGATTTGGCCAGGCCACCAAGTGTCTCAGGTAGCAATGGTATCCAGTTTTTGTAGTCAACAGCACTGGCTGATACAGAAACCAACAATACACAGAGACTAATAAGAATAATTCGACCCTTTGCATACATTTTTACACCTCCATAGATTGAATTTTTGCGTCGTTGGATCATAGAACCGATTATCCCGTCGCATCTCGGAGCTTGGCTAAACGCCCCTGAGACCTGACAATGCACAGCAAGATCGTTCGATTTGTTTGATTTGAGTCGAGTAGACCAGTTTCTCCCGATGCTATAAATTGAAGTTTGTTTTCTCCGTTTTCCACTTTGTTTCCTGGAGGTGCTACAATATTTCAACCATACACCGGTTGGCCCCGTCCATTGGTGTAGAAAAACTTACCTTATGTTACACCTGTCCTCAGACCAATTTCGTTGTTGATTTCAAACGGTAGTCGCCACATTATCAAATATGAGCACCGGATGTCAAATTCTGAAATATAAGGAACAACAGAAAGGCGGGTTTGAGAGAGGGGTTTGCCCTGAATCTTTCAATTCAATCATGGACAAAATGTGAGAACTTCGTTTAGAAACCTCGCAAATTTTGGACTTCAATTTTTCCAGAACAAAGGCAGAGTACCAGAATAAAATCAAGTTGAAATTCTCCTCTTTTTATAGGCAACACTCTCCCTGTGCCGGTCCAGGCCGGTTTTTTAAAAAAAATCTATTGAACCAGTCTTAACCATTCCAGTTTCAGATATTCAAAGTTCAGCGTAACAGGTGGTAAACCCTGCCCTTAGTGCCCGACTTTGGCAAACTGGTATGACGAGATCTCTGGATGTTTCCAGGATCAGAGTACCTTGGAGCCATAATTAAGAGTTCGGACGGACAGGGTGAGGCACTCTGCCTTGAGCCGTCGATGACATCCATCTATCTGTGGAACACCGCGACAGCTATCAAAAGCCATACTGTCCGCCGAAACCTCGAAAGCCTTTAACCGCATGGATTCAGTCCAATTTGAGTCGGGCTTATAATTTAATCTTTATATCATATAACTCCTGTACTATCTGGCGCCATAGACCCAAGGGCCGATCTTTGGCAAAGGCGACTTCAAGCGCCCCGAATTTTAGCCATTTTTCACGTAATTTAGGCCAAATCGTCAGGTAA
>JAUVVL010000099.1 GCA_030604635.1 Desulfobacteraceae bacterium
ACCGTAGGGCCGCAGACATACATGCGCACCCTGCCTGGTTTAAGGTGTTTAAAAAGTTCCTTTTTTCTGCTCAATGTATTGTATATGCGAAGCGCCATGGTTTTATTCTCGGCCTTTCAACTAAATCAAGAAAGTACTAAAACACGAAAATATCATTTTAAACAACTAATAAGAGACCTTTGAAAAATTTTCAATTTTGTTCAAGTTCAAGGAAGACGAAAATTTTAACCACAGGAATACTTGAAGTATTTCGAGGAACGCTAAAGCTTCACTTCGTGCAAAATGTTGAGTCTGACGCAGGAATTGGGCAAAAGGGGACGTTTTGCAAAGGTCTCATCCATTATTCTGAAAGGCGACCCATTGCACCGCGCATCTTTTCTTGACGCTTATTAGGACTCATTTTCCTAAAATGTCTGAAGGTCGTCTTAATTTCTTGAAAACGTTCGAAGCCTAAAATTTTTCTTACCTCCAGCACAAATCCGAAACGCTTGGCGGCGAGGTTGGCCCTTGCCGCTTCAAGTTTTTTAAACTGTTCCATAACCGCTTTTTCATTCAATGTTTCTCTTCCCATGAGCTTATCGAGTTGAAGTCGTTCTTTCTCCACGACGCTCTTCAGATCAATCAGCTTGAGACGACTCTCGAAGAACTTTTCATCCAGCTTACTCTTTTCTTCATTGCTCAGATTGAGCTTTTCGGACGAAAGCCGGCTGTACCACCATTTACCGTGAGGCATCGCCTGACCAAAGGCTATTGTTGTTGAAACAGCAAAAACAAAAAGAAACATTCCAATTAAGACTTTGTTTAAATTTAACATGGCATAACTCCTTTAGTCCCCGGATCATATGACTGGGGTTCTTTATTTATGGATGGAATAATAAACTGCATAAATTCTTCATCAAAACCTGTATACGATTCTCCGATTATGTCCAGATAAACTGTGGGCAAAGCATTTTCCGCAAGGATACTGATTTCAGTCATAAGACTTTCAGCCTCCTGCATTTCACGTGCCGTTATCTCCACCCCGCCTTCAGGGGTGATCTTGAACGGGGCAGTCCACCACACAACAAGGATCAACATTGCCACTGTCAAAGCCAAACCGAAAGCTGCCTGCTGGCCACGAAACCATAGATAAAAGCTTCGGGGTTCAGATTCTGGCAATAAAATCCTCTGTTTAGACGGAGGGGTATAATACTTTGCCATCCGGCCAACTTGTGTAAGCTTCTGCTCAAATCGAACTTTATCGGCTCGGCATTTGGGGCACGTGAAGAGATGCTCCCGCAGTGAGATGGGTAGATCGCTTTCTTCCACGATCGCCATAAGAAGCTGGTCTTCGCTTAAATGAACGCTTTTATCAAAACTCATACTGTTTCCTCTTGCAAGTTCTCAATAAATTCTGGGCGAGCCTTTTATCATCTTATTCCCCATCACTTATTGAGAAGTTACTTCCTCTTTGAGTAAGTTTATTAACTCAGATTCTTTTCTGAATTTCTGAAGTGCCCGGTAAAGGTGGGTTTTGACAGAGCTTTCACTACTTTTCAAAACCTGTGAAATCTCCCTGATATTAAGATGATCCATGAATCTCAACAAAAACACTTCCCGCTCCATACGTGACAGTTTCTCCAGGAGCAAACCTATATGTTTCCAGAATTCGTGCTTCATAAGATTGTTCAAAGCCTCAGGTTGATCGTTGTTTGTTGTATCAGATTGATCAATGTTATCATCGTCGGAGTAAGCTCCGAATATAGACCGAACCCTTTTTTTTCTATAAAAATCACGGATCCGATTTAACCCGATTTTGAAAAGCCAGATACGGAACTGCTCAACCTTTTTCAGTTTCGACAGGCTTTTGAACGCATTCAGGAAAATCTCCTGTGTAATGTCCTCCGCGTCCATGCGAGCGCGGGTGCGGTAATAGACCATGCGGAAGATATCTTCGTGAAACAAATCCACAAGTTGCTCAAATGCTGATTTGCTCCCGGCCCTGGCCTGATTTACCAGTGCTGTCACCTGAGACGCGGTCTCCATGGCCTTGCTATTATGTTTTTCTTGATCCGACAGGGGCATGTTTTGCCTGCTCAAACCTTTTTAGTACCTAAGACGTACAAACAGAATATTTTGTCTACAACAGTATTCCTTTTATTGAAACCTAAAACCTGCATAAACAATCTTGAAGGAGTTTATATTAATTTGCTATAGTAAAATAGGAGATAAATTCTTCATGAGAAATTCGGGCTAACTGACTGAAAAGAAAGAAAGCTTATGTTGCCAACCATTTTAGAAAAATGCGGTAAAGTCGGCTTGGGCGGTGAAGGGGTTCTTAGAACCTACAGTCAAGCTGTGGAAGCCCGTGAAGTAATTAAAGCGGCCATCAACTGCGGGATCACCTATTTTGATTCAGCCAGGGTTTATGCCGACAGCGAGGTCTACTATGGTTCGGTGTGGCGCAAATCCCCGAAAATGAGGTCCGGTATTTTTCAGGCCAGCAAATCGGCCAGCCGCGACAGGAAAGGTGCTTTGTCAGACCTTGAAGAGACCCTGGCGCGGCTGGGGACAGACTATCTTAATTTGTGGCAGATTCATGATGTCAGGACATCTTATGATCTCAGAACGATTTCGGGCCCAGGAGGGGCGCTGGAGGCCTTTGAAGAAGCAAGAGCATCAGGAAAGGTACGCTTCATCGGTGTCACCGGACATCATGATCCTGACATTCTGACCAGAGCTCTGACAGACTGGCCGGTGGATGCGGTCATGATTCCTGTCAATCCTGTCGAAGGAGTCCTGGGAGGTTTTTTAACATCAACATTACCTGCTGCCAGGAAAAAAGGGATTGCCGTTATCGGCATGAAAGTTCTGGGAGCTTCTCACTATATTCTTTTGAAGTTCGGGATAACCCCGGAACTGTTGCTCCGGTATGCGCTCTCCCATGACATTAATATAACCATTGTCGGTTGTTCAACCGCTGAAGAAGTCAAAACCTTGGCTGATACTGGGCGGAATTTAAAGCCGTTATCCGGCAAGGAAAGATCACATCTTATACAGGTGTTCAAACCTTATGCCAGACGATTGGCATACTATCGAGGAGTAATTTAAAACTGATCCATATCTTGTTTGTATTTCTCATGATAGGGACCTGTGGGTAAACCCTGGCCTGGCCTTGTAACAGCATTTGCGTTCGCCTGCCTCGCAAGCGGAACATAGTTTGGAGCAGCCTTTGTAATGGCGGCGGATACAAGTTGAGCTATCAAGTCCGCAAGAGGGCTACCGGATGATTGCTGCTGCTGGGGCGAATAAACCATCGTTTCAGAGTGCTCCCAGAACGTCTCGCCTGTTTTTCCGCTCTTGAGGCTGTAAGCAAACTGTACGGTCACGGTGGTAGAAAGGACCAGATACTTTGCGTTCCATTGCAGGATAGATATATAAAGGACGGCGTCTGCACCGAACAATTCCGCAACCCGGGTCGGGTCGGCAGAGTGCACCAGGTCCGCGTCGGAAAGCCCATCATCTTCAAGTAGCCGCTTGACCAAGTTTACAGGAAAGATGTAGTAACCCCGTTCTGCAGGAGGCAGGGTGGCGGTGGAAAGGAAATAGTCAGGTGCGTCCACGTCTATGCTCCGGTTTACAACCGGAACAATCAGGATTGACTTGGGATCTTCGGTACGAAACTTTGTATAGTCCTTTTTGGGAATTGATGCTACGCAGCCGGTCAACAATATAAGACATAAGGCTATGAAAAATGGCGATTTCCTAGTCATCAATCGGCTCCTCCATAAGAAGTCTAACTGGAATTTCATTTAGTCTTTTTTTTATCAGCGGCCTTTGTCGTGGCGATCATTTTATCCATCAACATGCTGGATTCCGGCCAAATGTTTTTCTCTTTTTCGAAATAGGCGACCGCTTCCCCTGTATTCCCTGTAATAAAAAGAAGATAACCGTACTCAGCAAAAATGCCCGGGGGTACCTTGCCATCTCGCTCCCCCTTCTCGATAATCTCGGCCAGGGCTTCAGCCAATTTTTCCACTTCGGCAGGATTCTTATAGTAACGGTAGAGCGAGTTTTCGTAATTACCCCAATGGTACTTGGTGGAAGGGCCACATCCAAGGACACCAAAGGCCATGAACATAATCAATATGATGACTTTTGCTCTCATTTCAGTGAACCTTGAGCGTTTTTAATTCGCCTTCCCCAAGAAACACACGTTCCGAATGGATCACATTGCCCTGGCTCATCACTTCAATCTGGTGGGTTCCGGGCTCAAGAAGCAGCGCCCTTTCCCGCCCATCATAAAGTCCGGCCTTGCCCATGTTTAGGCCGTCCACGAGCAGAAAAGATCCTATAGGGGCGTTTTGTATCACGATACTTGGACGGTCGTCTATGACCCGGACCCCGCTGGTAGGGTAAGAGCACCCATATACCAGAATCGTAATGGAAAAAAAGACGAGCATACGTTTCATGATTTGCCCTCCTTCCTTTCGGCTACAAACAGTTTTTTACGGGGCTTATTTATGAATGAACCCTTGATGATTTTACAGACCGAGCCTTCATTTGCCTCGGAGTCGCCAAATTGACTGACAACACGGAGCTCGCCCAATTTCTTAGGCGGCAAGGTAATTTCGAATCCGGTCTGCTTGCTCTTTACTTTCTTGCCTTCGAGCATAACAGAGAGAACATCGCCGATATTAATACCCTGGCGTTTTCCACCGCTGATAAAGACCTGGTTGTTTTCGATTTGAAGAATATCCGTCCGCCACTGCCGCTCCTCCAACTTTGACACAATGTCATTCAGCACATCCGAAACAGCTGCGGCGATGGCACGGTCGTTCAATGTTGCATCATAGTCTGCGGTGCTGCCGAATCCGGCGACTTCCCCGGATTCGGTATCAGATTCACCGCTGCCGGTTGCCGAGAAAAAAGCGTGTCCGTTATGTACGTCAACCAAGCGAATCTCGACTTTGGCCCGGGCGATCTGTTTCTTGGTCTTACTCAAGAACCCTTTCTTGCCAGCATGAAAACGGCCGAACTCGGTTACGGAGCCCATGACAAGGGTATCGCTCCCAACAAGGTTAAAATCCTTCACGATGGTTTGTTCACGCATTATTTTTGACAGATCGGGACGCTCAAGAACTATAAATTTCCCTGATGCGATGAGACGGCTCATAAGCATGTCGGAAGCCTGCTTGCCCAGTGGGTCAAGGTCGCCGTCGCGCAGAAGAGACCTGCCATATCTGGTTTCGTTAGTAAACCGGCCGACTGCGATTTTTCGTTTGTAGGTCTTTAATTTTGGAATACTGAGCTCTTTTTGTGCTCTCTGCTGTTCTATGCGGGATACCGGAGCCTCAACTTGGGCCGGAGGGGGGGTAACAGTAGCGCAGCCCGCCACGACAAAAATAAGGATAGCGAAAAAACTTAATAATTTGATAAATTTCATATCACACCAATTATAATTGTTATTGCCAGAACCATTTCAGTGGAAATTTACAGAAAATTACATCCACGTTATTGATTCAAAAAAAATACATTTTTGTTAACAAACTGTCAAGCTTCAATCAAAGTCCAATGATTTGCTATTAATGCGCCTTGCATGGCGGCTCTTTTTCACGGAGGCTGCTTTTCTTTTCCTCTGTCAGCGCCTGCTGGAGAATCCAATTGTCCTGGCTGTGCCTGTCTCTTTTCTTGATCAGCAACCAGTTCTTTTCACCACGTCCTTTCATTTTGACCAAAGTGAAGCCTCCTTTCAGGATTTTACCGTGAAGTTCCATCACAATCTTTCCCTTTTCAAGGGCCTTCACTGGATCGTCTTTTTCAAGAAGGCTGTAGGTTCCAAAATCCCAGACAACTACTGCACCCGCTCCATATTGACCTGCGGGAATGATTCCTTCAAAGTCAAAGTATTCCAGAAGGTGGTCATCCACCATGATTGCCAGTCTCTTATCAGCCGGGTTCAAAGAAGGGCCTTTGGGTATGGTCCACGACTTCAAGACCCCTGCTATCTCCAGCCGAAAATCGTAGTGAAGTTGACGAGCGTGATGTTCCTGTATAACGAAACGCATTTCCTTACCAAATAATACACATTTTATTTTGATCTTGAAAACCTGGTCCTGTGGGCCAGGTCAGAGTTATCCAGCTCTGCCTGAAGAAACGCTGCAAGAGTTTGAAGTGAACTAAAGTTTAAAGTGAGCTAAAGTTAAGGAATTCTATCAATTTATAAAATCAGCGGAGCAAAGCGACTCCATAACTTTAGGCACTTTAGCTCATTTTAGGCACTTCTAACTTGCCCGGCTTGCAGGAGAGCAGCCCCTTTCAAGGGCAAACCAAAGCCTGGTCCTATGGGCCAGGATTCTTTATGCTGCGCGCACTGAAAGATTATTTTAAAAATCATATAGTTGTGTTATGCAGAGAATATCGATGTTTAGAAACGAGCTGAAAGTGTAACTTGTAAAGACTCTTTATCTGCCCCCCCATCATTGTCAGCAAGAAATTTTTCAAATCCAGCATTAATTGAAATACGTGGAAGTACAAAGGCTTTAAAATCCATAGCAAAGGTCTTTCCTTCATCACCCTTGTAGTCTCCTGTATTAATTTCAAAACCAGCACCTATACTAACTTTTTGATTAATGTAATAATCACACAAAACCTTAAAAATTGTATTTGATCCATCTTCGGCCCCTTTATCAAATTGCCTTAGTACAAGGCCACCTTCAATGTTAAAAGCAGTGCCGTCAACCAGTACTTTAACGTATTTTGCAGATAACTCATAGTTATTGTACTCTGTAGTTATATTTGGCATACCAGAAATAGATAGTTCCTCCTCACTATACCCATATATGAGCTCCGCAATTAGACGATTAGTAATAAAGTAACCAAGCCCAAATTCGTAGAGTTCCTTTGTCGCGTCGCCATCTGATGGCGAGTCAAATTCAAGCTTTGATGTAATAAAACTTGCTTGAAAGGAAATCGGCAACTTTGGATTCATAAATGTAGCCCCCACTCCGTATAGAGGTCCGTCTGCTTCAGCATTAGGTTCCTCTTTATATTCTTTTGTTCCCGCAATTACTTCGATGCTCCCAATGCGCTCCAGAAAAGCGGCCTCAGCGAGGGGATGACCGGTCGTATCTACTTTTGAAAAATATACCGCCGCATTGACACCGTATATTTTGTATTCAATATTATCATCGTCTTCAGAACTATAGTATTTGGCCGAAACTTCAGCCTGGTAACTGTCCTGTGCGTAAACGGTGCCAAAACAAAAAATTATAGAGATACATAGATTTAAAAAAACAAATTTGCCTGTCTTATTCATTTTTACCTCCTATAATTGTTTGTGATAGTTGCACAGAAAATATGATAGAAAGTTATTGTTTTGACTCTTTATTGTACTTTTAATATCTTGAATTAATTGTTCATTTATTGCAAGAAATATTTTATTAGGCAATCGAGAAGAGGGCCTGAATCCACGCCTTGACAAAATACAAGCGTACATATTTGGGGTCGGCCATACTATCTGATTTATATTTATGGATAAACGCTCCAAAAATAGGTGTTTTTGGCTCTTAAAACGTCCTTTTCAGGGGTAAAATCACTATTGTAAGCAGCCTGTGCTTCACGAAGTTGATATGCCCCCCCGTCCCCAACCTTACGGCTTTTTGCCCGAACGCCGAGTTTCTCTTAAACGTGTGTTTTGGACCCTCAAAATGTCATTCTAAGGCCTTATTTGACGCAAATATTAAACGTTTTATATTATATCAACATGTTCCTGTGGCCCGACCCCCATTGCACAGTGCATTTCTAAAACCGCCGTACTGTTGGCATTCAGGTTGAACCCATTGTTAGGTGCATTTTAACAGACCTGACTCGTTAAACTCTCGTGGTTGTTGGACATCATAAACTACTTGCGTGGTGGTATATCTGCGCCGCAGAATTTACAACGCACATTTTCCAGTCTTTTGCTCGCAGGGATAACTTGGTCTCTTTTACATTTAGGACATGTCCGCTTAAGGCGAAAAATTGTGCTAATCACTGCATAAAATATTGGATTCATTAACTTGCATCCCCTTCTTCTGGATTTTGGGATAAACCAGCGACCTCGGCGACCCTATCTGGTGGTCCAAGGACAAAAAGAACATCGTTTACACAAAGTTGTATATCTCCGTGTGGATTGGACAATATTTGTGAGTTCCGACGTATTGCCAATACGGTAACTCCATATTTCTTTCTAAGCTCAATTTCAGCTAAACTTTTTCCAACTAAAGGTGATCTTTCAACAACCCTCAACGTACTGATTTCAACATCGGGAAGCTGAAGGTTTAAATCGGAAAAAGATGACGACTCTTTGAAAAGGCTTCGAAACATTTCGTAACCATCTGATCGTATTTCAGCGACCAACGCTTCGATTTTATCTCTGGGGATAAGATATTTTGTCAAAACCCGGGTAAAGATTTCCACTGATGTCTCAAACTCTTCCGGAATGACCTCGTTAGCTCCCAATTCATACAAAGGCTTCATCTCTTGGAGATAACGGCTCCGTACAATCAAATGAACCTTTGGATTAAGTCTCCGAATGATTTCGGTAATTCTACGGGTTGACGCCGGATCATTAATTGCAGTTACAACTATTCTCGCATCTTTAATGTTTGCGTGCTGAAGTACGACCTCCTGGGTTGAATCGCCATAATAAATCGGTTCACCCTGTGCTTGTTCGCTCCTCACTGTTTCAGGATTCATTTCAATGACTGCATAGGGGATACCTGATAACCGTGCGGCTCGTGCTACATTTCTACCATTGACTCCAAAGCCGATTATAATAAGGTGGTCTTTCTTACCCTTAACCTTTATCTCTGAAACAGGATAAAAACCCGATATTAACCTTTTTGGCAGCGGCAACCGCAGGATAATATCGGCTGCGCGTGGCGCCAGTGTTATAATGAATGGTGTCGCTGCCATGCTAAGTACAGAGAAAGCCAGAAACATCTGATAAATATTTCCGGCAAGCAAACCATGTTCAACACCGGTCCTGGATAGAATGAAAGAAAATTCACCAACCTGACTGAGTGCAAGGCCAACCAGGATTGAAGTGCGAAAAGGGAATCCTAATAAAACTGTTGCAAAACAGGCAATGATAGATTTTAAAACCAAAACTCCCAAAGCGATCAGCGCAATGGTTCCCGGTTGCTGGAAAAGGAAGCCTACATCCAGCAGCATACCAATGGAAACAAAAAAGAAGCTTGTAAAGACATCCCGAAAGGGTAAAATATTCCCGAGTGCCTGATGGCTGTATTCAGATTCGGAAATGATCAATCCTGCTAAAAACGCACCCAGGGCAAGGGATAGTCCTGCCTTTGAAGTTAGCCACGCAACACCAAGGCATATTACAACCACGCTTAATAAAAAAACTTCTTGATTGCGTGTTCTTGCGATTTGATACAATACTTGGGGCACAATCCATTTAGTGCTGATTATCACCAACAGGATTATACCGATTCCTTTGGCCAGAAGAACGAGGACGGATTCACCTAAATTCCCTGTTGCACCAGCCAGTAGCGGGGTGACCAAGATCATAGGAACAATAATAATGTCCTGGAAGATCAGGATGCCAAGAGTCGTACGCCCGTGTGGACTATCAACTTCGGCTCTTTCTTGGATTAGTTTGAGTACAATCGCCGTGCTACTCAAGGCTACGAGAAACCCGATGAAGACCGCCTCGCCAAAAGCTTGGCCAAACCGCCTGGCTATGAACAAAGTAGCCAAAAAGGTCAGCAACACCTGAAGCGAGCCGCCCATCAGGACGGATTTCCTGATTTGTAGCAGCCTTTCAAGTGAGAACTCGATCCCGATGGTAAAAAGCAATAACACAATACCGATTTCAGCAAGAATTTCAACTTCATGAACTGCCTTTACCAACCCAAATCCGTAAGGCCCGACGAATATTCCCGTGAGGAGGAATCCCACAACCGCCGGCACGCGAAATCGATGGCATATAAAGAGGACAGCAATAGCCAGTCCAAATATAATGACAATGTCATTTAGCAGCGCAATTTCCATATCCTAATTTACCCTTAAATTCATATTGAAAAGACCAAAGCAATAAGACGTGCAATGCATATCACTTTTTTCTTTTTGCACGAGGCACCTAACCAACAAACCCCCACCGAAAGATCAATCCCTATTCGCTTCGAGATTCGATGGCTTCCCTTCAGGGATGAACTTACAAATATTCTCTATATCATTCCAAGCTTGGGCCGAAACCTCTCCCACTACCGGGGCGGTAATCTCCATGCATCATTCCGTGGTGCCCCATACCCCCTCTAAAACGTCCCCCCCAGCCAATTTCTGATGTATCCTTGGGTAAAGTGCGTGCAAAGCTCAAAAGGTCAAGAATATTTTTTTCGCTCCAATCATTGATAATTGCTGAAGGCATCCTTGTGCCGGGTTGACCATTTCTAACCTTGTGAATGAATTCCCAAGGGTTCTTGTAAGCTACGGTGCCTACAAACTCAGGCTTTTCAGAGTCTCCAAAATTTATTCCTATACCTACCGTACCGTGGCACATGTGAGTACAGTTTCTCCTGAAAATATAGCTTCCCGTCCTTGGATTACCTCCTATGGGCAAACCTTCATTATTTATAAATTTGCTTGTGCCAATAAGTCCTTTTTTCATAAAAAGTGCAAGATCAGCGATCTCTTTATTACCAATATATTCTGTAAAATCGTGTTTTTTTTGGGCGCCTCTCTTGTTTACGTTATCAAGTTCCTTTATGGACATTTTCTTAGCTGCCTCATACACCCCTTTGAATCCGGTGTAGTGAGACCCCTTGCCATAGGCGCCGTTCTTACCACGATAGTCCCAACCATGACACTCCTTGCACCGATAAGTATCATATCCACTCCGATTGTTAGTGCTTTGTTCCTTCCATAGCGGGTGGTCTTTTTTGGGTTTCTCCGTATCAATCGTGGTTTTCCACCAATTGTCATAAAGTTGTCCGCCACGGCTTATGCGTATCAGTTCATCAAGTTTGTCATTTTCTTCCTGCGAATATGATTGTGGGTATAATTGCTGAGTTGATCTGCCCATCATGCCTTCACCCATCTGGGACCATGCAGCCGTACCAAAAACTGTCAAAACCAACAAGATAATAGTAATTCTTTTCATATTAACCTCCTTAGGATAGTTGTTTCAGCGACCTTGCACCCAATTATTATTGAAATCCAACGGCGGACATCACCTGCCGTAAAAGACGCCAGGTTTTTACGGTCAGAATGAATGCCCTTGTTGGGTGATATCCTTCAATGCCTTAGATATCGCATCACTAACCCATACATTTAGACTTTTTCCTGCTTTTCGAGCTTCTATTGTAATATTCTTATGAAGCTCTGGTTCAACGCGCACAACGAACTTACCAGAGTAAGGCTTTTCGGGGTCCTCGCCCCGCTCGGCACAAAAATCCAGATAATCGTCAACTGAATCCTGAAAAGCCTGCTTAAGCTCTTTTACTGTTTCACCTTCAAATGTAATCACATCTCTTAAATTGATAACTTCGCCATGAAATATGTTGGCATCATCATCAAATTCAACTTTTGCAAAATATCCTTTATATTCCATCATGGTTTCACCCCCGATTCTATCAAGAATCTTCGCACAGACTTTACAGACCCTTTGTTTGTCACTCGCTTAGGATGGGGCCGGTGAAAAACAGCACGAACCTCATTAAGCGCCACCCGTACGCGTGATCCTTTGCCTTCGGTCACTTCAGCGCCAAGAGCTATAAATAATCCATCAATATCATTCCATGAAATATCCGAACGCTCCGGTTTTTCAAATATTTTCTGTAGCGTCTGTCGTTGCTTTTTATTCATGATAATATAGTATCACATATTAGTATCATGTCAACAGGAAAGAAAGAAGATCATGTGAATTGGTCACCCATCTAGTTAGTGAGCGGAATTATTTCCGGACGAATGGGAAAATACGGAATTATTTCTAAACGAATAGGGAAAGACGGAATAAATTCCACCCGATTGGAAAATACGGATTATTTAAATTACAGTTTCAGTAATTCTATCTCTAACCGAAAACGATCATTTCTCGAGACGAGTATTCCACCTCTGTGAAATTTCGGAAATCATTTCACT
>JAUVVL010000029.1 GCA_030604635.1 Desulfobacteraceae bacterium
ACATTGTCTTCTATCCTCCGTCTCATTGCTTAAGACAGCTAAAGAGTTAAGAGCAGATAGGCATTGGCGGGCAGGTCACTTCAAACTTTAGGCACTTTTGGGTTTCTCCGCCTATATTTGTGCCATATGGCAATGAGTTTTAATTTTTTGATACTCAAAGCATTTTAAACAATTATCTGACTTCAATCTCTGGCAGGATCAATCAGTTGCTGGTAACTGGCATAATAAATGTCCGTTAATGTCAAAAACGCGGTTGCAACGAGAGGGCCGTAAATAATACCAAGGATTCCGAATAGTTTCAATCCCCCGATTATTGAAAAAAATACAAGCAGCGTATGCATTTTGACACGTTGACCCACTAGTTTGGGTTTTAACAGGTATTCGATGCCGCCGGAAAGTATAATATAAAAGACGACAAAAAATATCCCTGCCGCAATCCGCCCTTTTAAAATAAGATAAACGGCCGCAGGAATAAATACAATTCCTATGCCTACGATGGGAAGAAAAGCAAGCAGGCTCATAATGACGCCCCACAAGAACGCTGATTTTAAACCGAACAGCGAAAAAACTATACCGCCCAGCACACCCTGAATCATACCGCACAGTCCATTACCGACAAGAACGGCGCCGGCCATATCCTTAAATTTTTGAAACAGTTTTTCATCTTGATCATTGGGCAGAGGGGAAAGGTCGATGATGAACGAAATGAGCCTGTCACCGTCAATTAAAAGATAGTAGATGACAAGGAGCATAAAAAAGAAGTATACAAGAAATTTGAGCACATTCGAGGCGATGGAACTGGCCTGCTGAAATAAAAAAAGGCCGACAACTTTACCCAGTTCTGAAATCGCTTTATTGAGTTCTTCACCTGTAATATCTATATTGAAATTTGAAAGTATAAAGTTTGTTTTGTCAAGAATCCTGCTGCTTTCAAAAAGCGTCTTGATCTGGTCGCTGATTACTCCACCCTTTCCCATAAGATACAGACCATAAGCCTCTTTTGACAGTATGCCCACAAAAAGGAACGTCGGGATAAACAGGATAATAAATATAAGAACGCAGGTTAAAAGCGATGAGAAAAGAGGCCTTATTTTTCTGTTTATTAAAAAATTGTAAACAGGTTTGAAAATGCCGGTTACAACAGCAGCAAGAACAATAACAGATATGAATGGCCAGAAAAGCCAGCCAAGCATGAAAGCTGAAACAAGAAAAAGGGCCAGAAAAAACCACAAAATCATACTAGGGGAAGTTTTATCTCGCATTATACCTCAAATAGGAGATTTCGTCCAATTCCACTGAAACCGAAAAAAAATGCTTTTGCAAAAAGATCCACGGCATTCCCTTTCCCGTTAAAGAAGCAGGAATGCCGTAGCTATATTCGAGAAAGGTATCGCGCAAAGTTGAAAGACAGGCGTTTTACTTGCTGGCAAACCCGCCGGCTACCAATAAAAGAAGAATTTCATACACGAAAACCGGAACATAGTTGCCAAAAATAGCGTAAATAATTCCGCCGCCAATTATGGCCGGCACAGCAAAAATTACCAATATACCCAATCTTCTGCTGATGTTCATCTTAGTTAGTCTCCCTTAAACTTTTGTATAGTTTGTTGATGAATTCGTAAGAGTTGAATTCATCAGGTTTTTGTTTTTAGATTAAATAACTTGTAGCAACAATAGGCAATCAAGTAAAGGAAAAAAAGACAAAACAAACAATACGTTTGTTTAAAATGCCAAAATGCCAGAGAAAGTTGATGGGTCGCCTTTTCCGAGGAAAGTTTCGGCAGCATTGACTCTTAAAGCCGGATCTAATATCATGCAAAGACTCTTAAGGTCAATGGAGGCAAAATGTGTTTGATCTTATTATCCTATGACATGCATCCTGTTTATCGGATGGTGTTAGCTGCCAACCGGGACGAATTTTATAACCGCCCGACAGAGCCGCTTGCTTTCCGGGATGATGCGCCTGATATCCTTGCCGGCCGCGATCTAAAGCATACTGGAACGTGGCTCGGGATAACCCGAACCGGCCGTATTGCCGCCATCACCAATTTCAGGGAACCGGCTGTACGGATTGCGAATGCGCCTTCCCGGGGTTTTCTTGTCAGCGACTTTCTGGCCTCAAAAGAATCTCCAAAAAGCTATCTTGAGCACGTCAAATCTATGGGGCACAGGTATAATGGATTCAACCTTCTTGTGGGAGACATGTCCGGACTTTTATATTATTCAAACAGGGGGGACAGCATTCAGAGGATAAAACCCGGCATGTACGGACTAAGCAATCACCTTCTTGACACGCCATGGCCCAAGGTAGAAAAAGGAAAGGCTGATCTTGGAAGACTGCTTGTGGATAAAGAAAAAATAAACCCTGAAGACATATTCGGCATTCTAAAGGATAGTTCTTACCCGCCGGACAGCATGCTGCCGGACACCGGGGTTGGATACAAATGGGAACGCATTCTTTCTTCTCTGTTTATAACAAGCAGATTTTACGGAACGCATTCATCTTCAATTGTTTTAATGGAAAGGAGCGGTAAAATTACCTTTATGGAACGGGCATTTGTTTCAGACGGAGCAGTGTCCTTCGAGCCTAAAACCAAAAAATTCAGTTTGAAAATATCAGCTTGATCCGTATTTCTTACGAGTCTGATCCGCCAATTTGTCCCGCCAGACGGGATTATCAGGGGTTCGCGGTCCCGATCGTGGCGGGACGGCTTTACCCCTGATGCTTTACACCTAAAACCTGCATAAACAATCTTGAAAGAGTTTAAATTGCAAATATATACAGTGTGTTGAGTGGATTTAAATCAGATAGTTTATTCATCAAAATTAATGCGGCACTTTTTCAAGATATTTTCAAGATTGTTTACCCTTCGGGAGCGCCGATCTCACCGGATCTACTGCGTTAGCAAGCACTTGCGGTAGATAACTACAGCTGCGTGCTTGCTGCCTTGTATCTCCGGCAAACTCGACGCTTGCAGGATTTAGGTTACAAGTGAATCCCTCTTCAATCAGGATGAGAAATAAGGGTTAGAAATAGAAATTAGCTTTTATCCCGATTGTGCGGGTGCCGAGATAAACATCATCTTGATTTGTAGTATTATTATCCACAACACCAAAGCCGATACCTACACTTGCCTCAACGCTGAACTGCTTGTGCATGAAATATTCCGCACCGAAGCCGACCGATATGTCTATGGTATCTGTGTCATCCCCCACATCTTCTGTTATATACGACAGCTTACCCTCAATAAACGGAACAAAATCATCCGTATCCAGGTATTTTCTTGCACCGAATGTAAAACCTAAATATGAGCCGTCTGCATCTCCACTGTGTGTCTCGAACCCGATTCCGGCAAGCAGGGCCATATCATTAGAAATCAGATATTTGCCAGTAACATCGATGACACTATCGTGAGTATCGCCGAAAACACTATTTCCCAGCCCAACAGAAATGCCGATGACCCCTTTCTTCAGGCTGTTTTGTTGAGCCAACGCACTGCCTATACCAACACCCATAATTAATACAATCGACAATGCAACAACAATAAGTTTTCTCATTTTTTCCTCCTTTTGTTAATAATGTAACTTCTCAATAAATTGTTTGAGCCAACTGGTGATAAAATGTAAAAGAGCTGACTGTTTGAGGCCCCTCAACTAACTTGAATATTTCATGAAAGCGAGCTATGCTCTTTCTTAAAACGTCAGCTCTAACCCGATCAATGCCACCCCATCTTTCATTTTCCACTCCCCAGGGTCATTATCCATGCGAATATCAAAGTGTTTGTAGGAAAGAACAATAGCTGCGTTATCAACAATATAAACTCCGATACCGGCGTTTATTTCCAGGTAGTTATCCAGATCTGTAAAAGAGAGCATGTCCGGGACCCAGCAAACACCTGCTGAAATTTCTATGGGTATGGGCGAAATTCTTTCGGAAAGGATATATGCTACTGAACCAAAAAAGCCGATGGCCCCTATATCACCCTCATTTTGTTCCTTTTCTACGCTTCCTATCAAGCCCTTAAATCCCAAATCGCATCTTAGACCGGGATATAAGGTTTCATTCCCCACCGCCAGTTTAACATTGGCGATAGTGTATTCTTCATCATCATTGCTAACATAGATACCGCCAATGCCGGTTTTTAAATACCCTGAATTGATATATCGCCTTGCATCAAGGCCGGCATTGATAGATGACCTGCCGGCACTTAAGTGAAACTGGTAGAAATCAGCGGCGGCGGATTCGGAAGCTAGCATAAAAACTGCTATGATGAAAATCAAAAGCTTTTTCATAATATTTTTACTCCTCTCATTTGATTTTTGCCCGAATCTCTCCGAGCAGGAAGCCCATCAATATTGGCTGAATTTTGTCTATATTACAATAGGATTAATATTGAAACCGAAAAAACATCAAAAGGGCTATTTTATGATTTTAAACTAAAGGTAACAGTTCAGCCACTAAGTCACAAAGCCACAAAGAAGAGGGGAGATAATTAATAATTAATAATTAATTGTTAATTATTAATTATCATTTTGGGTTTCTTGCCTGCCTGTGCCGGCACGGCAGACAGGTCAATTTTAACGTGCCTCTTACCTGCCTGTGCCGGCACGGCAGACGGGTTAAAAATGGCATTAAAAGAATCATATTATAGTCTTAGGGTCTTGGTGGCTTTGTGGCTGAACTATTGCAACTAAAGAACTCTGTTCATACTCCCCTGCTGATAGCCTTCCATATCCAGAGCCACATGGGAAAAGCCGATTTCCCTCAATTTCCCGATAATGGCGGATCTGTTGCCTTTCTCAAGAACCCTTTCAATTTCCACGGGATCGACCTCTATCCTGGCCACATTGCCGTGCAGCCTTACGCGACAGGTAGTAAAACCGAGGCTCAATATGGCAAGTTCGGCCTGATCCACCATGTTAAGGGCTTTTTCTGTTATGGGCGTTCCATAGGGGATTCTGGTGGCAAGGCATGCCATGGGCGGCTTGTTCCATGTATTTAGATTCATCTGCTTTGAGAGAGCGCGGATATCATCCTTGTTCAGCCCCGCATCAACCAGCGGTGCCTTAATTTCCATCTCATAAGCGGCGGCAAACCCGGGACGGAAATCTTCAAGATCATCAACATTGCCGCCATGGGCCACATGTTCAATCCCCCTGTCTTTAGCAATCTTCAACAAATCCTCGAAAAGATATTTTTTGCATATGTAGCATCGATCCTTTGTGTTGGCCTTAAAGTCCGGTCGGCTCATCTCCCTCGATTGTAAAACCATATACTGAACCCCCAGGTTTTGAGCGAAGGCTGTTGCGGCTTGGTTTTCCCGTGCCGGATGTACAGGTGATTTTGCTGTTATTGCAACCAGATTCTTTTTCAGCGTTTCATGGGCCACGGCCAACAGAAATGTGCTGTCAACACCACCTGAGAATGCAACAATCAGTGCCTCGAATTGTTTCAGCAATGAAACCAGGCGTTCCTTTTTTGTTTTTAAACTATCAGGAGGCATTTTCCCTCATCTCGTCTTGTGCGTTTCAGCCAATCCATCATCCATAAAAATGTTTACAAAATCGACCTGATCATATATACGATACTTGGCATGAGCGGTTTGTTTATAAATTTTTATTATATGCTTAATGTTTCATAATTTCAAAGGGGTTTTTTATGGGAAAAGAAAGTTTGCTGAAATCGACTTCAAAAAAAACGAAAAGCGCATCCACAAAAAAGGATGAAGAAATAAAAGTCGAGAAAAAGACGGCAACAGCAAAAAAAGCGGCCCCTAAAGCAAAGTCTGCTCCGAAGGCAAAGGCCCCAACAAAAGTCAAAAAGACGACCCCTGTTCGGGCCAAAAAAGCTGCTCCCAGACCAAAAAAGAAGAAAGTTTCTGCAAAAGATCTCATTCATAAAAAATTCGATACCTGGAAACCTGAAAAGATTTTCACCGTTGGTCCGGATGAAAAGTATCTGAAGGATTTTGTTGCGCCTCCTTTAGTTTCAGGATCAGAAGAAGAAACCAGACGGATCAAGGAAATTTTGTTTAAAAAGTTTGATTCAGCGGAGATCAAGGCCGCTGCTGAAAAGACTGCCGCAGAAAAAGCCGCTGTCGAAAAGGCCGCCGAGCCGGATGTATCCGTAACATATGGCCCTCCTGATTATGATGATACAATAAGTCCCGATCCCTTCAAAAAGGCCGTAAAATATCTGATTGCAGCTTTTGTTGTTCTGGTCGCACTTATTATCCATACAAGCATGCAAAACATGAACAACTATTATCTTCGTGCCGCACACGGCGCAGTTGAAATCTGGCAGGGAAAATTCTCCCCAATGGGCAAAGAGCTGCTTATTTCGCTCCCCGGAGCTCAGCCTCCGGATCCAATCAAAGATGTTTATTCCAGAACAGACGTCTTTCCGCTTATTTTCGACTATTATGTAGCAAAGGCCGATATGCTGCTTGAAGTGTCGGGCATGCCGGATTTTAAAGGTGTCAAGAAATATTTGAACAGAGCGCTGTCGTATGCAACCTCTGATACTCCCATCGAGGCTGCTCATGCCCGTCTGAACAACATCGAGCTGATGATTCTGCTGTACAAGGCTGATGTTGCTGCCAGCAAAGCAACCATTTCCAATCTTAAGGATGCAAAAGTTTATCTTACACAGGCTTCCAAACTTGACGTCGATAAACCCCAGGCTGACATGATCAAACAGAAAATTGATGCCATTGATGATATGATTGCAGACCTTCAACCAAAGAAGACACAATCTTTGCCAGAACCAGCGCCGGCCGAATAAGTCACAGTTATATCTAAATTCTGAGACCTAAATTCTGCAACCATTATGACCACAAGACGAGTCCTCATACTCGCCCCCGTGCTTCTGATCCTTGTTTTGCTTCAGTCCTATTTCTGGGTGCCCACCTACGAGCAACAGACAAGGGGAAATCCCGAACGTCTCGATAAATACATTATCGGATCCATTGGTGATGCCAGCATCCTGAACCCCATCCTCTCGGCCGATTCGGCCAGCAGCAATATCGAAGACATGGTCTTCGAGGGGCTCATTGATAGAGATGAGCAATTGCGCTTTAGAGGGCGCCTGGCCACCTCCTGGGATGTCTATGAAGAAGCTTTTTTTTACGTAAATGAATCCTTCAGCATACCGGGACTCGGTAAGGCAAGCCCTCAAGAGGTGGCGGATTATATCAAAGAAGCCAAGAAAAAGGGGGACGAAACATGGCCGGGGCTCAGAGATTCTTTGGACAGTATTACTGAAATTTCAGTCATTCCTCCCCGGAATTTTTCGGTGATCAGACACGAGAAAGATCCAAATAATGGAAAAAAGAAAAAAGATATAAAAATCAGCGTAGCGGCGGCTGCCGGAATAAAGCTGGTTCTGAACCGGGTCGATCAGGGTCTTTTTCAAAACCTTTCACTTCTTCTGGGCAATGATTACTTTGAATCTTTTCAAGGCGAGGACTACCTGAGAACAGAACCACGGCTCGGAAAGGAAAAATTGGCAGCATATGCCGACGAACTGTTACCCGCCTTTGAGCACAATCCAACTCTGATGTTTCACTTAAGGCCCGGGGTGAAATTTCATGACGGCCACCTGTTTGATGCATATGATGTCAAATTTACCTATGAATCGATCATGAATCCGAAAAATCTCTCCCCGCGCATAGCGGATTACGAACCGGTCAAAACTGTTAAAGTAATTGACCCGTTGACCATCAAAATCGTTTACAAGCGACTCTATTCTCCCGCCATCGGAACCTGGGGCATGGGAATCCTTCCCGAGCATCTGCTCAACGAGCAGGCACTCAAAAAGGAAGCCCTTCGCCTTGGAAAAGATTCAGATACTTTTTCCATGCGCCAGAGCACATTCAGCCGTAAGCCCGTCGGATGCGGTCCTTTCAGGTTCCGCGAATGGAAATCAGACCAGTACATTGCCCTGGATCGCTTTGATGACTACTGGGAGGGGCCGCCGAACTACAAAGGATATATCTTTCGAGTGATAGCCGATCTTCTGACCCAGGAAATGGAATTTTATGCCGGCACCATTGACAGCTACAGTGTTCAACCGCACCAGGTAAAACGCCTGGAAAAAGATCCCAGGTTCCAAAGCTTTTCCGGCATCGCTTTCGGCTATACATATATCGGTTACAACATCAGGCGAAAGCCCTTTGATGACCCCCGAATACGAAGGGCCCTGGGCATGGCCATCGATATAGACAAGATCCTCAACTACGTGCTTTATGGCCAGGGAAAACGGATCACAGGCCCTTTTGTCAAACAGACCGATTATTATAACCACAATATCGAACCAATTCCCTATGATCCGAAAGGGGCTTTAGCGCTGTTGGAGGCGGCCGGTTGGAAGCGCAATAAAGCGGGGTGGCTTGAAAAGGACGGTGAAAGACTAAAATTCACCCTCATCACCAACAGCGGCAACGATCTCCGCAAAGCCATACTGGCAATTGCCCAGGACGCTTGGAAACAGATCGGCATCGATGTTCGAACCGATCTTTTAGAATGGTCAGTATTTATCCAGGAACGCGTGAACAAGGCAGATTTTGACGCCCTGATTCTGGGCTGGCAAATGGGAATTGATCCTGATCTGTATCAGATATGGCATTCTAGCCAGACAAATCCTTATCAGCTCAATTTTGTCGGTTTCAAGAATCATGAAGCCGACGATCTTATCATCAAGATCAGGCAGGAATATGATCACGACCAACAGGCCGAATACTGCCACAGGCTTCACGAAATTATTGCCGAAGAACAGCCTTACACCTTTCTCTATGTGGGCAAGTGGACTGCGGTTTTAGACAAACGCATCGTCATAAAGAAAGTCGATGATGCCGGGAATGTAAGGTATGAAAAGATAAAGCCCACCAAAACCGGTAGTTATAGTTTCCATTTTAATAGATGGATAAAGCTCCCGGAGGCTCCCATCTTATTGGATGAAGGATAACCCATGATATCATTTATCGGTCGCAGCGCTATACAGAAGATCATCACCCTATTTTTTGTCTCAATAGTATCTTTTTTAATTATTCACCTTGCGCCCGGCGAGCCCGGCCAGGTGGACCCCATGAATCCCAAGTTCACACCTGAAGTAGTGGAACGATTTAAAAAAGAGTTCCATCTGGATAAGCCCCTCCATGTCCAGTACCTCTACTTTTATCAGAATCTTTTAACAGGAAAAACCGTTTCCTGGAAAGACAATCAACCGGTCCTTAAAAAGATATGGGAACGATTCTTGAACAGTCTCCCTCTCTTTATTGTGGGCACAATCCTCACCTGGACCCTTTCTTTTCCCGTCGGGATCCGCTCGGCCATTTTCAGGGGTCGACTCTACGATCGCAGCGCTACATTCTTATCCTATCTTCTGATTTCGATTCCAGGCTTCTTCTTTGCTTATATTCTGATTATATTGGTGGTAACCCACTTCCATGTACCGGTCATCGGTATGGAGACTTTTGGGATCGGAGACGCTTCCGTGCTTCACATATTCATGGACAGGATCTGGCATCTAATCCTTCCTTCTGTCCTGGGCGCGACCGGTGGTATTGCGGTTCTTTCCAGATATGTTCGAAGCCAGATGCTTGAGGTTGAAGGCCAGGATTATGTTCGCACCGCCCGTGCCAAGGGGCTTCCGACGGAGCAGGTCTACTATAAACATGCCCTGCGTAATGCCTTGCTCCCCTTTGTGACCATGTTCGGCCTGATTTTGCCGGGTCTGATCGGAGGCTCTGTCATCATCGAATCCATCTTTTCCTGGCCCGGCATGGGGCGGATGGCCTATGAGGCAATTCTGGCCAGAGATTACCCTGTTATTCTGACGGTCAACTTTGCTTCAGCCGTGCTGGTGCTTGCGGGCACTTTTATTTCTGACCTTCTTTACCTTGTTGTAGATCCGAGGATACGCCTGTGATTAACATGGGAGAAAAAGGAATTAACCAGGATTTTCAATTCGACGAACCCCTTGCTCCGAAGCGGACAAGGATGCAGGAGTTCTGGGTCCTCTTAAGACAAAACCGGCTTGCCATTCTGGGACTCATTATTTTCATCCTTTTTTTCTGCTGTGCGCTTACCGGTCTCTTTCTGACTTCCGGTCCTGACCCTCTAATCGATCCGGCCCTGATTCGTCTCCAGGAAAAGTTGCGCCCGCCGCTTGCCAAACCTAATCTTGATTCTTTGCGAGCTGAAGAGGTCCCCTACATGGGCGTCTACCTCATGGGAACCGATGATCTGGGACGGGATGTTTTTGCTAGAATGCTCCAGGGAGCCTGGGTTTCTCTTACCGTCGGGTTTGTAGCCGTGGGGATATCCGTGCTCATTGGGATATTTATGGGAGGAATCGCGGGCTACTTTGGGCAACATCATATCCGGGTCGACCATATTCTGTTGACGTGTCTTTTGATTTCGGGCGCCGGCCTGGTAGCAACCAAACTTTTTTATTCCGGGGCAGTACTTTTATTTTTCGGCCTGGGGTACATCTTTTATTCTTTCTTTACGAAAAAAATACCAGGGAAAAAAGCTGTGACGTCATGGAAGGGTTTTCTCCATAAAAACGCTGTTTCCATCGACACACTGATTATGCGAATAGTAGATATCATGCTCTGCTTTCCGAGCTTTTTTCTGATTCTAACGGTGGTGGCGATTCTCCCTGCAAGTATATACAATATTATGATTGTCATCGGATTGACCAGCTGGATGGGCGCCACACGTTTTGTCCGCGCTGAATTTCTTTCCTTGAGGGAACAGGATTTCGTGGCGGCTGTAAAGGCGCTTGGCGTCAGCAACTATCGAATCATCTTTCGCCACATGATGCCGAATGCCCTTGCGCCCGTGCTGGTCTCTGCCACCATTGGTATTGCTACGGCCATTTTAACGGAGGCTGGCTTGAGCTTTCTTGGATTCGGGGTACCGCCGCCACACGCCACCTGGGGGAATATCCTTTCAGACGGCAAACGTTTCATCTTCGATGCGCCATGGCTCACCTTCATACCGGGCATCGCAATTCTGATTGTTGTGCTTTCCTTTAACCTTTTTGGTGAGGGTCTCAGGGATGTACTTAACCCCAAACTGAGGGAAAGACACTGAATTGTCGATTGAAGATTGACAAGTAACAAGTGACTAATGACCAATGACCAATGATAGCCTGATTTCTATACAGGATTTAAAAGTATACTTTAAAAGTAACGGCGAGCGCGCCCGGGCCGTGGACGGCATCAGTTTTGATGTCCGGCGAGAAGAGACGGTCTGTCTTGTAGGTGAATCCGGATGCGGTAAAACGGTCTCTGCGCTCAGCATACTCGGCCTTATTGCAACACCACCCGGGGAAATAGCAGGCGGCAGAATCCTGTTTGCAGGCCAAAACCTCCTGGAACTCGACGAAGAAGAGATGCAGAAGATTCGCGGAAATCATATTGCCATGGTCTTTCAGGAACCCCTGACATCGCTGAATCCTGTCTTTACCATCGGCGACCAGATCGGAGAGGCCGTCAGCATCCATAAAAACATAGGGGCCGAGGCGCTCCATGAACGCTGCATTCAGCTCCTGAAAGACGTCGGCATTTCCTCACCCGAACAACGGCTCAATGACTATCCCCACCAGCTCAGCGGCGGGCAAAGACAGCGGGTCATGATCGCCATGGCCCTGGCATGTAATCCCGATTTGATTATTGCCGACGAACCCACGACCGCCCTTGATGTGACCGTACAGGCACAGATTTTGATGCTCTTTGGGTCTATTCAGAAAACGCGATCCATGTCGGTTCTATATATCACCCATGATCTCGGCGTAGTGGCCAACATCGCCGACAGGGTTTATGTCATGTATGCCGGTATTATTGCGGAGCAGGGTAATACGGTTCAGATCTTTCATGATGCCCGGCACCCTTATACCCAGGGGCTTCTGGCATCCCTGCCCAGCCGTTCAAAACGTGGAAAAAGGCTTTACAGCATACCCGGTGCAGTGCCAAACCCGGCCCACAAGCCGGGGGGCTGTCCCTTTCATCCAAGGTGTCCCCATGCAATCCCTGTCTGCCGGAAAGAATATCCCAAGATGTGCGATTACGGCGAAGGACACCTGTCCCGCTGCCCGGTACTATTTGAAGATAGAAGTCAATAACCTCCCTAAAAGGGGAGGCTTGATTGGGACCCTAAAAGGGTCAATAATTATAATTCACTCACCGCAGAGTCGCAGAGGGCGCTGAGGCTTCACATATTTTTTTCTTTACGCTGAGAGGGTGTAAAGAAAAAAGACATAGCCCCTGAAGGGATACAAATGCTCACGGAAACTATTTCCAGCATTAGACAGTATAAGCTTATAGTTTTTATCGTCCCACATTCAGCGGGACTGAGCACTTTTCCGTTGCCGTCGTCCCTGCCCCGTTAAATCTGAAAGCTATTTAACCGGGGTCAACGGCAATGGAAAAATCATTCATCTCTGCTCTCTCTGCGCCTTTAGCGAAGCGGGCGGTGAATACACACTCACTTATCTGCATAGCAAAGCTTGGACCATCCCGCCTAAGCGGGAAGGTTTAATGGGTTAATTAATCCAAATAGATGGAATCAATGAATAGAAATAATAGTATCATCTTGCGGGTCGAAAGCCTGAAAAAATACTTTCCAATACGGAGAGGCTTTTTTCAGAGAATCTCCGGGTGGGTAAAAGCAGTTGATGGTGTGAGTTTTGAAATCGAGCAGGGAAAGACCCTGGGGCTGGTTGGGGAGAGTGGTTGTGGAAAAACAACCGTGGCCCGGCTCATCCTGAAACTTTTAGAGCTGGATGAAGGAAAAATCATCTACCAGGGACTCGATATCAGTGATTTTACAGAAAAAGATATGAAGCCGCACAGAAAAGATATGCAGATCGTTTTCCAGGATCCTTTCGGGTCCTTGAATCCCCGGATGACCATCGGCCTATCCATCGAGGAGGGCCTTCGGATTCTAAATATTAAAAGCAGCAGGAGGCGCAAAGAGGGCCTTGAAAAACTCCTGAAAATGGTGGGCATGTCTCCGGACAGCGGGGATCGCTATCCCCATGAATTCAGTGGGGGCCAGCGCCAGCGCATCGGAATAGCCCGTGCCCTGAGCGTAGAACCCTCACTGGTTATATGCGATGAACCCATCTCGGCCCTGGATGTCTCTATACAGGCCCAAATCATAAACCTTCTAAAAGACCTTCAGGATCAGATGGGTTTAAGCTATCTTTTCATATCCCATGATCTCAATGTCGTTGGTTATCTGTGCGACATGATCTCTGTCATGTACAAAGGCCGTATCATTGAGTCTGCACCTGCTGATAAGCTTTTTGAAAACCCGCGTCACCCCTATACCATATCGTTACTCTCGGCGATTCCTGACGCTGAACCGGGTAAAAAGCAGGAAATGAAACTCCCTGAAGTGGATATTCCTGATTCCCTGATTTTGCTCCCTGGATGCAATTTCCAGGGAAGGTGCTCCATCGAAGAGCCCCGTTGCAGGGAAGATAAGATCATCTTCGAGAAAGTCGGAGAAAAACATTTTGTAAGATGCTGGAAAGCCGCATAGAAGTCATTGTAAAAAATCTTTTCTTCAAACCCTTTCTGAGTTTCAAGGTCTGCCAAAAAACTATAGACATCTTCTCCAAAACTTATTGACTTTATTTGAATTTTGTTTCATTATGAGTCCATACATGGTATTTTATTATTGACAAACTCGTAAAAAGTCAAAACTTCCTGCCCGCCGGCCGGCAGCCTGCCCGCAGGCCTGCAGGCGGGGCGGGGCTGAATTATTCAATTTTACGCATTCATAATGTCTTTAAATAATTTGCAATTCCTTAATCCTCGCGCAGCGCAGGCGCTTGCGCCGCGTGAAATTCCTTAATCCATGTAAAAAGGACTTTTTACATGGGCATCATTATTGCGCTATATAGAATTCAAATATTGTTTAATATGGATATCAATATTGTTTAATATTTTTGACTTCAACATACTAAATGTTATGCAGGAGACGATTAATGAAAACTATCCTTACGACATTCTTGGTAATATTTCTAACTGCAGCAATAGTATCCGCTGCTGAGCAAGGCGTTTTGATTCATAATGGATTTGGAACCGGACAGGACTATATCAAAATGTCTCCATCACAAAAGCGTGTATACGCAATGGGCGCAGTCAACGGAATTTTACTCGCTCCCCTTTTTGGGGCACCGAAAGAAAAAGTACAATGGTTTGAATCATATGTTGAGAATATGACCGATGTGCAGGTAGCCGCCATTCTTGCGAAATATCTGGAAGACAATCCCGGGAGATGGCACGATGGGCTTCATATTCTTATGTACTCCGCGATAAAAGAAGCTCACGCCAAGAGTCGTTTAAGGAATTAATGAGGGGATTACATAGCTGACCCCTGCACAAGATCGTTGAAAAAACGCACTTGGTGAGAGGCGCCGGTGTGAATGAAAAATCGATGAAAAAGGATTATAAAAGATTTGTCGCTCACTTTGATATGCTTGGTATGAAGCAAGCGGTTCTGCGAAATCCCGATGTGGCATGGGGAGCACTGTGTGATATTAATGAAGCGAAAAAACGTATCTACCGAATTTCCATTGAGATTAGAGACAGGAATCAAATTGTGGAGAATCGAGTTCGCACCTTCTTTTTTTCGGATACAGTAATCATCTTTACATTGAGTGATGAACCTGAAGACCTTTACGCTATTCTAATCCTATCATCGGAGCTATTTTCTAACTCACTTCATAAGTGTGTCCCTTTGCGTGGCGGAATAGCACATGGAGAATTCTATTTCAATTTGGAGGAAATCCTTTTTCTTGGAGAGCCTCTAGTTAAAGCATATAAGATTGGCGAATCAGCCCAATGGATTGGTATAATAGTCGATAAATTTGTCGCAGAAATAGCTGAGTCTTACTCTATCGGCGAGGAGATAATTCAATAGGATGTTCCTCAAAAAAACAAGAGCCTGAAAAGGGAATATGTACTCAACTGGCCTTGGATTTTCAGAAACAATTTCACTATCAAGCCAGTTACTTTAGATGCTTTTTATGAGGCTTTTAAACCTTTATTTGGCCCTTATTACGATTTGCCAGAATCCGCCAAAATTAAATATAAAAACACAGTTGATTTTATTAATTCGATACTTAACAATTTGGAATGAAACAATATTTTGCATAACAAAACGGGTGAACCAGACGGGAAGAAGCCGGGGTGTGTTCCGCTAAAGTCTTTGTAGGCTCGAAAGTTTTAAGCCCGCTGGTTACCCGCACCGTTGGTAGATAAATGAAATAGATGGTCACCATGCGAAAGCCAATCTATGATAATATAAAAAAGGCTACTGTAGCAGTCGCAGCACTCAATAAAAAGGAGGCAAAAGAGCCATTTACGATTTTTGGCTCTGGGTTCTGTATTGATTCAATAGGTATAGTAATTACTTGCCGGCATGTTGTTGAAGCAATGATGTCAAAATCTATTGAAAAACAGATAGCAGAGTCACCAGCAAAAGGCCCGCCTGACCAAATTCGCCCTCTTGTGCCAGTTACCGTTATCACTCCACATGCCATATTCTACGATACGACTTCTTCCAAACATGATATAATTGCAATACCGGCTAGAGTTAGAAAAGTTATTGCGAAAACTGATTATGACCTTGCAGCTCTGTATCTTCAGCCACATACAAGTATGTCAAAGGGGTATCCATACATAGAATGCGAAGAATTTGAAGATATTGGAGAGGGGGATGATATCGGCGTTTGCGGGTTTCCACTCGGTAATTATCTGTATGAGCAATTAGGAACCGTAACCAGTTCTTTTACCAGGGGAATCTTAAGTTCTATTATACCTGGTCCAAATGTGTCATTGGAATATCTAGAAGGATTTCAGCTTAATGTTACTGCAACACATGGAAATAGTGGAGGCCCAGTTTTTGCGTTAAATTCTGGGAAAGTATTTGGTGTCTTAACTTACGGTGTTACTCATCCTTCTGGTGACCTTCTTCAAGGTTTAGTAAAAGCTGAACCAGTGTATCCCGTTTACAATGATGAATTTATTGAACGTTTAAAAAAGGCACCTGAAATACTTTCAACGCTTAGCAAATAATGTAGTAAACAAAATGCCCAACATGCGCCTGGACGCAGACGGGCTAAAAACCGCGCCCGCTGGTCAGGCGCGGCGTTGGGTGGATAGGGAGGCATGAATTATGTTTGGGTTCTTCAAGAAAAGACTCTTTCGTAGGATGATCGGATACGTAGACGCTATAAAGGTCGTCGTCTATGCCAAGTTATGGCCTAAGCTTGCGGAGCAACATGCTGAAGACCAGGCAAAGCAACTCTCGGCCGCAGTAGTGAATCGGCTGTTCGGGAGCGCTGTATCTCCTATGCATGAAAACATACCTGCTACACTCATCGATGAACTTGCGACTGATTTCCTTCGGAATGAGGACGACAAGGACCTGCTCAATGGAATCGTAATGTCGTTGCGGACACTGATGACAGTTGAAACCGATGCTCGCAACACGGAATCGATGAATAGCATATCAGACACAGTACAATGGGTCAAAACGATTATCTCCCTTCCCCCAGAGGCACCTAACCCAGACATGATGGAGCGCTTAGCGGCCATGCTCCAATCTCGATACTGTGAGCAATGAAGGCTTCGCCCAACAACCGCATCCACACGGACGTGGTACCGCTGGCGCGGCCTCACGCCGGTTATTCGCAGCGTTGAGGCTGTAGAAAAACCCCTTGACTATTGATATTCCTATGCTAGATTCGAAAATTAATTACTCACACCGGTAACGCAAAAACTAAATTTGAGGAAAAAAGAATGCCTCGCTATAAAAGATATTCTTACGGTCAGAGCCGTCTTATTCCAATCTCCTTTTCTTCGCAAATTCTTGCCGGTACGTTTGAATACGCGCTGAATTATCTAATCGACAATGAGCTGGACGTATCGATTTTCGACCATTTTTACACAAACGATGAAACAGGTGCTCCGGCTTATGATCCCGCAATATTGCTCAAGATCATTTTATATGCGTATTCCCGCGGCATAATCAGCAGCAGAGAGATTGCCCGTCAATGTGAGCAGAACGTCGTATTCATGGCGTTATCGGCTGATACCAGACCCCATTTTACAACGATTGCCGGCTTTATTTCAAAAATGGGAGATGAGATCATCCATCTTTTTCGAAACGTGCTGTTGATTTGCGATGACATGGGCTTAATCAGCAAAGAGATGTTTGCCATCGACGGATGCAAACTGCCGTCGAATGCTTCCAAGGAATGGAGCGGTACCCGAGAAGATTTCGATAAGAAGCAGCGCAAAATGGAAAAGGAAATTCGCAGAATCGTCAAGAGGCACAAAGATCTGGATGTATCGGCCAAAGGGACTGATGAATATAAAAGAGAGCAAAAGCAGGTTGAGACACTTCGAAAAAAAACACGAAAGCTCAAGAAGTGGTTGGCTGAAAATGATGATAAGAAAAGTCGTGCCGGAAATGTGGTCAAGAGCAATATCACGGACAATGAAAGTGCCAAGATGAAATCTTCTCATGGCGTGATTCAGGGCTATAACGGCGTGGCGGCTGTGGATGCAAAGCACCAGGTGGTGGTGCATGCCGAAGCTTTTGGCGAAGCCCAGGAAAATCATCTTTTGAAGCCGATGGTCAAGGGAGTGCGTAATAATTTTAAGGCCATACGTTCTCACGGCACAGATGTGTTCAAGACAGCAAAGCTATCAGCGGACAGTGGATTTCATACAGAAGATAACATGGAGTATCTATCGATTGAAAAGATTGATGGATATGTTGCTGATACACTGTTTCGCAAACGTGATCCTCGGTTTGCCACAGCCAAACGACATAAGCCAAAAAACAACAAAAAGAAGGCAGAGCGATTTACCCCGACGGATTTCATTTATGATCCGGAAACACTAACATGCATCTGCCCCGCAGGCTGTTCTTTATACCTTAAGAATAGAAACTTCCATTCGCGGGGCCACCATGCAGTTGCTTTTCAGGCCCGGGAGTCGGATTGCCGGTCATGCCGAATGAAGCCCCGGTGTTTAAAAGATCTGAAACAGAAGACACCCCGTCAGGTTCATTTCTTTTCCGGGAAAACCATGGCCGGTTATGAGACCTATACGGACAAAATGAAACGGAAGATCGATTCGATTAAAGGCCGCTGTCTATATAGTATGAGGTTGGCAACCGCTGAGCCGGTGTTTGGGCAAATCAAGTGGGCGAAGAAACTGAATCGATTTACGTTGCGGGGTGAGGGAAAAGTAAACATTCAGTGGAAACTGTACTGTATTGTTCATAACATTGGTAAAATTATCCGATACGGGCCTGAATTTGCATAGAGGCCGAAGCAGTAAAGGGATATGATATGAAGCAAATGATAAAACGCTTTATAAATTGCTTCATACTGTTTGAAAAGGCATTAAAATGAACGACTCGAATCATAGGTAACAAAACTAACAGTCAATTTTGTAATAAAGACTATTTTTTTGTAAAAACGACTTATTCTACAGTCTCGTTGGGCAAATAAATATACATGAATTCAAATCTAATTAAATCACATACACTTTATCGTGAAGTTAACCTGATTAAGGAAAATTTCAAGAAAGTAAATAATGCATTACCAGATGTTTATTTAGCAGCTGAATTTATTAATGATCACTTTGATCAGTTAATTACCACATCCTTGAAAAATGATAATCCTTCTGATTGGCAGTTCGCATCACTTCTAATGGTTTTTGGTTCTCATCACAGTTGGATTCACGCATACATAAATACATCGATAGGCTTTAGTGATTTAGGCTGGATGTCATTGAGGCGATCAATTGAATTTGTCTGTTATCTTTCTAAAATTAAAGATTCAAATAAAAGAGCTAAACTTTGGATGTCCAAAGGTGAGAGCTTAAAAAACAGAAAAGAATTTAGTAACGTATTCAGCGTGCCCAAAAAGTATTTTAATGAAAAGTATTCGTACTTAAAGACTTTATTGGTTTTACATGATTATGCTTCAGATTACGGAACACATGCCAATTTCGAAGTATTGATGAATAAATATGACGTAGATGAAGGTAAACAAAAATATATCGTTTCTTTTCAAGACATAAAAAAGAACATTGATACTTCACTTGGTATGGTTTTGTTATCAGGGTATAGAATTTTACAGTGCATAATCCGAATTTTAGAGACAGAAATACATAATTACAAAGTTTTTTTGAAGAGCTTTGAAAATGCCTCTGAATCAATAAAAAAAGCAAGATTAAAAATCGCAGAACGTGAATTTAACGGCAACATCCCTGTTGAAGTTGTTAAGAATATAAATAGCGATAATGAAGATGCTATTGAAGAAAAGTGTCAAGAATTAAAAGATAGCTATAAATGAACTTTGCCCAACATCTCGCTTGAGAGGGACCGGGAAAAGCCGCGCCGCTTTTGAAAGACATTCTTCAAACGGCCTTCATCGTTCTTTTATAGGTTTTCGGCCATTGTTTCCCGGCCCCTCAGCTTAGCGTTCGGCATATAAGGAGATCAAAGTGAAAAAATCATTTTATTTGATCCCTCGATCGGTAAAGTGGATCACTAGCAGCTTCTGTGTAATCCTACTCATAATTCATGTGTTTTCCTCGAAGATAAACTTGGATTGGGTATCTGTTGGTCTTCTGGGCTTCGTGTTGTTTCCATGGTTCATACACTTGATCAAGGGTGTGGAATTACCTGGTGGGACGAAGCTTGATTTTGGACCAGTTCAACAGGCGACTGCAGAAACTCCTGCACCCTCATCTCAAGAACCGATTAAGCCTAATATCGATCCCCTTTCGGATTCTCACGTTATAAAAACATTAAAGACCCTTTGGAAGTACCAGCAAGAATATTTCAGCGACGATCCTGTTAAACGTTGGACTTTTAAGGTTATCCCACCAGCTCCAGGATATGGCGATTATTTATCAAGCGTAGCTATACTCTATAAGGCAGGTTATATAACGGTCCACCCTGAAAAGGCCTTCTGCATGCTTACAAATGAAGGTATTAGTTTCTGCAAGGAAAACACTGAAAGGATAATGAGCTCTCATGATATCTATCATTTTTAGAATCGGGCCGAACCATTCGCTGAAGCACGACGGGTAAATGCTGGCGCGTTTCCCGCGTCTCAGCTCCAGCGAACCCCGCAGTAAGATGTTAAGTTAGGCGCAATTAGATCGGCGTTTTCTGATAAAACATGACGATAAGAAGTTAATTTTTAACAGTCTGCATTAATACTTCGAGCATTTCAAGAAAAAATTAT
>JAUVVL010000102.1 GCA_030604635.1 Desulfobacteraceae bacterium
AACCCTTGCCAGATGCTATTACATCGGCAACACCCAAAGCGGGAGAATTCGTTTGGGAATGGAAACCAAAGAAAGCTCTTAAACCGAGTAAATATTTTTATTACATCGAAGTCAATAAGAGTTTTGACAAAAACGAACATCACAACTACAGCTGGTACCGCGGCCAACCCTCTGTCGTCTGGCGAGGAAGTATTCAGGTAGGAAATCAAATCTCGAAGAGTGAAGCTAAAATTATAGGGCATGGACATGTGGCTGGAAAAGACGGTAAAATCAATCCCGATCTGTCAACTCTTACCACTTCTCTGAGGCTAATCGAAAAAGTTGAAGCAGTTTATCATCCATTAACAACAATACCGCGAAAGGGGCTGTCATCATTTACCCCAAGTCGGGGGTGCAGCTCATCTCGCGCCCGTTCGCTGGAAATAGATAAAACCGTTGACATATGTAACCCAAAAGGTTACATTGCGATTAATGATAAAAACATTCAAACATAAAGGTTTGGAAGCGTTTTTCTATACGGGCACTAAAAAGGGATTAGACCTGAACATGCTGACAGGCTTGAGAGGATTCTGGACCGACTTAATGCCGCAAGTGAAATAAAAGATATGAACTATCCGGGTTCCTTTCTACACCAATTGAGTGGAGATAAAAAAGGCCAATATGCCGTCAGGGTATCAGACAATTGGAGGGTTTTTTTTGAATTTATTGACGGTGATGCCTTCATCGTCGATTATGATGATTATCATTAAGAGGTGAAGCCATGCGAAAGATGAAAAGGCAACCTACACATCCTGGAAAGATCATAAAAGAAGATTATTTAACGCCATTATCCATTACAATAAAAGATATGGCTGAACTCCTTGGTATTTCCAGAAAAACATTATCAAAAATTATTAATGAAAGAGGCTCTATTTCTCCAGATATGGCGTTACGCCTATCCCGCGCCTTTGATACTACACCGGATTTATGGCTAAATCTACAGAAAAATTATGATTTATGGCATGCTGAAATTTCTTCAAAAGAATGGCAAGCAGTAAAACCTATAGCACCCCACTTGCTTCATCCTAATGCGTAAATGAACAGCCAACCATTGCGTTGATTAGACGCTTAATATCTCGGCACAAAAACTGGTTTTAGATTTAGTGATTTTTTCTGTATTTTATGCAAGTTATTCAATATTTCCGGCGCTGCTCACGCAAATCATTATGCCCATTAAAAATAAACTTAGATAAGGTGAGGCTTTTCATGAATGTTTTATTCATTATTTCCACAGACGATGCCGAAACATCTTACAATGCTATGAGATTAGCTAATGTAGCAGTTAAAAAAGGTGATGACGCAAGTGTGTTTATGCTTGGAAAGGGAGTTCTTTTTGAACAAAATAGTAATGATCAGTTCAATGTAATGGAGCAGATTAACCAATTTGAAGGCGATTTTTACGTTTGAGGGGTGTGTATGAAATCCCACGGTCTGGAGGGATCAAGCTCATGCCCTATTGCCTGGATGGATGATCTTTATGAATTATCCATGGAGGCAGATAAAATTTTTAGTTTTTGATAAAATAATCAAATTGGCATAACAGGCGGATTCAGGCTGACACAAAAAGCCGATGCGATTTTGTGCCAGATAGAAATGCCTTGGCCGGCTTTTTGTGCAGCTGATCCTGAGAGTTATGCTCAAATAAACAACCAACAAAAGGTATCAAACTCATAAATAAAGGGAGATTAGCATGACTGCTCCAGAAGAGATTTTAAAAGATGCATTGAATCTAAAACCTGCAGAAAAGGCAGAGTTAGTTGAGGAAGGATTAAAGCTATTGGAACAGGTCCCACAAGGCATACGGGAATGACCACTACTCTAAACAACTGTCATGCCCGCGAAGGCGGGCAACCAGAAAATAGGAAATCCTCACCTATCTCGATTGTATTGATAAGTTACCAATAAATCCAATGCAAAGTGAATGGCCTCACGCACCTGTTTTAATTTGTCAGGCGAGAGGGTCATAATGAGAGATCCTATTTTGCCTTTTGTTACCGTCTGAATGTGGTCAAAATTAATGGCGCAGTCATTCATCATACCGTCTTGTTTGGACAGGAATACCTCGCTGGGTATATCCCGGACTGTGGATGTAATTGGAGCAATCGTGACTTCTCCTAGATACTCCAAAATAGAATCACGGGTTAAAATCAAAACCGGCCGCTTCCTGTCGGGAGCCTTAAATTTGTACCATCTAATTTCACCTCTCTTCATTCATTCCCCCAATCCTGTTCTTTCTCCCATACACTGAACTCTTCTTTGTTTGTCGGATATAACGTGTATCCTTTTCTATGCTTCTCTTCAAGGCGGCAAATATTAATACGATTGACCGCATTTCGCAAAGCGTCACGTGTAAAAGCGGATCGGGTTGTTTTAAGCTCTTTGACTATTTTGTCGATCGTTTTGACAAGATCATCATCTAAGGTCATTTGTATTGTACGCATAAAAATCCTCCATCTAATATTGATTTATATAGCTATAATAATCAATATAATCATGTATGTCAAGGGGGATGGGAATTTTAAGATAACATATTATGGATCAGATTTTCTGCGTGATGGTGATGTCTCTCTTCGGGTACGGTATCTCGATCCCCTCATTATCAAACTCTGTTTTTACTTTGTCTGTTATATAGGAAATCGTATTCATACGTTCGCGTGCATCATTAATCCATACACGAAGCTGGAGATCCACAGAAGATTCTCCGAAGTTTCTCACAACAACTTTGGGGGGCGGATCCTTTGCAATCCATTCGGCTGAATCCGCAACTCCTATAATAATTTCCTTTGCTTTATTGATATTTGCGTCATATGCAACACCGATATTAACGCGGACTCTGATCTTTGAAGTTATAATGGTGTAGTTAACAATATCCCGTTTCATGATTTCATTATTGGGTATGATGATTACAATATTATCGGTTGTTTTGATTTTTGTTGTTTGAAGGCCGATATCAACAACATCTCCCCATGAAGCACTTCCTGCGGGGGCGCTCCACACTTCGATCCGATCCCCAATTTCAAAGGGCCGATCGATAATAAGCAATATCCCGGCAATAAGGTTTGATAAAGTATCCTTTGCAGCAAAGCCGATTGCAATCCCTGCCACGCCCGCACCGGCCACAAAGGGCATCACATTTACGCCTAAAACATCAAGCGCCAGTATAATTGCGATTGAATAGACAATCACACCTGCAAATTTGTTGAGAAGATCGATAATTATATCATCAATCTTGGTTTCTGTTCTCTCCGCCAGTTTATTTTCCAGATATTTTAGCGCGACGATTAGGAAATCTGTCACAGGTGCAGCTATAAGTATAATAAGGAGCGCATAGAAGACTTTCTCAAATAGTTGAACTTTTAAAAGCCTGATAAGATAGGTGCCGGTTACAAGCACCAGAGCAAAAAAAAGTGCTTTTCGGATGATGCCAAAAATTTGGGTGTTAGCCTTTACAAACTCGTATTTTTCGACTTTTTTGCCAACAGAATGAAGGATGCGTTTTAATATCAGCCAGATTATAAACGCACATGCAAGGGCAAGGACGGTCTTTATCAGGATGTTCAGGTAAACCGAATCTCCAGTTATTGTCTTGAGTTTATCAAAGTATGATAACAAGTTGTTCATAATACACCTCATCTGGGGCCGTGTAAGAGTTGTTAACGTTTACGAAGTTTGGCAAAATAAGAGTTCGGCAGATTTTTTAACCCGCGCATATTTTGATTTATAACTCTGGTTTTGTTTTGTCAAACCTTGAGATAATTCTAGTCCGCTACGGGTTTTATCAAAAGGAAAATTTGACGATATCCCATACGATTAATCTTGATATTCATGTAGATAAATGTAATAGAATTTTGCAAAAACAGTTAAGGAGAATCTAATACATACCAGACAATGAGCCGTTAAAGGAGAAAAGGGCAATGCATAATATAAGCAGCTGGGCCTGGGAGATAGGCAAAAAATTAATTGCGGATACAGGCAAGTGGAAGGATATGTTCGAAAATATTGAGGAACCTTATGTCAGCCCGGACGGAGAAAAGATAGCGGCAGTCGTAAAAACAGGAGAAATGGAGTTTAGTGTCTGTGAAAATGATGCTCCATGGGAAAGAAGGTTTGATAAAGTATGGTATTTAAAATTCGGACCTGATAACCGGCTGACAGCTCTGGTGTCGGATACGGGAGCGTGGACAGTAGCTGTAGACGGTGATGTCTGGGAAAATACATTTGACTTTGTTTGGAATACTAAGTTCGGGACTGACGGCAAAAATATCACGGTGGCAGCTCAAAAGGAGATGGAATACTTTGCTGTGACAAACGATATACCATGGGAAACGGGATTTTCATCCTTGAGTAATCTTACTATCAGCCGTGACGGAAAAAGAGTTGCAGGTGTCGTTCCAACGGTCGATGTATCGGAAGGAGAAATTTTTAAATTTCAGGAAGGCTGTTATTCCGCTGTAGTGGACGGCAAGCCGTGGGATACAAATTTCGTTAACGTTTGGGACATGGCCTTTTCCCATGATTCTGAGCACGTGGCGGCAGAAGTGAGAACATCCCTTTATGATTACACAATTGCCGTTGACGGAGTGCCCTGGGATAAGATTTATACTTCTGTCTGGATGCCGCAATTTAGCCCTGCAAACGGTTCTGTCACCGCGCCTGTCAGGATAGCGGGGAAGTGGACTCTTGCTCGAGACGGAAACCCGTTTTGGAATCGCTCCTTTGCCCAGCTCTGGCATCATATGTACAGTCCTGACGGAAAAAAGATAGCCGCCATTGTGGCGCCCAAATTCGGTCGGTGGACCGTGGCTGTTGA
Organism: Desulfobacteraceae bacterium; assembly: GCA_030604635.1. GTDB lineage: Bacteria > Desulfobacterota > Desulfobacteria > Desulfobacterales > UBA11574 > JAUVVL01. Next base: position 4,850 of record JAUVVL010000102.1, read on the forward strand.
CGGTAAACCTTGGTCTCTAACCTTTGGTGACCTTGTCACCGAGGCGGTTTTCAGTCCGGACGGAAACAGGGTCGCCTGCATTGGAAAAGAAGACGGAAAGTGGACCATTGCTGTTGACGGTAAAGCATGGGGTGGTGTATATGACATGGTCTGGCAGCCTGTTTTCAGCCCTGACAGCAGAAGCGTTGCAGCAAAGGCAGAAAAGAACGGACGCTATACGATTGTAATAGACGGCAAACCCTTTAAGGATTCGTATAAGGCATTGGGTGATCCTGTTTTCAGTCCTGACAGTGAAAAGATTCTGATAAAAGGAATCGAAGGTGATGCCGATGGCGGCAAGTATTACCGGCAGGTTTTGCCGATAACAGATATTACCGGCTAAAAGGAGAAGAGAAAAATGCATGATATTTATAATTTTGTCAGCGGACCACTTGTCTGGGTCTCCTTTATCATTTTTTTCGGGGGTATTTTATACAGGCTTATCTCCATGGCCGTGCTGGCTAAGAAGAAAGATGTAATTGTATATGAATACATGAGTTTACAATATGGGCTTCGCTCAATCCTGCATTGGATCATTCCCTTTGGAACTGTAAAATGGCAGAAAAACCCGATTTTTACCATCGTCACATTTACATTCCATATATGCCTTATTTTTATTCCGATTTTTCTTTTTGCACATATAATTCTCTGGAAGGAATCGTGGGATATTAGCTGGTGGTATATTTCGGACATTGCTGCCGATGTATTGACTATAGTTGTTATTGCCTCATGTATCTTTTTTCTTGTACGAAGAATTGTTCTGCCGGATGTCAAGTACTTAACATCTATTTCTGACTACGTAATACTCGGCATTGTTGCTGCACCTTTTATTACAGGTTTCTGGACATATCACCAGTGGCCGGGGTTCAGGATCATGGGAATTATTCACATCCTATCAGGAGAAATTATGCTGGCGGCCATCCCATTTACTCGTTTGAGCCATATGATTTTTTTCCCATTTACAAGGGGTTATATGGGTTCTGAGTTCGGCGCCGTCAGGCATGCAAAAGATTGGTAATGTAGTGTAAAAAATCATGAAACGATTTTGTTAGAGGAGGAAATATCGTGGCTGAACCTGCAATCAAAAATAGCGAACAGATTGACAAAATTGTTGATGAAGGTATTGATACGGGAATCGCAAGGCTGACACCGGAAAAGATCGAGCAGGTCATAAACAAGGTTTTAAAGACAGAAACAGGCGCCCGGCTAAAAACATATGTTGAAACCTGTGTGCACTGCGGGCTTTGCTCTGAAGCCTGCCACTATTACCTTTCCCATGATAACGATCCGAAATTTTCTCCTGCAGGCAAGGTTAAGCAAACCATATGGGAAATATTAAAGAAAAAAGGGAAAGTTGACCCTGAGTTTATAAGGCGCATTTCCCGGATTGCATCGACAGAATGTAACCTGTGTCGTCGCTGCGCCATGTATTGCCCTTTTGGTATCGATGTTGCTTATTTAATAACTATTGTGCGCAGGATCTGTCATATGCTGGGTGTTACCCCCCTGTATCAACAGGATACCGCTCACAGCCATTCAGCCAATTTAAACCAGATGTGGGTAAAGGAAGATGAATATATCGATACGCTTCAGTGGCAGGAAGAGGAAGCTCAGGATGAGATACCGTATTTACGGATCCCCGTTGAAAAGGAAGGGGCTGAAATTTTCTACTCGGTCATTGCTCCTGAGCTGAAGTTTCGTGCACAGCTCATATACCAGGCCGCAGTCATCTTGAATGTGGCAGGAGTTGATTTCACAATGCCGGCGACACCAGGATGGGACAACAGCGATTTATGCATGTTTACCGGTGACAATGAAATGATGGGCCGGTTAAAAAAGGCACATTTTGAGACAGCAATGCGGCTCAAAGTAAAGCGGATCGTAATGGGAGAATGCGGTCATGCATTCCGATCCGTATATGATGTAGGCAACCGGTGGCTTGCATGGAAGATGCCGCCCATACCGGTTATTCATGCGGTCGAGTTCTATTACGAATTGATCAAAGAAGGAAAGATAAAGATCGCCAAAAAATATGAAGGGGCTGTTACCTTCCAGGATCCTTGCAACATATCTCGGGGAAGAGGCCTTCATGAAATGGCACGTTACGTGGTTAACGCTACTTGCGAAGAGTTTATCGAGATGCACCCGAATCGGGAACATAATTACTGCTGTTGCGCAGGAGGCGGGGTTATAAACGCCGGTCCTCCATACAAGATGAAACGTATTAAAGGGAACAGGATCAAGGCGGAACAGTTGTTTGCTGCAAAGGCCAGAGGTGCAAAGGTCGTAATAGCTCCTTGCCATAACTGTCATGGCGGGATTGAAGATATTATTCATCACTACGGCCTTGATATGGAACTCTATTTTCTGGGTGATATCATATATAAGATCATGGAAAAACCGGTATAGCCGCTTAGTCAGGCTCATTAAAATTGGGGGAGGAATCCTGATGGAAAAAAGGACGGTGATGGTATATATTGTAATAACCCTGCTTGTTTTCTCATTTGCTGTTATATCAGGATTTTCACAGGAAGATGTGTCAACCATACAGGACAGTGCCTTTAAGGAGAAGATGAGACCTCCTGTACGTTTTCTGCACGATGAGCATAATGAAACGGCACTGATTGAGGAATGCAATACCTGTCATCATGTTTATGAGGAGGGCGAAAAAGCTGAGGATGAATCTTCAGAAGACATGGAATGTTCAGAATGTCATGCGTTAGATGATGGCAAAAATCCCATGTCACTTGTTAAGATATATCATGTGCGATGTAAAAGATGTCATCAGGAAAAGAAGGCCGGCCCGGTCATGTGTGGTGAATGTCATGTTAAATAAGTGCATAGTTCACAATGCTTGTAGCATGTTAGCAACATGTTGAATTGCCAGGATCGAGCATATAACTTTCGAAACACCGCATTAGAAAGTGGGGAATATCATGATTGATCAAGAAACCCAGAGTCTTGCTTCTATTTTTGATGCCATGGGGACCGGTGTTTATATCATCGAGGATGATTACACCGTGGAATATATGAATAAGACCAGTATTAGTGCTTTTGGGGAAGGCACTGGAAAGAAATGTTATCAGGTGATTGCTCATCGTGATGAAATATGTCCCTGGTGCAGGGCAAAAGAGGTGTTTGAGGGAGAAACACTCCAGTGGGAGAACCACTTTCCACACATCAATAAGACCTTTGAGATTTTTGAATTGCCTTTGCAAACCGCTGATGGAACCGTATCGCACATGTGCATATATAGAGACATTACGGAGACAAAAGGGCGTGAAAAAATGCTCCGCGCCTCGATAGAGGATTACAAGAAATTGTTTGAGCATTTGCATGTCGGCGTGTACATGAGCAGCAGAGAGGGGAAAATTCTAGAAGCCAATGAGGCTTTTATGAATATGTTGGGGTACAAAAGCAAAGAGGAATTATATAAATTAGATATAACCAAAGATGTGTATCTGAGGCCTGATGATCGCAGAAAATATCAGGAGATGATAGAGCGAGATGGCCACGTAATTAATTATGAAGTTGATTATAAGCATAAGGATGGAAGGATTATCTCAGCATTGCGCACATCTCATGTGCGTTATGATCAAAAGGGGAATATGATTGGATATGAAGGGGTGGCCGAGGATCAAACCCAAAGAAAAGAGATGGAGCAGAAACTCAAAAAAGCCCATGACTTCCAAAAAAACCTTATCCAGACATCAATAGACGGGATCATCGCCAATGACCGTGAGGGTAACATCGTCATTTTCAATGAGGGCGCTGAAAACATCTTCGGATATACCAAGGAAGAACTCTCAAGGATTCACGTTACCCAACTTTACCTTGAAGGTGTCGCCAGAAAGATCAAGAAAATGATCTACGGTCCTGAGTACGGCGGCCCCGGCCGTTTGATTAACTATGAAGCGACGGTTCCCACCAAGGATGGCCGGCAGGTACCTATTTTACTCTCCGCAACATTACTCTACGAAGAGGGAGAGGAGGTGGCCACGGTAGGATACTTCAAGGATATGAGCGAGGTCAAACGGCTGCAACATGAGCTCACTAAACGCTTTGAGTTTGAGCACAACCTTATCCAGAGTTCAATCGATGCCATCATCGCCTCGGATAAAGATGGAACCATCATCGTTTTCAATCAAGGGGCTGAGAAATTGCTGGGTTATTCCGAGGATGAGGTTAGGAATATGTCCTTCGATAATTTTTTTACGCCTGGAATGTTGGAAGAGTTCAGGGAGGAATTACTTTCCGAAGAATACGGAGGGAAAAATCGACTTTTTCTCTTTGAAACATACGTTATTGACAAAACGGGCAATAAGATCCCAATCCAGCTCTCAGCAACGGTCATGTTTGACGAAGACGAAGAGATCGGCATGGTGGGATTCTTCAGGGATTTAAGAGAGATCAGAAGAATGGAACAGCAGTTTACCGATCAGACCAGACTGCTTCACGAGCACAAAATGATTTCCCTGGGCAGGCTGTCTGCCAGCGTTGTCCATGAGCTAAACAATCCACTTGCAGGCATCCTGAATTATATTCGCCTTATGCTCAAGATTCTGAAGCGGGGCTCTTTGGACCAAAAAAACCAAGAAAAGTTTCAAAGACATCTAACCCTTGTTGAGAGTGAAACCAGTCGTTGTTCCAAGATTGTTTCCAATCTGCTTGCCTTCTCACGTAAATCTGAATTGGAACTTAGCGAGATGAGTATTAATGAGCTCCTGGAAAAATGTATATTACTCAGCCAGCACAAACTTATGCTTCAGAATATCCAGATCAAGACCGACCTGAATCCGAAAATTCCAAAGGTTTTGGTGGATTTTAATCAAACCCAGCAGTGCGTTATCAATCTCATCTTCAATGCCATTGACGCCATGCCCGATGGCGGCACACTGACCATAATCAGTTCCTTTGATCCAGACAAAGGAATGGTGAAAATAAGGATAGAGGATACCGGATGCGGTATTGCCGGCGAATACCTTCATCAAATTTTCGATCCATTCTACTCCACCAAGACGGAAGGTAAGGGGCTCGGGCTTGGGCTCTCAATGGTTTACGGCATCATTGACCGGCATAAGGGAACTATTACCGTCGACAGCGAGGTAGGGAAAGGGACCGTTTTTACTATTAGTCTTCCTCCGGCGGAGAAAAGGGAAGATATGGCGTCATAAAAATACGGGTTAGACTGGAAATAAAAGAAGGTAAATTGTTTATTGTTTTTGCAAAGAAAAGATGTTAAATTCTATATAGTTAGTGCTTTACCGGAAACCCTTGGGTTTCGGTAAAAAATCCGAAATCCGAAGTACGAAATACGAAACAATGACAAAAATGAAAATGCTCCAATGACAAAAACATTGAATTCCCAATGAGTTAGTTTCGGTCATTTTGTCATTTGGTATTCGAATTTGTTTCGAGTTTCGACCATTTTATAAGATCAGGCGATATTCGGTTTTTGCCTGAACATGACTTTTCTTTCAGGCACTACTTATCGTTCCTATACCAAAGGAGGAACTATGTTTAGAAGAGTTCTTTTAGCCGCATCTCTTACAAAAGCCGGTGAACGTGCCACTGACATGGCTTTTGCTCTGGCGAAGCAAAGCAACGCCGAATTATATATTTTTCACGCCTACGGCATGGATTCGGATGGGTGGGGTACAATAAGACACCTCGCTCCGTCCGGGAAGGTTAAAGAAATAAAAGGAGAAATAGATAATTACTTTAAGGGAAAAATCGAAAAATTCGGGGTTAAAGATTATACAATCGAAGTTGTCACAGGACTGGTCCATAGCGAAATCCTGCGTTTTGCCAGAAAGAAAAAAAATGATCTGATTATTATGGGGCCCCATGAAAAAGAGACCGATGAGGAAATACCAAAAAGATGGGGGACGGCCGGCAGCAATCTGGAAAAAGTGAGCCAAAGAGCGCGCTGTCCTGTGATGATCGTTTCTGAGCAAGTTCCTAAGGTCTGGACCATGGATGCCGTTAGTGACCGCAAGGATTTTCGGATTCTGGTGGTGGACGATGAACTGATCGTTCGCGATTCAATCACGGAGTGGCTTGAAGACGAAGGTTTTACCGTCGACATGGCTGCATCCGGCCCGGAGGCCCTGGATAAACTGGCAGCCAAGCCATATCACCTGATGCTCACTGATATCAAGATGCCCGGGATGGACGGTGTGGAACTCCTTAATAGGGCCCATAAGTCTTTCCCTGATCTCACCGTGGTCATGATGACCGCCTATGCCACGGTGGAGACTGCCGTAGAAGCTATGAAGATAGGGGCGCTCGACTATCTCCTCAAACCGTTTGACCCTGAGACGCTGGTTGCCAAGGTTTTTGATGTTTACCAGGATTTTGAGGCAACCAGGTCGGTAAAGGTAACTTTCTCAAACATTGTTCTGGCTACAGACTTCTCTGGGCCAGCAGAGCATGCATTCGATCTTGCCTCCTGGATGACCCAGTACTATGAAGCCAAGCTCCATATCTTTCACGTTCTCCCCATTGACGAAGATGAAGATACACTAATTATAAACCAAACCGAAATAGAAAAAAACATAAAAGTTGCCACAGAAAGAATGAAAAAGAAATATGGCTCGGAATTAGAGGGGATTGCAGAGTGTTCTTTTGAATCGTGGGAAGGGACGCCATATATCGAAATCCTCAAATTTGCCAGGTGGAGAAATGCCGACTTGATAATTATGGCCCATCATTCCAAAGAGAGTGATCCTGAAAAGGCTTTGCTCGGGTCAAATGTAGTCCGGGTTGCCCTTTCCGCTACCTGTCCAACTATCAGTATAAATAGGCTTCCTGTTTCCCGTAAAGCAGAAATTTAACGTCTCGGAAATTCTATCCCACCGTTGGCTGGCGGAAAATCAAGTTTTACTGACTCGTAAAAAGTCTGTTTTGCGAAACCATCAAGTTTTAAGCTTTTTGCGAAAGGCGCCAGTAATTGAGAGATTCAAATCGAGCCGTAAATCCTTTTCCGAC
>JAUVVL010000060.1 GCA_030604635.1 Desulfobacteraceae bacterium
ACGTCATATAAACAATTGTTATTAAAGGATTGGCCACTGTTTTTTCTTTAGGCTCACTTACATGCGAGTTCCAGATTTTTTATATTTTATTATCAGTGGGCGAGACTTTTATCATCTTATTTACCATCACTTATTGAGAAGTTACGATCTTGTAAACCTGACAAAATATTATGCCCTTCCAGAATGAATTGCCTGAAAGATGTTAGCGATGTGCGAAATCATCGGGACCACTATTGCTCCTTACATCAAACTCTTCCATTTCACTGCAAAAATGGCTTTCCTTAGAGATGGATTCGGGACGCATTTCCCTTCCCAGTATTTACAATTTCTTAACAAGTTTGGCTCTCATGATCCTGTTTCGATTCTTATATCAAGTAATCGGGTGATTCGAATTATTTTATTGTTCGATAATTCCAGAATTATGGTTGACAAGCAGGAAGGGTTGTATTATTGTATATGCATGGAACTTGAAAAAGTGGCAAAGTGCTTGACGGAATTAGGAAATCCATTACGACTCTCGGCCTTCCGGCTACTGATTCAGGCCGGACCGGATGGGCTTCCCGTAAAGAATATTCAGGAGTACCTGGGCATCCCCAAATCGACCCTGTCGCATCACATCTCCCATTTGATCTCGGCCGGATTGATAACCCAGAGACGGGAGGGGAGAGTTCTTCGATGCCGGGTCGAGTACGATGTTATAAAGAATGTCCTTGAATATTTAATGGAAGACTGCTGCGCGGGAGTCGTTAATATTCGATCTGATAAAGTTTGATGGTTTCGTAAAAAGTCTCTTTTGCACACTTAGGTGAGCATTTTGGGGATTCAGGAATCGCTATTAATTCTTCATGAGAATTTCGGGTTAGTCCGAGTTTATACGGGCTTTTAAGGAGATAAAAATGAACACTGAAAGGAATAATAAAATCAAATCGGCAGTTTTGGATAAATACAGGGCGGTGGCACGCAAGGGCGAGCCGTCTGAACATGAAACTTTGTATGTATCAGGCTGTTGCTGTGAAAGCTGTTGCGGCGGAGATATCTCACCCCAAGAGATCTCATCGGCACTGGGTTACTCGCCTGAAGAACTGGCGGCTGCTCCGGAAGACGCCAACATGGGCCTGGGTTGTGGCAACCCCCAGGCCATTGCGGCCTTGCAGCCCGGTGAAACGGTCCTCGATCTAGGATGCGGAGGCGGTCTTGACTCTTTTCTGGCTGCCCGCCAGGTCGGCCCCGAAGGTCTGGTTATCGGCGTGGACATGACTCCTGAGATGATCGCCCGAGCCCGCCAAAACGCGGACAAGTCTGGTTTTAAAAACATCTCGTTCCGTCTGGGCGAGATAGAAAATCTGCCCGTGGCCGACGCTATTGTGGACGTCGTTATATCAAACTGCGTGATCAATCTTTCTTCCGATAAGTTGGCAGTCTATAAGGAGGCTTATCGAGTTCTTAAGCCCGGCGGCCGGCTGGCTATCTCCGATGTAGTCGCCACAGCCCCTATGCCTGAGGAGATGAAAAAAAATTTACAACTCTGGGCCGGTTGTGCCTCCGGGGCGTCTTTTATAAAAGATCTGGAAGAATACCTTTCAGAGGCTGGTTTCGATCGAATTTTAATCAACCTGGACGAGGAAAGTCGCGAGTTTATAAGGCAATGGGCGCCGGATCGACAACTGGAGGAATATATCGTTTCAGCCCGTATCGAAGCGATCAAACCTGAAAATTAGGGGCGTGGAATAACCAATTACTTCGGGTTTTGCAGGATTCTGACAGAAAACCCTCACATTCATGAAATGTGTATTTTGTTTTTTTAAAGATAGGCGCTCAAAAGGGGCAATTAGAAATCAGTTTTGGCGGATCTTAGCGCCAATCAATCGCAAAAACGGACAAAAGAAAATGGAAGCCAGATTAACACCTGAGGATTTAAATCAAATTTCTAAGAGCATTTTGGAGAAATACGCAAAGGTTTCAGAATCGCCTGATGGTCTTTTCAAATATCCAACCGGAAAATCCGGACTTAAAGGACTAAATTATGATTCTGATATCATAAGATCTTTACCTGAGTCTGTCATTGATTCCTATTGCGGAGTAGGAAACCCATTTTCTCTTAGGCCAATTAACAAAGGAGAGTCCGTGCTTGATATCGGATGTGGAGCTGGTGTTGACACTCTGATTGCTGCGATTTTGGTCGGATCGGAAGGAAGAGCTGTAGGTATAGATATGACACTAGAAATGGTGGGAAGAGCAATAAAAAACCTCCAGGAAACTTCTATTGAAAATGTTACCTTTCGACAGGCTTCTGCTGAAGATCTACCTTTTCCGGATAACAGCTTCGATGTTGTTATTTCCAATGGAGTTTTCAACTTAATAGCTGATAAAAAAGGAGCCCTTAAGGAAGTTTTTAGGGTTTTAAGGCCAGGTAAACGTCTGATGGCATTCGATCAAGTTTTGATAAGCGACCCGCCAAAAGATACAAAATCAATGGTCGAAAGCTGGTTTAGATGAGAGGGCGGGGCTATACCGGGAAAGGATTTCCTGGCCATGTTGAAACTTGTTGGTTTTACAAGTGTTGAATTGGTTGCAGAAACAGGTTTTAACAGCTCTCCGAAAACAAAGAGAGTATTGGTCCGAGCGATCAAACATACATAATCAAACCCCTCTCTCAAACCCGCCTTTCTGATGTTCATTGTATTTCAGTATTTGACATCCAGCCCTAATATTTGATAATGTTGCAGTTACGTTATGAAATCTTTGTTAATTAGTGCCTGAACGAAAAGTCATGTTCAGGCAAAATCCGAATATCGCCTGATCTTATAAAATGGCCGAAATTCTTTACCCTGTTAAATCATTCAAGATGATATCCGTATAGATTGGAAAGTCGCATTTTATTCAAAAAGCCCATTAAATATCAGGATAAATATTTAACAGGGCGAGCAAATTCGAATACCAGATGACAAAATGGCCGAAACGAACCCACTGGGAATACAATGTTTTTGTCATTGGAGCATTTTAATTTTTGTCATTCCCGCCTGCCGGCCGTCGGGCAGGGTTTCGTATTTATCCCCGTCGGGATGCTTCGCGCGCACTTCGGCCCGCCCTGGCGCGACTTCCATGGAATACGTTGTTATAGCTGTAATATTTCACAAACAGAGTCCGTGCACTCGAGCTTTACAAGTCAGGTCTGGGCCAGGGGTTTCGAATTTTTGACCGAAAACCAGAGTTTTCGGTCAAGCACTACTTGAAAACAAAGGGGGTTACGATGGAAGTGCCGGAATTTCTATTGAGAATCGTCAAAGCAACCCGCCCGCCTGAAGAAGGGCCCGGCATGATGTCTATCATTATTCGGCGGCCCTATAGTCACCTCGAAAAGGAGCTAAGAAAAGCCTTTGAGGGGCAAGAGGATGTCAAGATCATCGTTGACAGGCGCTATGAAGAGCGGCGGGGAAGTGTGCGACCTTATGAAATAGAGCACCGCCGGATCGATCGGAGAAGGCCAAAAGAGGAGCTTGCCGAAGTATTAATTTAAAGGATAGGTCTTTGGTCTGAGATGAAGCATTAGATTATAGGTCTTTTTTTCGAAAAACCCAACCAAAGTCCGATACGCTTTCTCGGGACATCCGAGTAAAAAAGGGTGCCCCCTTTTTTTCCTGAAAAAGGTCGAGACTAATGGATACTAGAAAAGCAATTTTAATTTATCAGTATTCTGAGAGGATAAAATCAGAATTGATAATTGCTTCCTGGCTTTTGGCAAAAATGGTTGCTCTTGAAGGAAAGGAACTTATTGGTGGAGAAAAATTGATGATGTCATTTTTGGAAGCTTTGGTTGGTGAGATAAGAATAGCGCAACACGTTGAAAGATCAATGAATTTCATAGGGGCTGAGAAAAAAATAATGGAAGCAATAGGAAAGATGAAGTTACTTGAACACTCAGAAATAAACAGATGTATTTCAGAGGCTCTTTCATTGATAACAACATCTTGCCAGGGGGCAATGGAAGTTCTTATGGATAAGAATCTCATCTGACGGCATAGTGTATAGTGAGAAATTTGGGTTAACCATTCACAACTTTATTTATTATTGAACCGATCTTTTCGATGCGGCATTCAACCACGTTTCCTGGTTTCAGGACAACAGGCGGATCCCTGAATATTCCTACCCCGGCAGGTGTTCCTGTTGAAATGATGTCCCCCGGAATAAGGGTGATGTCCTCGCTGATGTTTTCTATGATGGCAGGGATGTCAAAAATCATATCACGGGTATTTCCGTCCTGCATGATAACACCATCTACCATTGCTGTCAGTCTCAGGTTGTTTACATCTCCGATCTCATCGACAGTAACAATGACAGGGCCGGCAGGTGCGAAGCTATCAAAGGATTTTCCCCGAAACCACTGGGTATCGGAAAACTGGGCTTCCCGTCCGGACACATCATTCATTACTGTAAATCCCGCAACGTAATCGAATGCATCTGTTCTATTTATTCTTTTCCCTTCTTTTGCGATGATTACTGCCAGTTCCACCTCCCAGTCCACCTGACCGCTGCTTTTTGGAAGAATTATCGGATCAAAAGGGCCATTCAAGGCATTTGGTGTTTTGCAGAATATTAGCGGTTTTTCGGGATTTTCGAACCCTCCTTCCTTGGCATGTTCAGCATAATTTTTCCCAAGACATATGATCTTGGATGGGCGATGAATCGGGCATGCAATGCGCTCTTCGATTTTTTGTCCCGCATCCTTAACCCGGGCAACCTTTTCGAGCCAGCCGCCTCTGAAAAATGCTTCATTGATATCAGGAATCTCCGGAAAGATTTTTCTCAAGTCAACGATTTTGCCGTCTCTCCACAAACCCGGCTTTGCTTTTCCCTTTTGACCAAATCGGACTAGTTTCATAGATCACCTTTTTTTGCTCCATTTTTCTGTCCGTCCTCGTAACATTTCTTCCCATACCAGTCAACCTGACGGCATATACCCCGGATAATACTGACCTCTTTCGCCCTAAGCTGTAACCTGGTAAAAAAATGGCGCAGTTTATTCATCCAGTAATCGGGGTTTTCAGGGTTGATATAGTTGATCCTGACAAGCAAATCTTTGAGTTGATCATACATTCCATCAAGTTCATGACGGCTGGCAAGACGAGGAGCAAATTCTTCGTTTCCCTCACGGGCGGCAGTAAAGATTTCATAACACATTATCATTACTGCCTGGGCCAGGTTCAGGGAAGAGAATTCGGCGGTTGGGATATTAACAAGCACATGGCAGTACCTGATGTCCTCGTTGGAGAGCCCCCTGTCTTCCGGACCAAAAAGTATGGCTATGCGATTTTCAATGGAAATAGGCATGAGCTTTTGGACCAGCTTCGAAGGGGTACTTATGACCTGACGCTGTGATCCGAGCCGCGCCGTAGCTCCGACCACATAGTTATAGGGGGCCAGGGCGTCTTTAAGATCTGCACAAATGCTGCTTTTTTCAATAATGTCCGAGGCGACACGGGTCGCCATTTTCAGAACTTTGTAAAGGTCAAAGTTTTGCGGGTCGACGACCACAAGCTGATCGATACCCATATTCCGCATGGCACGGGCAGCAGCCCCTATATTTTCAGAATACCGGGGCTGATGCAGCACAATGGCGATGTTGTCAAAATTGATTCGGCCGGACATCAGTCGGTAATTTCAAAGCTATTAAAGAAGTAACCAATTTCAAAGGCGGCTGTCTCGGGCGAATCTGAACCGTGTACTACATTTTTCTCAATATCTGTGGCAAAATCTTTTCGTATTGTCCCTTCAGCAGCTTCCTTATAATCGGTGGCGCCCATTAATTCACGGTATTTCTCAATGACATTTTCGCCCTCAAGGACCATGGCAACAACCGGACCGGATGTCATAAAATCCGTCAGACTTTCAAAAAAAGGCCGTTCTATGTGAACCGCATAAAAACCTTCTGCCTGGGCCTTGGTCATTCTCAACATTTTCATGGCAATGATTTTGATTTTGTTATCTTCCAATCTTTTAATAATTTCACCAATGATACCGCGGGCAACGCCATCAGGCTTTATGATAGATAATGTTCTTTCCATGATTTCATATCCTTTTCCTAGTGTTTTAATTCCTGGTGCAATACCAAAAGGCAAACTTCAAGTCAACACGGATAGTCTGCAGGGTAACGTCAAAGTCGATTTTAACTTGGTCAAATAGAAGTATTTTCAAGACGATTAAATCCGAAATCCCTGGCCCAGACCTGACTTGTAAAGCTCGAGTGCATGGACTCTGTTTGTGAAATATTACAGCTACAACAACGTATTCCATAGAAGTCGCGCCAGGGCGGGCCGAATATCGCCTGATCTTATAAAATGGCCGAAACAATTTCAAAATCCGAATATCAAATGACCAAAACATTACCAGCGGTTACGCAATATCCACCTGTACATTTGAGACTTGGAACATGTCCTTTATTTTGAATTTAGGATTTTGGGTCATTCGTACTTGTTTCGATTTTCGTGCTTTGAGTTTCGAATTTTAATGAAAATAAATTAAACAAGATGCCGATTCAAGTAGTTACCTCTTTAAATGACGTGACCCTGTATGAGTGTAAAATGCGGTTGACAAAGATTTGGTCGCATTTTATGATTTTTATCAAAAACCGAAACAAAAAATGACTTTAACAAAAATAAGGTGTAACAATGCCGATATATGAATTTTATTGTAAGGACTGCAATACTATTTTTAATTTTTTTTCAAGAACCGTTAACACGAGGAAAAGACCCAAGTGTCCAAAATGTAAAACAAGGACACTCGAAAAACAGATTTCTTTGGTCGCATTTACAGGAAAAGCAAAGGAAAACGGTGGCCTCGACGATCTCCCCTTTGACGAAGGAAAGATGGAACAGGCCATGCAGATGCTTGCCAGCGAGGCTGATAAGATGAATGAAGATGATCCGAGACAGGCTGCCAATCTCATGCGCAAGCTTTCTGACATGACCGGCCTTAAACTCGGTGATGGCATGGATGAGGCCTTGAGGCGGATGGAAAAGGGTGATGATCCCGAACAGGTAGAGGCTGAGATGGGTGATCTGCTGGAAGATGAAGAGCCTTTTTCCCTGCCGGAGAAAAAGGCAAAGAGCACAAAAACAAAACGCAAGGAGCCTTTAAGGGATGAAACGCTTTACGACCTCTGACAGTTTGGGAAAAAAGCGGGAGGAACCATGCTGTCTACCATGATTACTTAAAAGTTTAGCAGAATAATCTGAACCAATACGTTATTCAGACCTTGCTTTACGGTCAATTTTTAATGCCTCCTCCCATTGACAAACCCGATTGCAAAGTCTATATTAGTAGAAATTTCATCACTATAATTAAGCAGGGATATTTATTAAAAGGAGAATATCATGATTGAAGTTACAGAATCAGCTACAAAACAGATTGCTGAATATTTCAAAGACAAAAAGGGTTCACCGATCCGGATCTTTTTACACGCTGGAGGATGAGGCGGTCCTGCACCCGCAATGGCTCTGGATGAGCCAAAAGAAACAGATAATGTTTATGACATTGATGGTTTTAAATATATTGTCGACAAGGAATTCTTGGAGAAAGTTAAGCCCATCAAGATCGATTTTTCTGTAATGGGTTTTAAGATCGACTGTGGAGCAGATTTCGGATCAGAATGTTCAAGCTGCGGAACACATAGTTCCTGCTCTTAATAACACTGAGTCTGTTTGCAACAAAGGGCAACACATTTGCTGTGTTGCCCTTTTTTCATGGCTTGGCCACTTATTGACGTGCTGTTTTTACAGCCATATAGTAACATATAACGGTAACTTCTTAACAAGTTATAGAGTATTAGATGATAAAGTCGGCTCCAACAATTTATTGAAAAGTTACATCTAACGCTGGAAATTAATTCATGAAGATATTTATCACCGGTGGTCTCGGTTTTATCGGGAGACATCTGTCAGGCTTTTTCTTAAACCGTGGACACCGGGTTACTGCTGTGGGAACCCGCTCCGGTCAGAATCTGATTAACCATCAAAATTTCCGGTACCTATCGGCAGATACAACCCAAAAAGGCGCCTGGCAGGAAGAACTGAAAGATACGGATGCAGCGATAAACCTGGCGGGCAAAACCATATTCAAGCGATGGAATAAAAACTATAAAAAGCTTATTTATGACAGCCGAATACTGACCACGCGCAATCTTGTCGATGCCCTGCCCGCAAACAAAGGGATAACACTTTGCAGTGCTTCAGCGGCAGGATATTACGGAAATAGAGGTGATGATATCCTTGCAGAAGGTGAGACTAACGGGAGTGATTTTTTTGCCAAAGTCAGCGGAGACTGGGAAGATGAGGCTTTCCGGGCGGAAGAAAAAGGAATAAGGGTTGTGACCGCTCGTTTTGGTGTCGTCCTCGGCAAAAATGGTGGGGCCATGGAAAAAATGGTCCCCGCATTCCGCTTTTTTGTGGGCGGACCGATGGGTGACGGCACGCAGTGGTTTCCATGGATCCATCTGGATGATCTTATATCCGCAATGATGTTTATACTGGAAAATCAGGATATCCATGGGCCTGTCAACTTTTGCGCCCCTAATCCGGTCAGAAACCGGGACCTTGCCAAAGCCATGGGCCATGTTTTGAACAGACCCGCCTTTATGCCGTCGCCGGGTTTCATGATCCGCCTTGCCCTCGGAGAGTTTGGAACCACTTTGCTGAGCAGCCAGAGGACGGTTCCTGAAAAACTTTTAAGTTTTGGCTTTGATTTCGGGTATCCTGACATCATAAATGCCATCAGGCATATTATAAACCAATGGAACCCCTAACCCATATAGCTTCAGGTGCATTGGGCGCCTGTGTTGCCCGAAGACCCTCTGAAGGCCGTTATATTACATTATTCTGTATCGCTGCGGCATGGCTGCCTGACATCGACAACCTTGCCGGGTTTGTCGGCCCTGAATTATATCTTATCCACCACAGGGGAACAACCCACTCTATTCTGGGCGGGTTTGTGCTTTCAGGTCTTTTGGTCGCTATTTTTAGGCTGTTCATAAAATCTTTCCCCATCAAAAGGGGTCTTGCCATTTCCTACCTGTTGATCCTGGTTCATATTTTTCTCGATCTGATAACATCCTACGGCACACAGATTTTTTATCCCATTACGAATATGAGGTATTCAGTTGAATCCGTTTTTATCATCGATCCCTTCTATACCCTGATAATGGTGACGATTCTCTGTTTTTCCCTGCTGAACAAAAAAAATAAAAAAAAGGTTGCCATGCTCGGGTTTGTCTGGCTTTTTCTTTATCCCATGATAAATCTGGGTATAAGACATATAGTACAATATCGAGTTGAAAATAGACTTAAAGGCAACAAGGCTGTATTTGACAAGGTTCATATCTCACCGGATGCCCTGACGCCGGTCTTCTGGAAGGTCATTGTGGAAGACAATACATCCTATCAGATCGGCGGCCTGAGCCTTTTAGATCTTGGCAAGCCGATAGACTATAAAGAGTTTGAAAGGGCTGAGCCGGACCTGTTCAAACGCTTCGGAAAATATGCTTCGATTTTTAACACGTATTTCTGGTTTGCCGGCTATCCAGTAATGAAAACAAAAACGTCTCACAATGGGATGATCATTACTTTTGGAGATTTAAGGTTTTCCAGCACCGTAGGATTTGCCCGGAATTTATTAAAAAACAAACAACTCCCTTTTTCATTAACAGCCATTTTAGATCAGAACCACAAAATTACAGGATATTACTACTTTCATCATGGCAAGGCCGGAATAATTCAGCGGCTGGAATAAAGCAGGCCGTGGCATTTTTTTTGTCGTCATCGAGTTTTTATATATATGGTGATGTATATTAATTAATTAGTGCCTGAACGAAAAGTCATGTTCAGGCAAAATCCGAATATCGCCTGATCTTATAAAATGGCCGAAATTCGAAACAAATTCGAATACCAAATGACAAAATGATCGAAACGAACCCATTGCAAATTCAAAGTTTTTGTCATTTGAACATTTTTTATTTCTGTCATTGTTTCGTCCATTTTATAAGATCAGGCGAAATTCGGATTTCGAGTTTTTGACCGAAAACCGGGGTTTTCGGTCAAGCACTAATTAGCCTGTTTTTGTCTCCCTGGAACACGGAATACAGATGCGTTTACTGTCTTCAGGTGCGACCATTTTTGTTGACATGGTCATTTCACCGCACTTTGCACAGGCTTCTGAGCGTGCCAGTGGCGCATAAGGCGGCATAAAAAAATCAATCTCTTTTGTTGAAAAGACCTCATCAAAGGGTCTTGAAAGAAGATCTGATGCTTTCAGCAGTTTGTGGCGACGTTTCTCTTTTTCGGTTGCCGCACCTGAAGAAATGGCTGCATCGAGCCGGTCGAATTCTTCTTTGGGTTCACCGCTATATCGGTAAGATTGATTGCGGGAAAAGCGATAGGCTCTTTTGCTCGAACGGTTAAGGATCGTATATGCGTTCTTCCCGTAATCTTTTAAAATAAGGTTGCCTTTACCAATTGAGGTGCCAAGCAGTATCTGGAGAGCGTCAACCGCGCATGAATCGTTTTCACTGATGGCGACGACCTCTTCGTCTCTTGACCGTTTTAGTTCAAGAAGGTTTAGGGCCTCTTTTGCAACCAGGTAACCATAAACAAGGCCGGGACAAAGATGCCCGTGAAAATCGACGCATTTTTTAAGATCTTCCGGCAGTTCGAATTTTGTATTTTCCGTCTTTTGCATGGGCAAGCTCCTTTAAATATAGTTGTTAATTTAGCTTTAGGCAAAACGTGTCCCACAAGCATTCAGGTGATCCGGTTTTTAAGCGGGTCACTGTTTGAGAGTATTAGAGAGCGTTTAGAAAGAACAGACTTGCTTATTAGCGCCCAACCTTCAACTTGGGCGGCGGACTGGATTATCATAGAATGTTGAATGAATTTGTAAACTTTTTCTCTGCGTTCTGGCTGATTTTTTCTTTTTCCTTTCTGGTGGCATTAACAGGCGCCATGTCACCCGGTCCTTTATTGACCTATACCATTATTAAATCGACAAAGACAAGCAAACGCGGCTATCTGATGGGTTTATGGATTATAATAGGTCATGCCGCACTTGAAATGGTAATTATTATATTTTTACTTTTGGGCTTCTCTTTTGTTCTCAAAAATATCATTGTTGTTCGTATTATCGGTATTGTAGGGGGCATGATACTTGTCTTTTTCGGGTCATCCATCGTCCGGGACGTATACCTGGGCAATATCCCCACCGACTTTTTGAATCCACCTGACATGCAAAATGAGGAGACTGCGGCATCTAAGAACAAAGGCCTGGAAAACCCGGTTATCGGGGGAATAATAATTTCCATGTCCAATCCCTACTGGTGGGTTTGGTGGGCTACAATAGGACTTGCCTTTATGATCCAGTTTGACATATCTTTCAGGCAGTGGCCGAAGCTTTTGGCGTTTTTCCTTGGGCATGAAGCCGGAGATCTGAGCTGGTACCTTATTGTTTCAACACTTTCATTTTTTGGCCTGCGGTATCTAAACAAGAAAGCTTACTATGGAATTCTTGTTTTTTGCGCACTTTTCATGATTCTATTCGGCATATACCTGGGTATTACCCCTTTCTTGCACGATAGCACAACCTATTTGGCAGGAAATTCAAAACTATTATGATCTGGGGAATTAGGCTCGAAGATTTTAAAGTCAGCAAAAATCCGATTGTTGTTTATCAGAAAATATTTTTATCCTAACGCGGACAAACATGTATCAGAAGCACCAAGGTTGATGGCTTCGTAAATCCCGCTTGAGCGGGACTGCGTTGCGCTTCATTTCGTTGTCATTGCGGCGTACGCTAAGTACGCACCCTTCGGGTACCGCGTTAGCGGGATGACACAAAATTCGCGCGCCTTGAATTCGGTCCCGCCCAGGCGGGATTACTTTGCCATCGCAATTTTGACTTTTTACGAAATCGTCAAGGTTAATTATATGAAAATTAAAAAGGATAATCACCATGACCACACAAGAATTGAACCCAGGAAATTTACTTAAAACATCGGGTAGTTATTGGGAGACATGCACCCTCCACGCCGGGGTCAAACTAGGAGTTTTTACGCTACTGGGCGATCAACAGCTCAGCAGCAAAGACGTGGCTCAAAAATTCGACGGCGACAAAAGAGGCGTTGAAATGCTTCTCAACGCCCTTGCTGCCATGGATCTTCTGGAAAAGAAGGATGATACCTATTCCAACACCCCTGTAAGCAAAACTTTTCTTTCAAAAGACTCTTCCCGATATATCGGCCACATCATCATGCACCATCACCATTTAATGGATTCATGGACCCGGCTGGATGTGGCGGTCCAATCCGGCAAGCCCGTAAGAAAAAGAGCATCTCATCATGAAACCGAAAGGCGAGAAAGTTTCCTCATGGGTATGTTCAACCTGGCCATGAACCTTGCCCCTGTGGTGGTGCCGAAAATCGACCTTTCCAACCGACGTTTTCTGCTTGATCTGGGTGGCGGGCCAGGAACCTATGCCATTCATTTTTGTATGAACAATCCCCGGCTCAAAGCCACTGTTTATGATCTGCCCACGACCCGATCCTTTGCCGAAAAGACCATTGCTAAATTTGATTTGACGGACCGGATCGATTTCAAGGACATAGATTATATCGAAGGAGAGATTGAAGGGGTCTACGACGTGGCCTGGCTCTCCCATATTCTTCACGGGGAAGGACCCGAAGACTGCCGCAAAATCATCAACAAGGCTGTTTCCGCCCTTGAACCTGGTGGTATGATCCTGATCCATGAGTTTATTTTAAACAATGACATGGCCGGCCCGCTTTTCCCGGCCCTGTTTTCCCTCAACATGCTTCTGGGCACGCCCTATGGACGGTCCTATTCTGAAAAACGGCTCATGGACATGCTTTCAGAAGCCGGTGCCAGGGAAATCCGGCGTACTTTTATCGAGTCTCCCAATGATTCCGGGATTATAACTGGAATTGTTTGATGTCGCACCTCGAAACCTTTGAAGCCGTCGGTATACCGGTCGCTTAGAAAAAGGGAATATATTTTTAAAGATACCGCAACTTTTGAACGTTACCAGTATTTTTATAAAATATCTTGATATAGATTGAGAACGATAATATGTTTCCGGTTCAGAAGCTCGATCCAGTCTGACACGAATGAACAAAAGTTGAGCAAGAACCGCAGGTTATAAAATACGCATGTAACTTCTCAATAAATTCTGGATCCCACTGGTGATAAAATGTAAAAGAGCTGGCTGTTTGAGTGTGTTAGTGAGCCTTAAGAAAAAACAGCTAATAACAAGATTTATCCTTTTAACCATATGATTGACGTCATATAAACAATTGTTATTAAAGGATTGGCCACTGTTTTTTCTTTAGGCTCACTTACATGCGAGTTCCAGATTTTTTATATTTTATTACCAGTAGGCGAGACTTTTATCATCTTATTTACCATTACTTATTGAGAAGTTGCTGAGATTTTACCTTTCCTATTGGAATAACAGCTTAGTAGCATCCTCAACTGGTAGGGCGGCGTGGAAAAGCCAACCTTGACAATATTCGCAGTTCATTTCGCGAAGGGCTTCCGATTCCTTATCGGTTTCGACTCCTTCTGCAATGACATCCATTCCCAATTTGTGGGCAAGATCAATGGTGCTTTGGACAATCTTGTATTTTTTATGTTGCGTTTCGATGTGTCTGACAAATGACTGGTCAATTTTTAGTGTATTAATTGGAAAACGGTTCAGATAACTCAAGGAGCAGTATCCGGTCCCAAAGTCATCGAGTGCTATTTTTAGACCCAGTTTCTGCACCTCGGTCAGCACACGATTTACCTGGTCAGGATTGTCAATCAAGGCGGTCTCCGTCAATTCGAGTTTCAGTCTTGAACCTTTGAGTTGCGCCTTATAAAGCGCATTATTCAACGTATCCAGAAAGTTTTCTTCTTTTAATTGACGTGCGGAAACATTAACACCAATGGTAATCCGTCGTTCATTGCCAAGCTGGGCCTCCCATTCAGCGGCTTGTCGGCACGCCTTTTCCAAAACCCATGTACCCATCGGAACAATGAGTCTTGTTACTTCGGCTAATGGAATAAACTCACCTGGAGGCACCATGCCTTTATCCGGGTGCTGCCATCGGATCAAAGCTTCAAACCCGACGATCTTTCCCGTAGCAAGCGCAACAATCGGCTGATAAAATAGACGGAATTGGCGTTCTGCAAGCGCCAGCTTTATTTCGGCTTCCAAATCAAGGCGTCTCATTGCCTCTTTATGCATTACGGCGTCAAATATTTGATAACCGCCGCTTTGACTAGCCTTGCTGGCAGCCAGACCTGCATCACGCAATATATCTTCGGGGCTGTCATAACCTGTAGGGCTGAAAGCCAGCCCGATATCAACGCTGTCTGAAATATCATGTCCCTTTATTTTCAGGGGTTCTTCCAGTTTTTGATGAATCTGTTGCGCCAGAACATTACCGTCTGCAACGTGGTCAATGTCATTAAGGACTATAGCAAATTCATTGTGTCCCAGGCGCGCCAATAGGGAACTGGAGGGTCGTAAGTCATCCAGTCTTTTTCCCTGGGCGACTATAAATTCATCTCCACCCTTCTGTCCCAGACTGTCAAGGATCTTCCTGTAATTGTTCAGCCTTATCAGAAAGACGCTAAACAGGGACTGGTGGCGTTGCCAACGCAATAGTTCATCACTTAAACGTTTCAGGAAAAAATTTCGATTGGGCAACCCAGTGGTAAAGTCATTGAAACGAGTATACTTGCGCTCAACATCTTGCAGATGTTTTTTCTCAAGGCACGCACTTATCCTGGCTCGCAACAGCGCCGCATTAAAGGGTTTGAAAAGATAATCTTCAGCGCCAAGCTCGATGCATTTAACTGTACTATCCATGTCATCCACAGCCGTTATCATAATAACAGGGATATTCCGAAGGTTTTCATCAGCCTTCATACGTTCCAGCACCTTGTAACCGTCAACTTCAGGCATCATAACGTCAAGTAGCACAAGATCGATCTTACTGGTACTGAGCTTTTCAAGCGCCTCCCGACCATTCTCGGCCTGGAAGATATTGTGAATCCCCTGCATATTAAGATGCGACACCAG
>JAUVVL010000050.1 GCA_030604635.1 Desulfobacteraceae bacterium
GTTACCAGCTCAACGGCCATGGCAGCCATCAGGCTGGTGACACTGACCTTTGGCGGGCAATGTGAAAGAACGATTTGCCACCATGTTTTCAAAACATTTTGCAATTGCCAGGACGATGCCCTGAAAACCGACAACAGAGCCGTATAAAGCGAGGGCTTTATGTAGAGCCATCGCACAAATGAGCTGACACCATAATGGTCAAGCCTGACAATAAAGCCGACAATCACAATGACAAACCAATCAAAAGCCGCCTTGCGGCTGAAACAGGGCCTGAATTTTACCAATATGCGGCTAATCTCGTTTATCATGGCGCCCCCTTTCATTTTAGTTATGCTCTTTTAATGCAAAGGTATTGGGAGATGTTCTGATAAACGATTTGCCGGTTTTAACCTTAATTTGCGTAAATTTATTTTAAACCAGTCAGAATAGGAGCGACACCTCCTATAATTGTGTACGTACAGATATCAAAAGACGTAACTACTTTAGACCTCACTATAATCAGGAGAACTTTTGACTCTCAAGATTTTAGCATCGAAAATTTTATTATTCTATAAAAAAATATTGTTCAGGAGGGAAATTATGGGTTCAGAAAAAGAATATCCAGTATTATGGATAGCGGGGGCTGCTTGTACTGGTTGCTCGGTCTCAACATTAAATGCTGTAAGTCCTAACATAAAAAATGTTTTGATAGATGAGGTTATTCCTGGTTCCCATATCAATTTAAGATTTCATCCTACTATAATGGCTGGAACGGGAGATATGGTGATTGAAGTTTTAGAAAATACAGCAGAAACAAAAAAAGGCGGATTTATTTTAGTAGTTGAAGGTTCGGTCCCAACTGAGGGTGATGGTATATACTGTTCCCTTGGTGAGAGAGAAGAAAAGACAGTATCGTTTATGGAGAGAGTTGAAACACTTGGACGGGATGCTCTTGCTGTTATCGGACTGGGTACATGTGCTGCATTTGGAGGAATCCCAGCCGGGAAACCCAATCCCACAGGTTGTGTGGGAGTGAAGAAACTTTTTGAAGAAAAGAATATTAATACACCTTTGATAAATATACCCGGTTGTCCTCCACACCCTGACTGGTTTGTTGGAACCGTTGCAAGTGTACTGTTGGCTGGTTTGCCAGATGCAAGTGAACTTGATGAGCATAACCGTCCGAAGTTGTTTTTTGGAAATTTAATTCATGAAAATTGTTCCCGTAGAGCATATTTCGACGAGGGGAAATTTGCAAAAAAGTTAAGTGATGAAGGATGTCTTTACGAGCTTGGATGTAAAGGACCAGTTACTTATGCAGATTGTCCAACACGATTGTGGAATGGTGGAGTAAGCTGGTGTGTCGGAAATAATTCCCCTTGTATAGGTTGTTGTGAACCAGGGTTTCCTGATATAGTTTCACCATTTTATGAAAAGATTATAGATGTGGATATTCCAGAAATCGGGGAGTGCTGGAAATAAATTTTTGGGTTCCATCCAAAAATTTATAAATCCCTAAATTTAGCGATTTTAAAGGCGCAAAAACTATATAGCCAGGTAAAGTCCTTTCCCTGTCTGTGTCTTAACTGCGACAGGCAGGCCCAGAAAGGATAAGAAGTAACCTATCCCTTTCCGAAAGGGATTTTACAAAGGGGATTCAAAAAAATCGCTAAATTTTGGAAATCATAATTTTTTCAAAGAAAAAATTATAAGGAGGGAAATTTAATGGGAAAGATTGTATTAGATCCAATAACACGAATTGAAGGACATCTGAAGATTGAAGCAATAGTAGAAAATGGGATAGTAAAAGAGACAAAGAGTTCAGGGACTTTATTTCGTGGTTTCGAAATTATACTTAAAGGTCGTGACCCCCGTGATGCTCAGAGGATAACTCAAAGGATATGTGGTGTTTGTCCAACCAGTCATTCTACCGCAGCTACATTGAATCTTGACAGTGCATTTGGAATATCGGATAAGATACCCGATAATGGCAGGATATTGAGAAACCTCATACTCGGTGCAGCACATATAGCCGACCATATCCTTCACTTTTACCATTTAGCCGCACTCGATTATGTTGATGTGACAAAGGTGGCAAAGTATGAAGCTAATGACCCTAATTTAAACTCTGTCAAGAAATTCATCGAGCGGGGTGAATTAGCTCCATTTGTTCCTCGTTATGAAGGGGATTATCGACTCCCGGACGAAGTTGATATTCAGGCAGTTGCACATTATGTTAAGGCTCTGGAGATGCGAAGAAAGGGACAGGAGATGTGCTCAATTTTTGGTGGTAAAATGCCGCACAATATCGGTATTGTACCGGGTGGAGTTACATCAATACCCACCGTTGATAAAATTGCAAACTTTTTATGGAGATTAAATGAATTAAGGGATTTCATAGACACCGTGTATCTACCGGATGTTTTAGCGGTGGCAGAAGCATATAGTGATTATTTTGAAATAGGTGCTGGTTGTGGAAATTTATTATCGTATGGTGGGTATGATTTAGATGGAAAAGACCCAAATTACTTAACAAGAGACAGGCTGTTTAAATCCGGTGTTGTTTCTTCTGATTTAAAATTAACTCCTGTTAATGTTGATTTGATAACTGAGAGTGTTAAAAATTCCTGGTATGACGATGCAGCCTCTGGTAAGAATCCAAAGGAAGGTGAAACAAAGCCTCAGCCCGAGAAGGATGGTGCTTATTCATGGGTTAAATCTCCAAGATATGATGGCAAGGTTTGTGAAGTGGGACCTCTGGCAAGGGTTGTGGCAACTTATGTTTCAGGAAATGAGAAAGTCAAGGAATTGGTTGATACTGTCCTCGATAAATTTAAAGCGAGTCCATCTGCACTCTTTTCTGTTCTCGGGAGGCACGCAGCGAGGGCAATATCTTGCAAAGTAGTAGCTGATTCCATGCCGGAATGGTTACTGCAATTGAAGCCGGGAGAACCAGTATATAAAGAATATGAAATCCCTTCAGAGGCGAACGGGTTTGGTGTGGTCGATGCCGCACGAGGTGCTCTTGGTCATTGGATTGAAATAAAGGATAAGAAGATTGCCAATTATCAATGTGTTGTTCCAACTACATGGAATGCTTCAACAAGAGATGATTCTGGTCAACCAGGTCCAATAGAACAGGCAATTACAGGTACCAAAGTAAAGGATGAAGAAAATCCTTTTGAGATTGTGAGAATCGTACGTTCATTTGATCCATGCCTGGGATGTGCTGTTCATACTGTAACTCCAAAGGGAAGAATTAAGGGAAAAGTTGTAATTTTATAGGAATAGAATGGGTACAATCCCTTTCGTAAAGGGATTGTAAGAGGACACATCCTTTCTGAGGAAAGGATTTTACGAGCTTTTTATATATCTGTAAAATCCCTTT
Organism: Desulfobacteraceae bacterium; assembly: GCA_030604635.1. Classification (GTDB taxonomy): domain Bacteria; phylum Desulfobacterota; class Desulfobacteria; order Desulfobacterales; family UBA11574; genus JAUVVL01. Next base: position 3,368 of record JAUVVL010000050.1, read on the forward strand.
CGTAAAGGGATGATGTAGTGATATCCTTTCTGGGGAAAGGATTTTACAGGTGCACAGTAAAAAAGTTAAATAAATAAGAGACTTAAATTTATTGAGAGACTTAAAAAGGAGGGTAAAATGATAATTTCACAGCAAAAACCTATTGAAGAAATATTAGGGTATTTAGAAGGTGAAAGCAACATTTTCCTTCTTGGTTGTAAAGGATGTGCAGAGGCATGCGAGACGGGTGGTGAAAAACAGGTTTTACAGATGAAGGAAACATTGACAAAGGAAGGGAAGAATATCACCGGAACATGCGTTATTGATTTTCTATGTGATAAAGCATTGGCTAAGACAAGATTATTTGCTCATGAAGGAAAAATAGGAAAAGCTGATTCCATACTTTTTATGACATGCGGTATAGGGGTTCAGGCAACTTCAGCAGTGTTGCCAAAGGTATGTCATCCGGCATGTAACACAATATCAGTTGGAGGTGCTCGTGGAGAGTGGCGGGGAGAAGAAAGATGTAATGAATGTGGAGACTGTTTACTTGATATGACTGGGGGAATATGTCCACTAACGGCATGCACCAAGGGATTGATTAACGGTCCTTGTGGAGGCTCAAAAGATGGTAAGTGCGAATTCGAACCAGATGTGAGGGATTGTGGTTGGATGCTTATTTATGAACGATTGAAGAAACTCAACAAATTAGATAACCTTAAAAAGATTATAGAGCCCAAGGATTATGCCAAGATGAATCCACCGAAAGATATAAGAAGCACTATAATGTGGTCTCTTGAACAAAAGCAAGTAAATTAAAATATTGGAAAAGTTATGGTGAGCAAGCTCACCCTTACGCGTAGGGGCAGGCTTGCCTGTCCATCAACCACTTTAGAATAAAGGAGGTTTGAACGTAATGAACTTAGGTGAACATTTTAAATCGGGAAAATTTGTGGTTTCTTCAGAAATAGGCCCACCAAAAGGTATAAATACAGAGGCGATGTTAGCTGATGCAGATTTGCTTAAGGGGAAAGTTGATGCAGTAAATGTTACCGACCAGCAGAGTTCTGTTATGAGGCTCGGCTCTTTTGTTACCTGTCATTTGCTTAAAGAAAGGGGAATAGAACCCAATTTTCAAGTAACATGTAGAGATAGAAATCGAATAGCACTCCAATCCGACCTCTTAAGTGCTGCTGTCCTTGGTATAGAAAATGTTCTTTGTTTAACAGGAGACTATGTTTCGTTAGGAGACCATCCTGAGGCAAAACCAGTATTCGACCTCGATTCTGTGTCTCTACTTCAGGTTGTAACAGCTCTCCAGAATGGGAAAGACCTTTCAGGCAGTGAACTATCCGGGAGTCCAAAGTTTTGTGCCGGTGCGGTTGTTACACCCGGGGCTGATCCACTGGAACCACAAATTATAAAGATGGAGAAAAAAGTTAAGGCAGGTGCTCAATTCTTTCAAACGCAGGCAGTGTATGAGCCTGATAAATTTGAGAAATTTATGGAACAAGTGCGGTATCTTAATGTCCCCGTAATGCTTGGAGTCGTGATGTTAAAATCAGTAGGAATGGCAAGATTTATGAACAAATATGTGGCAGGTATTCATGTACCGGATAATTTAATTGAAGAAATGGAAAAAACAGAAAACAAAGCAGATAAAAGTATAGAAATAGCAGCACGTTTGATAAAAGAGATGAAACCGATGTGCCAGGGTGTACATATTATGGCTATCGGCTGGGAAAAGAAAGTCCCTGCTGTAATTGATGCTGCTGGCTTGTAAAAGGGATTGTATACAGAATCCTTTCTTGGGGGAGGATTTTACTGGAGGTGACCACTGAGTAAAATCCCTTAGGTGACCACTGAGTAAAATCTATTTCGTAAAGGGATAGTAAAACCTCCCATCCTTTCTGGGGAAAGGATTTTACAAGCTTTTTATATAAATGAAAACACTAATTTTAGGAATAGGTAATCTTCTTATGAAAGATGAAGGCATTGGCGTTCATATGGTAAATGTATTGAAAAACGCTAATCTTCCAGAGGATGTCGTGGTAATAGATGCAGGAACATCGATATTTGATTACATCACAATGTTGGGTGAACCCGACAAAGTTATAGTAATTGATGCAATCAGAGCAGGTGAAAAGCCTGGAACGATATACAAGATTTTACCTGCCTGTGCCAGCACGGCAGACGGGCCGGATGATATTTTAAAAGGCGACTATACCTTTACATCGCTTCATCAACTGTCTCTTCCCGAGACTCTGAAGTTAGCAAACGCAATTGGCTCTTATCCTCGTGAACTCCTTATTATTGGAATTGAACCAGAGGAAATTAAGTATGACCTTGAACTCTCAGATACAGTAAGACAAAAGATACCCCGATTAACAGAACTGGTCATATCGGAAATCTAACCCCAAATTCATAGTTATCAAAGATTTAAGTATCTTATTATAATTTTTTGTGCCTTTCTCTTCATCTTACCGGATATATGCTATCCCAGACTTGAGGATAGGCGTTTATCATTTATAAGACTACCTATTGATGCTATTCCCATTATAGTGGAAAAAGGTAATAGTTTCGAAATCACGGTTAAATCAAATGAAGAAGTAGAAAACTGGACAGTACTCTTGCAGGATGTCAGCGGCGACCTGAAACTGCCTTAAACCAGGCGGTTTGAAGATGTCAGATTAACCGCACCATTTTCCTCACTATTTTCTTCCAAAAATTATATATAAAAATATCTTATTCCCATTTTCTTCCACTATTTTCTTATCTCGTAATCTTATTCCATAGCCGTTTCCAATTCTTGTAACATTGGTCTGAGGAGGTACAAGGCCAATGGCAGGAATCAAAAAGGGGAAATGTTGTAATTGCAAGAAGTTATTCTCACCGGACCCTCGCAACGCTAAGCGTCAAAAATACTGCAGTAAGCCTGAATGCCGAAGGGTCAGCAAGGCCACAAGTCAGAAACGATGGCTCCAAAAACCGGAGAACCGCGATTACTTCCGTGGACCGGTGAATGTGGAGCGGGTTCAGCTGTGGCGAAAGGCTAATCCGGGGTACTGGCGCCGAAAACCGAAAAACAGGGAAAATGCGTTACAAGATCTCTTAAATACGCAACCCTTTGTATTGATTGGATTAATCGCCAATTTTACCGGATCTGCGTTACAAGATGACATGGACATGACCATACGACGTCTGCAACAATTAGGGCAGGATATTGTCAATGATTCAACCCACAGCAAAGGAGGTCGATATGGTATCCAAGTTTCCCATCCTTCCCGAACGTGTCCGCAAAGTGCCCAAGCAGTTCAGTTGGGTCGATCACCGTCTGGTCCGCAACCGGCATATTGAACACTGCAGCCACATAGCTGCGGCGCTGTACCTGTTTTTGGTCACCGTCGGTGATGCTAGGGGGCTCAGTTATTACGCGGATGCGTCCATCATGAAGCGTCTGTCCATGGATCAAGGCACCCTGAACAACGCCCGGGACAACCTGATCCGGATTGGGTTGATTGCCTGGCAAAAGCCGCTATACCAGGTGTTGTCTTTGGACATTCGCAAACCGGTCACAAGGTCGTCCATTGATCAACCGCTTTCCCTGGGCGACATCCTTAAAAAAGCCATGGGAGGAACATCATGATTGACTATGCCTTTATGAAAATCAAAACCTACCATGAGCACCACGGCCTTAAGTGCGGCCAGATTGCCAGACAACTGGGGTTTAATTACAGGACCGTTGCAAAATGGCTAAATGAAAAACAATATCAACCGCGAAAAACATCGGGGCGCACCAGCAAGCTTGATCCGTTTAAAGATGATATCGTGCGTATGTTGGAGACCCACCCCTACACGGCAGTCCAGATTTTCCAGCGCCTCAAGGAAGACGATTTCGGCGGTGGCTACACCATTGTCAAAGATTATGTACGCAAGGTCAGGCCCAAAAGGACCAAAGCGTTTCTAAAGCTCTCTTTTGCACCGGGTGAATGTGCCCAGGTCGATTGGGGCTCATATGGCGCTGTTACTGTAGGATCTACCAGGCGCCGGCTCAGTTTCTTTGTCATGGTGCTGTGCTACAGCCGGATGATGTATGTCGAGTTCACCGTCTCACAGACCATGGAGCACTTTCTGGCTTGCCATCAAAACGCCTTTGACCGCTTTGGCGCTGTGCCTCAAAAAATCATGGTCGATAATCTCAAATCGGCTGTCCTAAAACGTACCGTGGGCCAGGATCCTGTGTTCAATCCCAAATATCTGGATTTTGCCAATCATTACGGGTTCACCATTGTACCCTGTGCGGTCGGCAAGGGTAATGAAAAGGGCCGCGTGGAAAGTGGCGTCGGTTATGTCAAAAAGAACTTTTTGGCCGGGCTGGATATTCCCGATTTTAGCATCCTCACGCCGACAGCCATCGAATGGCTCGAAACTGTGGCCAACGTTCGTCTCCATGGCGAAACCGGCAAAAAACCGGTGGAATGTTGCGTGAAGAACGCGATTGTTTGACCCCGCTTCCGCCGCATCCTTATGACATTGCCACTTTCTCTCAGGTCAGGGCTTCAAGGCAATTTCGCGTTACCTTAGACACCAACCGCTACAGCGTACCGGCAGAATATGCCGGTGAACAGCTTACCATGAAAGTATACACTAACCGGCTCTGCATCTATCATCAGAACAAATTGATTGCCAGGCATGTGCGCAGCTACGACCGGCTAAAAGATTTTGAGTTGCCGGATCATCCCAAACAGCTGCTCGCGCAGCGCAGAAAAGCCCGCAATCAAAAAGTCTTTATGCGCTTTCTGACCCTCTCTGAAAAAGCGGACGCGTATTACAAGCAACTCCAACAACGCCGCATGAATCCTCTTCACCATATCCGACAAATTGTTGGATTGAGCGAAATCTACGGCCATGAAGCAGTGGCCAGGGCGATGGAGGATGCATTTGCCTTCCAGGCGTTTTCTTGCGAATACATCGCCAATTTGCTGGAACAGCGGGCTCGAAAACTGCCGGAACCGAGCGCCCTGCATCTTACACGTCGACAAGACCGGGGCGGATCTGCTCTTCCAAATTATAAGCCATCGCTATGAAAAGGCTCTTTGATCATCACCACCAACCGTGCATTCAAAGACTGGCCGGAAATCTTTAACAACGACAGCACCCTTACTTCGGCGCTCCTTGACCGTCTACTGCATCACACTGAAACGGTGGTAATCGAGGGCAAAAGTTATCGAGGAATGAGACCTTATCGGAAACCGCCGGAGATAAATTAGTCCCGGTGGCTGCCTTTTCTATGGTCGGAAGGGATACATTTTTAAAACGCCACTTTTATTACATTTTCACACCACAGCTAACATATGGAGAAGATCCTTTCTTTTTACGTTTTCTGGATCAGATGCATGAAATTTTCATAATGGATGTTCACAAAAATCAGCAAATCTATCTTGAAGATCCCGATCCTAAAGTGCCAAAGCCAAAATCGGAGAAGAGTAGAAAACCCACAAAGCTTAAGGCTCAAACAGATCCAATTCGAGTTGACAAGTGGGCATCGCAACAACCGGCCGAAGCCTGGCAAAGAAGGTATGCCAGAGATACAACCAAAGGCAAGCTGTTGGTCGATATTCTGCATAAACGGGTCTGGTTATGGGATGGGAAGGAACACAAGGCACTTTGTTGGCATTTGGTTATAAGGCGCGAAGTCGGTGCAAGTAAGATTAAGTATAGCCTGAGCAACGCTCATGAAGAAACATCATTAGAACGATTTGTGTATATGCAAGCTCAACGATATTGGATAGAACGTTCATTTCAAGACGCTAAAACACATTGTGGTTTAGGCGATTACCAAGCGAAAAAATGGCGAAGCTGGCATCACCACATGGCAATGGTCATGATGGCAATGCTGTTCATGTTAGAGGAGAGGCTGTTTTATAAAGGTTCCTATCCATTGCTAAGCTGCTCTGACATCGTTTCAATTCTTTGTTATTTCCTTCCAAACCGAGCTATCATGCCGAAGAAGTTTTTAGGCAGATGGAGGTTCGGCATAAAAGAAGGAAAGCTTCAATCAAAGCAGCGTATCGAAATCAGCTTAGAGAAGAATTGGAGTTTGCGTCTGGCTAATGTGACAAAGTAGAATTAATAAATGAGCCCAGAAAAAACCAAACGGGCAGAGATTGTGATAAAGCTATAATTATATTATACTTCATTGTGAGTTGACAATAGGCAATCTTAATATATCCTAAAAGATTTGCTTGGCATTGCAAACAGTTTATGCTACTAAAACACGAAAAGTAAGCATGGATTACTTATATTCCGTATGAGAAAAACGAATTATAAGAATATTTTAGAAACAAAAGCCAATGGATAAAAACACTCTTCCACCGAAAAAAAAGCTTGTCGCCGACTGGCAGACCCTGACAAGAACGTTCATAAGGCCTGAAAATGACGCTGCCAAGTCTACATTGATTAAATACATGGAGCAGATACTTTTCGGGCTCCACGATTTTCTAAAAAAGCATGTCGGATTCACTGAAGAGGTCAGCCTCCTGGATCTATCCACAAGGTTTACAGACACTCTGATCAGTGAAAATCCTGAAAAAAAACTCACAGATGTCATTACCGACCTGGTCGAAGACATTGCTCCTCATGCTGTCAATGTTGCTTCCCCGTATTTTGTCGGTCACATGACGTCTGCCATACCTTTCTTTATGGTCCATCTCAAATCCATAGTTACAGCCCTTAATCAGAATGTCGTAAAAGTCGAAACCTCGAAGGTTGTTTCGGTTGTGGAAAAACAGGTGCTTGCCAAGATCCACAGGCTGATCTATCAAGAAAGTGAGGCGTTTTACCATGAGCATATCCAGAACATACGTACCGCCCTTGGCTGCTTCACAGAAAATGGTACGTTTGCGAACCTAACGGCGCTTTGGGTTGCCAGGAATGTCCTGTTCGCTCCCAAAAAGGGGTTTGACGGTGTGGAAAAAGAAGGGATACAGGCTGCATACAGGGCATACGGAATAGAAAGATGTGTAGTTCTTATATCGAGACGCGGCCACTATTCTCTTAACAAAGCCGGCGGTCTTCTTGGCATCGGCAATCAAAACATTGTTGCCATAGATGTGGATGAAAACAACAGGATCGATCTGGACTGCCTGCATAAAACCATCAGAAAAATAAAAAATGGCAGGACCAAAACCGCAATCCTTGCCATTGTCGGTATTGCCGGAACCACAGAAACCGGTTCTGTCGATCCGCTCCCAAAACTAGCAGAGATTTGTGCTGAGAACAGGATACACTTTCATGTTGATGCTGCATGGGGCGGGCCGACCCTTATGTCGGAAAAATACGCACACCTGCTCGCCGGTATAGAACTTGCTGATTCTGTATCAGTAGACGGTCATAAACAATTTTATATGCCCATGACCTGCGGCATGGTCTACTTTAAAGATCCTACGATCATGGATGCTATCATTTATCATACACATTATGTAAACCGCCCGGGTTCTGTTGACCTTGGCATTAAATCGCTTTCTGGATCAAGGGAAGCAAACTCACTGATACTCGACAGCGCACTCAAAATAATGGGGAGCCGGGGTTACGCCCTGCTCATTGATCACGGAATAGAAACAGCCCAGAAGTTTGCCGAAGAAATTGAAAAAAGGTCCAACTTCCAGCTCATTACTCCGCCTGAACTTAACATACTCACTTACAGATTATATCCTTCCCACATTAAACAGGAAATCTCCGAACAAAGTGTTGGGCAGAAAACCCGTATTAACGAAAAATTAAACGAAATCAACCGGACAATTCAAAGACTGCAAAGGGAAGCTGGCAAAAGTTTTGTTTCGAGAACAACTTTAAAGACAAAAAATCCTCCGGAACAAGATATTGTGGTTTTGCGCTGTGTTATGATGAATCCCATGACAAACATCAAGATTTTAGGGGAAATTCTTGATGAACAGGAAGAAATATACCAGCGCATGCTCATACAGGGGTAGTGGTGAACTCATTTTTTTTGAACGGAAACAGAATCGGGGGTTTTATATATACCTCTGATTTTATAGTATAAATAAAACAGATGCACGGCAATTATTGCCGTGATAAACCTTGGAATCCAGAGCCAGAATGCACTGAGCCCGAGTGATAAAAACAGCGCCGGGTCTTCGACCATGGAATGATTGATCCCTACGGAAAGATGAAGCCTTTCAAGTTCTTGTCTGGCAAGATATCCTTCTTTTGCTTCCTCCACAATCACTGCACCACCATATGCAAGCCCGAATACATTTGCTGTAAGCCACAATATGCCGACCCTTTGATCAAGCCCCATGATTTTTAAAAGCGGGTTCAGCACCTTAACTATATGCTGAATCATGTTGAAGATCTTCATGGTTTCAAGAAGTATCATTATGACCATAATAATGGCGAATATCTTTACGCTCAGATATAAGGTCGCTATAAACCAGATTTTCAGCATGATCATAAATGTCGGATGTGCTGAAACAGATGTGCTTTTTGTTACAAGCGCTCCTGGTTCAGACTCAAGGAATAGAGAAACTATGATCACGGTAACAATAGAAGCAATAAGACGGAAAAGAGTTGCTTTAAAAGGGTTCAGTCCGGACTTGCCCTGGATAATTCCTTCTTGGATAAGATTGTGGGAGATGAGAAGAAAAATAGCGATCAGCGTCATCTCATTGATAGTTAAGGGAAGCACTACCATGGAAGCTATTCCACCATAAATTCCGGTTAACATACCGACGATAAGCGGCAAAGCGGCCATGGGAGAAAGATTCAGCAGGTTCATGATTGGTTCCAGGAGAAAATCAATTTTGTTAATAAAGCCGCTGAGCTCAATAAGCGCTGAAAGGAAGGATATTGGCACAATGATTTTGAGCATCCATACAAATCCGCTCCATCCTTTTTTTATACCGGCTTGCAGGCCGTATTTAAGCTTATTTTGGGAAAGTTCCATTTTTGCAGTATTTTGGTAAAATCTAACGTAATTTCTTAATACGTTATAGGGGATCGGATTTCGTGCTTCGAATTTTGCCTGAACATGACTTTCAGTTCAGGCACTATATAGTAATATTTTCCGGATTGCAGGCAACACTATCAAATATCAGGTTTTTGAGTTTCTGTTCCAGAACCGAGTAAGAATAACAGCGTGTTGCAATTTCATAATTTTTCTCGACCATTTTTTTGCTAAGCTCCGGATTTTCAAGAACCTCTCTGGTCCGGCGAACTACATCCTCTGTAACATACCCGTCAATTTCAATAACAGAAAACCCTTTAGGCTGGATATCCGTTGCATAAATTGAATATTTGTTAACGATTATCGGTTTTCGGAAGTATACGGCTTCGAGAAAGGCATTCCCAAACCCCTCAAAATTGGAAGGATACGTTACAAGGTCGGCATGTGGATATATGTCATAAAGTGCATATATTTTTTCCCCTGTATTGGTCATTCCTCTGCGTTCTTTAATAATATCTGAAACAAATACCGTATTAACATTCAAAATTTCCGAATAATCCTTTACTCTTTGCTCATAATCGTAGCCTTCATCGCCGGAAGCATGTGAAATAACAAGTTTGGCTTTCATCCCCAGCCTGTGGACAATTTCTATTGCATGTTCGATACCTTTGCGCTTTACAACCCGGGTCGGCTGAAGGATTAAAAGCTCATCATCCTCAATGCCCAGGGCTTGGCGCACATCCGATGCATAATCGTCAACAGGCGGCGGCGGATTTTCAAAGTCCATGACATTTGGAATAATAGTTGCCGAAATACCTGTTCTTAGACTCAACTGATTATCACCGGAAGAGTTGATTACCACGTGTTGTATCGATGGCAGGTGAGGAGGAAAGGCCATGTTCAGGTATTCCCAGACAACATTTTTCAGAAACTGCTGACGTTCCCAGAAAAAATCGTGATGGTGAGCTATTGCAGGCATTACGGTTTCTGATATTACCTCTGTAATGGCAATACCAAGAGGTAAATTGAGCGGAATCGTCAGTGAATTCTCCAGAACTAAAAGCTCAATCTTGAATTTTTCGATGAATTTATAGATTTCGTCCTTTAGTTTCTCTTTATATTTATAAATTTTTTGGGTAATGTGTCGCTCTCGTTTGTGGACGCCAAAGCAATTCCGGTTAATATCCAATATATCAGGATGGTGGAAGTGGGCTTCTTCCACCAAATATGAACACGCCGGCGGACTGTTCAACTCGCCGGCAAAGTAGTAGCAGCGGCATCCCTGCTTTTCAAAAACCCCCGCCCATTTTGCTGCCTCCAGAGAAACACCATCTGTCCCCGCGAAACGGGTCGAAACAAGTCCGACATTATGTGTTAAACCGCAGTATGGACAGCTACCCATCTTTCGCTCCTTTTTCACTTTCCTGTGCTGGTTTACAAGTAATGATAGACTTTTTACGAAACCATCAGGAATAATATCAAAAAAGAAATAAAGCGTTTTATCCATAATGACAAGAGGCATTAAGGGTAAAACGCTTTAAAGTGACCTGCAAAGCGCCAATGGACGCCGCGCGGAATATTTTTGGTTGAACCACGCAAATTAACTGTTTCAGGGGTCTGTGAGTTATCATCTTTAAGACCGCTCCATGGGTAATCAGATTCCAAATCGTGTGAACTCGCACGCTTTTACATCTGGTCACCCATTACGCTTAACTGAGGACAACTTTTAGATAAAACTCCCCGACACCCTAACTATTTATCTATGACAAACTGAAATTTTGCGGAACCCACATCGATGATATCGAAATCTTTAAGATCGACCGATTCTTTCACGACCTCCCCATTGACCTTCGGTTTAGTCATCCCATCAACATAGCTCAAGGAATATCCTTTGGGTCTCCTGCTTATAACAACAGCAGTAGAGCCCATCATGAAGCCTTTCACCACGATTTCTGAAGATGGACTTTTCCCAATTTTGGTGATCCTGTTGGTAAGCTTTATCTCTCCATCGCCGCCGGCCAAATAGGACAAAATGCCCACAGGTTCCTGTTCACTATCCCGGGTCTCGGCTAACTGCTGGCCGGCTTTGCCCAGCATTTTCCGATACGTGTCCGTATCCATTACCATGGTCTGGTCCATCTTCCCTTCACCTTCATCGGGCTTCTTCTCATAGACATCATAGGAAAAGGTCAGGGTATGCTTGCCGATGGTTATAGAGTCCCCCTGTTGAAGCCAGTGAGAAGAAACGAGTTCATCATTAACAAAGGAACCGTTTTTGCTTTGCAAATCAGTTAGTAAAAACCCATCCCCCACTGAATCTATCTTTGCATGGTGTCCGGACACGGCAAGATTTTCGATTTGTATAACGTTATCCTCCTTCCGGCCAATCGTAACAGACTTTTCCTTTACAACGCGATATACCGCAATGGTATTTTCTTTAAATGTAAGCGTCAATATCGGCATCGCAATACCCTCTTGTTAATGAAATATTTTTTTCAAAGGATAGATAATGCGCGAAATCATTCCCATGATCCCGCCTTTTTCATGCTTATCAGTCACTTTTAAAACAATAACGGTTATATTGTCATCCCCCCCACGCTCATTTGCAAGATCAACCAGCGTTTGGCAGGCCTTGGCGGGCCGTTCATTTCTCACCACATCAAGGATCTCATCGGGAGAGACCTTATCGCTCAAACCATCGGAACTGATGGCCAGGATATCACCTTTGAAATACTGGTTTTCGCAGATATCGGCCTCTACTATTTCTTCAATCCCAATAGCCCGTGTAAGCATGTGTTTAAACCTCTCTCCCATCAGTTCGGCTTCATTGGGATTTATAGCCGCTTGCTCGGCCATCACATTGTGGATCACGGAAAGGAGCTCTATACTCCCATCATGCACCAGGTATATGGGGCTGTCGCCTACATTTGCCACAATGAAGGTCTTATCAGTAAAATAGACCACAGATAATGTGGAGCCCATTCCACGATAGGATTCATTACTTTGGGCGGCTTTATAGACCACTTGGTTGGCGAGCTTGATGCCGGAAAGCAGCCGGTTGGCCTCTTTGGAGAGGGTTTCGTCGAAGTTCTCCAACTCCTCGATGTCCTCATCCTCTTTGAAGCGCTTCATGTAGTCACGAACGGTGTCTACAACCAGTTTGCTGGCCACCTCACCGGCAAGGTGTCCTCCCATGCCGTCAGCCACTACGTAAAGCCCCAGGTCATTGTCAAGAAAGAGGGAATCTTCGTTGTCCTTTCTCTTTCTGCCAATGTCGGTAATACCTGCGGATTCAATGACCACCATGATTATAAAGCCCAGACCTTCATCTATTAAAATTCTTTCTGTCTATGGTTGTAGGCTGTCCGATATTACACAACTGAAGCTGTTCGGAAACACTTAATATAACAAAAAAGTTGCAAGGTCAAGCATTTCGTGCAGGGCTGCGGGGAAACGTCAAGGTCGATTTTATCTTGGCCAAATAGAAGGAATTTCAAAGACGATTAAATACGAAATCCGAAACAGGTTGAGACCTTTGAAAAATGCTTCCCGCTAAAGCGGGATTCAAGTTCAAGGAAGGCGAAAATTTTAACCACCCCAGTACGATCTATCGGACCTACGGGGCAGGCACGAATACATTGAGTATTTTGAGGA
>JAUVVL010000068.1:0-12500 GCA_030604635.1 Desulfobacteraceae bacterium
AAAATAGCAAATTTTACCTGTGAGTTAAATAATATGCGCATTTAATCGGCTTTTATATACAGGATAGCACCTGTTCTTTCTTTACGCTCACTTATGCACGAGTTTGACACGGTTTAAAACCGGATTACCTGATCGATAGTGTTTTCAAAGGGCTAAAATGTTACAAACTATTTAATAATTTTAATGTGAGACTGCTTACGTAAATCCTCAAGCCATGACTGAAATTTATTGTCGACGATCTCATTAAAGAGTATTCTTTCAATCTCAGGCGACACCTCCTCCAGGGGCTTTCCTGGAGTATTTACAACCTCTTGAACAAAAAAAATCTGATATCCCTGATCCGTATCTATCACAGGGGTAAACTCGCCTGCCTTCATCCCTTTTATTGCCTTCTGCAATTGCGGGGAAAGTTCATAAAGCCCGAACAAACCCAAATCCCCACCCTCAGAAGCCAGTGATTCAGAGTAAGTCATAGCCATGGATTCAAAAGATTGCCCTGTCTTTAATTTTGCAAGAACTTCATCCATTCTCGTCTTAACCTCAAGCTTCTCTTTTTCATCGGCAGGCGTGGTAACTTTCATAATTATATTGCGGAGGTGATATTTTTTCACCCCTCCATATTTATCACTGTGGTTTTCATAATAAGACTTTATGTCCTCTTTGGTAATCACAATCTTGGATGTAACTTTAATGTTGACAAGCCTTTTTCTGAGTATCTGTTCCTTCATCTGCTTGCGATACTCCTCCATGGTTAATCCATCCTTGTCCAATGCTGCCCTTAGATCTTCATCCGTATAATAATTTGCTTCTTTAATCCGCTCGATGGTTCGATCTATTTCTTTTTCACTGATTGTAATCTTAGAGCGTTTTATCTCCTGGTCTGTAATTTTCTGATCAATTACCTGGTTGAGTATATCCTCCCGTACCTTAAAGAGCATCTTGCTCTCTTTCTCAAGCGGATATCCACGTGCTCTGATCTTATCTGCATATGGTTTAAATAGACGGTTCAGTTCAAAAAGTGTAATGATGTCATCATTAACCACAGCTACAATCCGATCAACAATTTCTGCACTTTCTGCCCTTGCAATTAAGGTAAAACCGAACGTACAGAAAAGGAAAGTAAATATTATGCAACATACTAAATACTTTAGCATTACTTTAAAAAGTTTGCCTGTCATTCCAATATCAATTTTTAGTTTACGAGCCGGTAATCTTTTCCAATTGCGCTTTGTTTATTTCAATCGTGTATTTTTTTTGAAGTTTTTTTATCCACGACTTGTAAGCCTCTTCCATCTTTTTCCTGCGTAAATGTTTCATTATGATTGCATTTATATCTTTTGACACTTCTTTTAAATCTGATGTTAAACTGTCGTCTTTATAATGTTCTTCATAATACTTCGATATATCTTCGGGAGTTATTTCGATCTGCCCACCCAACTCTTTGGCAACCACCTTCTCCAGGAGTAAACGGTTCTTTAATCCTTCTTTCCAGGAATGGTAAGGCACGGCATTCTCAAGTAACGTCTGCTCGAATACATCATCGGGATAGTCACCCTTTATATCTGAAACGGCCTTTTCAACTTCTGAATCAGAAACTTTGATGCCAAGCTCCTTGGCCCTTTCCAGAATAATCATCTCCTCGGTCATCTGATAAAAAAGCCGCAACCGGGCATCTCTGATATCGGCAGGATTCTGCATTGCACTATGTGGATAAGCGGCCTTAGCAATTTCAAAGGCCCTGTTGAACTCGAAAACTGTTACGACGCTGTCTCCGACCCGAATAAAAAATTCATCCTTGCCTTTAGATTTAGAATCAGCACACCCTGCTAAAAAGCAAATGATCAATAAAACACCGATCAGAACATTATACTTGTAAGAGTATCTTTTCATTGATAACCGTTTAGGCCTTGAGCCAAACCCGGATTATGGATTGAGTATTGCGTGTTGAATGAATACTGACGAACTCGTAAAAAGTCAAAACTTCCTGCCCGCCGGCCGGCAGGCGGGGCTGAATTATTCAATTTTACGCATTCATAATGTCTTTAAATAATTCGCAATTCCTAAATTCCTTAATCCATGTAAAAAGGACTTTTTACGAAGCCATCAATATTTATAACCCGAAAATTGCATAAACATTAATTGTTAACACGTTGCGCGATATCTTTCAAGATGTTTTTGGTCTGACCCAAAAGATCGGTGGTATTGCCTTTTAACAGTTTGGCTGTAAGAATATGGTCAGGAGCGAACTCAAACCGCTTGCCTTCTGAAACAATCATATCCATGATGCCGGAAGGATTTTTTTGGTGAGCTTCAGAAAAACAAAGTGAAAGCTGCCGTCCTGCCAGATCAAGCCGTTTCACGCCCGCCTTTATGGCCAACACCTTAAGCATGATTTTTAAAAGAAGATTTGCAGCCTCAACCGGCAGGGCACCGAAGCGATCCATCAACTCTACCTTGAAATCAGCTATCTCGTTGAGTTCTGTCATTTTTGCCAAGCGGCGGTATGCTGTAAGACGCTGGTCAATATCTGGTATATACGATTCGGGTATGGAAGCAGACATAATAATGTTAATTTCCGGTTCCAGACTTTCGCAAACCGGTTCTCCTTTCAGCTCAGACATTGAGTTCTCCAGCAGCTTAAGAAACATGTCATACCCAACCGCAGCAATATGGCCGGACTGTGAAGCCCCAAGGACTGTCCCCCCTCCCCTGATCTTCAAATCACTCATGGCGATTTGAAAGCCCGAGCCAAGATCACTGTATTCCATCAGCACCTTCAGACGTTTCTGAGCATCTTTGCCTAATGTACTTTCATTCGGTATAAAAAGGTGTGCATATGCCTGTTCATCAAGCCGGCCAACACGGCCACGCAACTGATAAATCTGAGATAGCCCGAATCTGTCCGCATGATTGACTATTATGGTGTTGGCTGAAGGGATATCAAGACCTGACTCTATTATTGTGGTACACACCAGCAAGTCTATCTCTTTTTTCATGAACCGGAGCATCACGTCCTCCAAAGCATCCTCATCCAGACGACCGTGGGCAACATCAAGTCTGACCTCGGACACCAGCTCCTGCAAATGCTTTGCCATTGCCCATATACTATGGATGTTGTTATGAACAAAGAAGACCTGTCCCTTTCTGTTTAACTCTTTTTGTATGGCTTCCGAAATAACGGCATCATCAAATTCAGAAATGTATGTGATAATAGACTTGCGATGCTCAGGCGGTGTTGAGATTACACTGATGTCACGAATTCCCATCAGGGACATGTGAAGCGTTCGTGGTATCGGGGTAGCCGTTAAGGCCAGAACATCCACCGTGCTTCTTATTTTTTTCAACCTCTCCTTATGTCTGACGCCAAAACGTTGCTCTTCATCAAGCACAATAAGACCCATGTCTTTAAATACCACATCTTTCTGTATCAGCCTGTGAGTTCCAATGACAATATCTATCTTTCCAGCCTTAAGATCATTTATTATTTCCCGCTGTTCCCGTAAAGAACGGAATCTGCTCAAGCATGCTACATTAACCTGGTAACGCTCAAAACGGCCGGAAAACGTCGCAAAATGCTGTTCTGCAAGCACTGTGGTTGGAACAAGTACAGCAACCTGTTTGCCTTCATTAACGGCCAAATACGATGCGCGCAGGGCAACCTCTGTCTTACCGTATCCCACATCACCACATACCAGCCTGTCCATTGGAATCGGCGTTTTCATATCATTCAGCACCTCTTCGATGGCTTTGATCTGGTCTGCTGTCTCCTCATAAGGGAAACCGGCTTCAAAATCCCGGAAATCACTGTCGACCTCGCTGAAAGCATAGCCTTTCTTAACTCTACGCTCAGCATAGAGTTGAAGAAGCTCTCCGGCAATCTTCTCCGCCGATCTTTTTACCCTGGCCTTAACTCGCTGCCATGATTTGCCGCCCATCTTGTCAAGAGCAGGCTCGATTCCATCCACCCCCATATATTTCTGAACCATGCTCATCCGATCTACAGGGAGATAGAGCTTGTCATCATCTTTATAGATAACCAGAAGAAAATCATTGCTCGACCCGTTCAGTTTCAGTTTTACCAAACCCTCATACTGCCCAATGCCGTGTTCAACATGAACTACAAGATCCCCCTTTTTTAAATCTTCAAATGAAAGGAGTTCGGTTCGACCCTTTTGCTCGGGTTTTATTCTGTGGCGATGTTTTGCCCCGAATATTT
Organism: Desulfobacteraceae bacterium; assembly: GCA_030604635.1. GTDB lineage: Bacteria > Desulfobacterota > Desulfobacteria > Desulfobacterales > UBA11574 > JAUVVL01. Next base: position 4,217 of record JAUVVL010000068.1, read on the forward strand.
CATCCTCTGTAATAATGGCCAGAGATTCGGCCAGCCAGACAAACCCGGAGGAAACCTGACCAAGGCATAGGTATACCAAGCCTTTGTCCTGTCTAACATCAGGAAAACCGTCAATAAGTCTGATATGGATACCGTACGGCACCAAAAGCGACTTCAGCCTGTCGGCCTGTAATTGTGTTCTGCAAACAATAAGTGTAACACATCCTGATTGCATTTGATCATTGATCCAGTTTGCCAGCGGCGAAAAAAGACTCTTTTCACGACGACGCTTAAATTCCAGGCTTATAGTGGAGTTGTCTTTAACGGAAAAATTAAACTGCCGAAAAGTCCGCTTGTTATCCAAGACCCCTTCTGACACAGGGAGCATTTTAACCTTTAGCAGCTTTTTGCGCTTAAAGATTTCTTTGGCCTTTGACCATTTTAGATAAAGGCTATCGGGTGCGACACAAAGTCTGGCCTCATTACACGCTGCAACAAAGCTGTCTGTCGCCTGCTGTCGCGACTGTTTTGCAGCCTTTTCCAAATCAGTCGGTTCCATCAGAATAAAAAGCGCATTATTAGGAACATAGTCAAAAAGAGTGTCAAGATCAGAATAAATCAGCGGAACCAGGCTTTCAATCCCCGGGAAAAAACCCTCCTTTTTGATGCGATCAACCAGGTTTCTGGCCACGGTTACAGGGATATCTAGCTTCGATGCCTGTTCCCTCACACGGCTTATGATCTGATCAATACGTTCCTTTTTCAGAATCGCTTCCCGGGCAGGTAGTATAACGGCTTCCTGGATGTTTTTAATTGACCGCTGGTTTGCGGCCGAAAAAAACCTTAAGGATTCTACGGTGTCGCCGAACAGTTCGATCCTCAGCGGATCAGAATAAAGTGGTGAAAAAACGTCTAGAATCCCGCCCCTAATACAAAAATCTCCGGGTTCCTCCACTATCGTGGATCGAACATAACCACCGGATACCAGCTTCTCGACCACTAGGTCCCGATCGATCTCCTCACCCGCCATAATAAGCTCGGCATAATCGCATATCTCCTGTTTAGGGATAATTTTTTCCAGCAAAGCACTTGCGGTTGTAACCACAATTGGCGGCGCCTCACTCTCTATCAACCGGTAAAGCGAACTGATCCGCTTGGCTGCTGTTTCGTTGTGGTATGAGAGACACTTAAAAGGTAAAATATTGTATGACGGGAAATATACAATGGGCGGGCTGAGATTTCCCGAAAAAAAACGCAGGTCTTCTAAATACCATTCAGCATCCTTTTGTGAAGGAACTATCACAACAACTGGAGCTCTGTGTTCCATATATACCCTGGACACAAGATATGCCTTTTCAGATCCGGCCAGTCCCGTACAATCAACGAAGCAATCCCTGTCAGGAATTGAATCAATCAAGGACCTAATTGATATTTTTGCTTGATTTTGGTTCATAAACAAAGTAGTTTTTTGTTATGCCGGCGTAGCTCAGTTGGTAGAGCAGCTGATTCGTAATCAGCAGGTAGGCGGTTCGAATCCGCCCGTCGGCTCCACGGTTTTTATAAGGGTTTCCATTTATTATGCTGGAGGCCCTTTTTTATGCCCTTTTTTGCAAACCGCTATAACCTAATTCCGATCATTGTGCAACAACATGTGGAACCCGTTCCCCTGTCCCGTTTCATTCTTGACATACAGACAACTTTCGACCATATTCCGTTGTTAAAAACTAAAATATATTCAAACAATTTCAGAAAAGAAAAGTGACAATCGTAAGTTATAAAATCGGATTCGCAGGAACTGACGGAAGAACGCTTCTTAGCGCTTTGGTTACCTCTATGGCAACAAGTGAGAAGCATCAGGATAACTTTCATGGAGTTGTTATTCGAGGAATTCCTGCCATGCCGCCGTTTGCAACGTCAATGCAGTGGTCAGTGGAATTTATTCCCACAGCAGTTAATTCCAAAGAGGCGTATGCCACTGCTATCATTGGCACCATAAAAAACGGCTTAATTTTACTACAATCATCTTGACATACATTTAATATCCGTATATTATTAGGCAATTACAGACTTTCTTGTAAACATTTCTTTTTTTCAACCATTGATCAATAACATAATGAAAAAATCAAAGACCTGATCTGGTGAAGCTCCCCGCCCTAAAGGGCGGGGGTTCTGCCTTGCGGCAGTGCTTCGCGGCGGGGAGCAGACCGGTCAATAGCTATCCCGAATTCGTGCTTTGCATCTTGGCAAAATGAAGATTGATGTTCATCAAAGTAACGGGAAATAAATCCAGATAAAAACAAAAAAACGTTCTTTTAGGAGGCGCCATGGCATTAACGAAGAATGATATTGTCACAAGGGTACACGAACTTGGCTTTACCAAGAAAAAATCCGTGGAAATCATAGAATCTTTACTTGAAATTATTAAAAGTACGCTGGAAAAAAGTGAAGATGTCCTGATTTCAGGATTTGGAAAATTCTGTGTAAAGCATAAGAAACAACGGAGGGGTCGAAACCCTGCTACTGGCGCCGACTTGATGCTGAAGGAACGAAAAGTTGTTACATTCAAATGTTCCGGGAAATTAAGGGATAAAATTGACGGCAACGAATAATCCATTCCCCTGGGCCTTTTTTGGAAACTTTATTTGTACATGTCCAGGGGTTTCGACTTTGGTACAGGATAAGATATTTTGCTTTTTAATATTCGCTCGAAAACCCTGCGGTCCCGCCGCAAGCTGGACGGGGAATGCAGCCTGCCCCGTGAAATGCCTGCCCAATGAAATGTAGAGCCTATTTCATCGAGGCGGAGCATATTTCACTGGGGCTCGCCTTTGCGGGTTCAATTTTGCTCAAGGTCAAAAAAGGCGGGTATTTTAACGCTCTAAAGCAGGAGTACTATAAAATATTTTGAGTTAGCCGCAGTCGGATGAGAAATCCAGGTTAACGGAATGAATCCATATGCATGAATTCATCAAACAGGAAGAGAAAAATATCCTCAAAGGCATAGCAAAACCGCCCAGGGGATCGCTCGGAGAAATACTTGCGGAATTTAATCCTGAATTAATTATCGGCCACCCTACCTTCCATTGCGAGGATAATATCGGCAGTCTGGTATCCCGGGATCTGGAAGGTGCTAGGAAGGTTTTTGCCGGTAATCGGGTGGCTGTAATAATAGCTGACGGTACATACAACGACAAGAGCAACGACACTTCCAATATTGAAGCTGTAATAGCAGGCGCAAAAAAAACTCTGGATGGCTTTACCGGGGCGGAAAGAGAAAATGTGCTGGTTTATGCCGGCCCCCATGAAGGTTACGACAGCGCCCATTTTTCGCCGGGCAAAGGAAATGCTTTCAAAATGATCTTTGAAGAAATGGGGCCTACCAAAGCAAAGGCTATCCTTCTGCTTGACGGCGATTTGCATAATGATATGACTCCGTGGCAACGCGTTTACAAAAAAGTGATTGAATACCATGAAAATAATCACCCAGATGAAAATTTTTTTGTGACGGCCCGTTACGCGCGCCACTTTGTGGATGCCTCCCTTACACGCAATGTGGTTGGACCACTTACCACCCTTATGGGGAGTTATGTGCCCGGAGGTATTTCCGGCGATATTATGCTGAGTGCAGGTGCGGTGGCTAAAGAGCGTAATGCAAACTGGACCGACGCCCGTCGGAATTACGGCACGGATATCTCCACCACTTTTGACAATATCGCTGACCCAAGTACCCGAATTTATGAAGTTTACTTAGGCGCCAAACTGCATGACGTTACCGATGACGCCAAGCTCAGCATCATGCCTGGACAGGTAATAGGCGCGGCCCTGGAAAGAATCCTTTATTATGAGGATCTCGATAAAAGAATTACTAATCGGCTCGAAAATGATGTTCCGTTGGAGGAAATTATTATCTGGGATTCCGATCAAACAAATATTGATTTTATTAACCCGGGAACCACGAATGTGTTTAATATCGATGCGAAAAGAAAGGCCCTAGCTACCAAGCTTGATAATTTCAAGGATGATATCAAAAAGGTTCTCCGGTCTGCTTCCTATGAAGAAATTATCAGCAATCACAAAATCCTGATCGACTCCATAAATTCAAAGAGTGAAAAAATTGTTCTGATGTCTATACCGCAAGAACGCTGGATAGAGCTGTTATACGAAGTGATGGGTTATGTGATGGCAACCAGGGATATCGAAAGTAGCAAAAAGGCGCTGAATTATCTGTATACAGCAGCCTTTGTCGAATTTTGCGGAGAGAAGCTGAAAGAACTTGGATATACCACCCTTTCTGCGGTACACGGAGTACAGGAAAATCTTGGAATAATAGACAGTAAGGCAAAAACTTTTTATACAGAAAATGTGGATATGGTTGTAAAAAAATTGGCCCTCAATTTCTATCGGGGACGATCACGAATTTTAGATAGGATAAGAGAAATAACTTAGAATACAGACTCACCGGCAAAGATATTAAGCTTTTTATTCCCCACCAGGCCAATTTCAGAATCATTGATGCTGCCGCAAAAAAAATGAAAATTAATCGGGATCAGGTCGTTATTAACATCGAAAAATACGGAAACACAACTACTGCAACAATACCCCTTGCCATGTCAGAGGCTTATCGAGACCTTTGCAAAACGCCCCCTTTTGCAAAGGTCTCGAAAGTAAACTGGCGGCGACGACGGGCGGGCGGAAAGCTCTCACATCATAATATTATATGTCTTGATTTTACTTAACAGGGAAGGATGACTTATCTCGAGAAGCCGGGCGGCTCTCGTGCGGTTGCCGCCTGTCACCTCCAGAACTCTGGTAATTAACCTTTTTTCCAGAACCTTTTGGGCCGTTTTTAAAGAATATCCTTCGAGCGAATCGTCCATCTTATCTGTTACCGATTCTTTCCCCAGGTCAGAAGGAAAGTTTTCCGGCACGAGATTCGTTTCTTCTGCAAGCACCACAGCCCTTTCGATTACATTTTCCAGCTCCCTGACATTTCCAGGCCAACTGTGTTTAAGCAGAATGGACATGGCAGCAGAGGTAATTCCTTTTATTTCCTTATCCAGACTTATACTGAACCTATCAATAAAATGTTGACTTAAGAGAGGTATGTCTTCGGGCCGGTCCCTGAGTGGCGGCAGCTTGATCGGTAACACATTCAGCCTGTAAAAAAGGTCTTCACGAAACGTCCCTTTTCTGACTTCTTCCTCCAAATTTTTTGCAGTTGCCGCAATTACACGAACATCGATTTGCATTGTTTTTGAATCACCAACCGGTCTTATTTCATTTTCCTGCAACACCCTCAGAAGTTTCACCTGTAAAGAGAGCGGCAACTCTCCTATTTCATCAAGGAAGATCGTTCCGCCGTCTGCTTCCTGAAAAAGCCCCTTTTTATTCTTGTCTGCACCGGTAAAAGCGCCCTTTACATATCCAAAAAGCTCGCTTTCAAGTAAATTTTCGGGAATTCCGCCGCAGTTCACCGGAACAAGGGACTTTTTTGATCGCTCTCCAATAAAATGGATCCCCCTGGCGATCAACTCTTTCCCGGTTCCGCTGTCACCGTAAATCAACACCGTGGTATTGTATTGTGCCACTTTCTCGGACAGCTTGAACACAGATAGCATGGCCTTGCTTCTGGCTACCATGGTTCCGAAATAATAATTTTCTTGAATTTTTCGAATCCGTTCCTTCAGCCAGCGGTTCTCCCTTTTCAAACTTTCCCGTTCTTCTGCCTTTTTAAGGGTAAGGAGAACCTCATCAGATTTAAATGGTTTTGATATAAAGTCATATGCTCCCTGCTTCATGGCTTCAACAGCTGTATCAATGCTACCATATGCTGACATCATAATTACAGTGGTGGCCCATAGCTTGTCCCGGGCAGTTTTAAAAAATTCTATTCCATTCATATTGGGCATCTTAAGGTCACAGAGGATAAAATCGTATATTGTTCGATCAACCATCTCCATAGCAACCGCGCCATCAGATGCTGAATCGACACGGTAGCCTGATTTTTTGAGTAAAGAGGAGAGCATGTGACGCATGTTCTCTTCATCGTCGATGATCAGCAAACGTTTTTGTGAAGACTTATTATCCTTTGTGTTTTCATTATCCATCGTTCATCCCTAAATTTTATTCACCATTTCTCCCTTTCGTCCCTTGATCAGTCAGGGGCAGGTATACGGTCATGGCAGTGCCTTGGCCCTCATCACTGGTTGCTTTGATTTTTCCACCTATTCCTTCGATAATCATGAAACAGACAGAAAGTCCAAGGCCGGTTCCCTTCCCGGGTTCCTTGGTCGTATAAAACGGATCAAAAATATTACCAAGGTTCTCCTCGGCAATTCCAGGGCCATTGTCGATATAGCTTACCTTCAACATGCCCAGATGATCCTTCGATTCAGTATGAGTGTTTGGCACGATCTCGCTAGTTATTGTTAGCCTGCCGTCTATAGGACCCTCAACTGAGGAAATAGCATCTGCCGCATTGATAATCAAATTCAAAAAAACCTGACGCAATTGATTGGAATCGGCAATAACCATATCGTTATCCGCAGTTAGACTGAGAACCAAATAAATATCGGACATTAAAGGCTGAAATTTATAAACATCAATAGTATCTTCGATGATTGAATGTACTGAAACAGTTTCCAAATTTTCACTCGATGGCCTTGATAAATCAAGGAGCTGCCTGATAATCGCATTAATTCTATTTATTTCATTTTCTGTACGAAGAATAAACTCTTTTTTATCATCATCTGAAATATTATTCTGTTTAAGCAACTCAAGGTAACCAACAATAATACCGATGGGATTGCCGATTTCATGTGCAATTCCCGAAGATAATCTCCCGACAGACGCCAATTTTTCCGCTCGTATAATGTCTTTTTGAGCCTGTTTTAAATCAAGATTTGCCTTCTCAAGGGACAGAACCGTAGTCCGAAGCTTTTCTTTGTCCTCAGCAATGCGTTTCAGCATGCTGTTCAAAGCCTTGGACAATCTATTGAACTCATTATCCTCCTTTTCATAAAGAAAAAATAATTCATCATCTTCCCGGTATTCATCGGCCCTCATTACCAGTCTATGCAAAGGCTTAACGGTTATCCTCGACAACCGGTAAAGACCGATGAGTGTAAAAACAACTGCATTGAAGAAGATATATCCCAATAATACATATTGTGTCCGTCTCAAAATCTTATAGATCCCTTCAAGGGGCATAACAATGCTGGCCCCTGCCACGACACTCCCCTTCCGGCGCAAGGGCGCTGATATGATCAAATTCCGGCTTTGTTCCCAGAAAACCCCCCAGGTTGAACCGAAAAATCTGGTGGTTTTTTCCCCCGACCGAATTGTTTGTTGAGTAAGTTTCTCAAGTTCGTCTTGCAAGGCGCAACTTTTGTCATTGGAAATTATTTGATTTTTTTTTGAGTCCATTATCAGGCCGCAAGAAAACCCTGCATCGTTTATCATCCTGCCAAAATCATCCTGAAAATCTGAATGCTCTATAATATTTTCCGATTCAGAAAAATTCATAAGATTAGCTTCGATTCCTGATATAAAAACATATACTTTTGAAATTTCAGATCGGAGTAAGGACTTTTGAGCTATTATAATCGTTACAAAACCGATTAGAATCATTGCCAGCACTAAAAGGACCGCCAGATGAATAGCAATATTCATTTTTATACTTCGAGAAAACACATTAAACCTTTAACCAAAACTATCCGTCACATAAACTATGCTCTAAAATATATTTGAGGTTCTCGTAAAAAGTGAAGCTCCCCGCCCTAAAGGGCGGGTGTTCTGCCTCCCGGCAGTGCTTCGCAGCCCGGTAAGGATTTTTTCAATTTCATATAGCTCCCCTCGACCCCGCCTTAAAAGGCGGGGGTTCTTCCTTACGGCAGTGCTTCGCGGCTGGGAGCAGACCGGTCAAAATTGCGATGGCAAAGTAAAAAGCTCCAAATTCAAGGCGCGCGAATTTCGTGTCATACCGCTAACGCGAAACCCGAATGGTGCGTACATTAGCGTACGCCGCAATGACAACGAAATGAAGCGCAACGCAGTCCCGCTCAAGCGGGATTTGCGAAGCCATCATATTTAACAATGAAAGCTATCACATCCCGGCAATTAATGCAAACCCGCAGATAAACCCTAATGTTGCAAAATCTATAAAACCCTTATTTTTTATTTATTCATACTCCCGCTGTGTTGTTTATGCAACGTTAGGGTAAAGACAAAACGGCCGGGAGTACGATGGATGCCGATGCAAGTTTTGTACCATAGTGGTCTAACGCAAATGCTTGTAAAAACAGCA
>JAUVVL010000254.1 GCA_030604635.1 Desulfobacteraceae bacterium
CCACTGGTGATAAAATGTAAAAGAGCTGGCTGTTTGAGCGTGTTAGAGAGCCTTAAGAAAAAACAGCTAATAACGATACTCATATTTTAACATATGGTTGACGTCATTTAGACAATTGGTATTAAAGGATTGGCCACTGTTTTTTATTTAGGCTCACTTACATGCGAGTTCCAGATTTTTTGTATTTTATTATCAGTGGGCGAGCCTTTTATCATCTTATCCCCATCAATTATTGAGAAGTTACGAACGTCAGATTTATCTCTTTCGTACTTTTGTACTTTCGTGCATTCGCATTAATGATTCTTCTTTACGGATCTCTTTTAGCATTTCCTCGATTTTAGCCTTTTTATCCGGATCACCCATATTCTCCAAAGCCCTTTTCAGGTGAAAGGCGGCACTTTTTAAATTTGCCTTCTTTTTGTAATAAATGCCGAGGTAATAATGAGCATCACCCTGTCTCCCCAGCTTACTATAGGTTTCACCAAGGGAATATAAAGCTTGTGTATAATCAAAATTTTTTGCGATGAGTTCTTCAAAAGTAACTGCCGCATCCTTGAGGCGCCCAAGCTCCATCTGTGTGCGACCGAGATAAAAAAGACTTTCCGGGTCATCTGAGGTTATACTGCTGGCACCTTCAAGGATAAGTAATGCTTCCTGATACCGGCCATCGAGAAAATAGATCAGGCCGAGATCTTTCAAAATATACGGATCAAAAGCCCTTTTTTTCAATGCTGTCTTAAGTTGAGCGGCGGCATCTTTCCTGTTGCCGATCTTTGCCAGAACCAGCCCGTATCCGTAATGCGCCAGGGGATTTGCGGGATGGTTTCTAACGTCAGATTCGAACTTTTTTAAAGCAGTACTTTCATCCCCGTAAACAGCAACGAGCCGGGTGTGAGCCCTTTCAAAATTATATGGATCGATTTTGCCTGCTTTTTTTTCATTTTCTTCAAGCCGGGTGTCAATAAAGGCCATTCGTTCCTCTAAGGCAGGATGAGTCTTTAGATAGGTGGGAATCTGGTCTGAACCGAACCACTGCTTGCTTCGGATCTTCGTAAGCACCGAAAGCAGCCCTTTGCAGTTATATCCCGCCCGGGCAAGACAGTGGAGTCCGATCTGGTCAGCCTGGGTCTCATCCTCACGGCTGTACGCAAGCGCAATAGATTGACCGGCAGCGATAGACCCAAAGGTTACCGCATTGGCTGCTGTTGCCGCCCCCCCGGCCCCGAGTAAGATACCGGCTGCAATCCCGGCCAGCGTTGCGATCCCTATTTTTTTAGATCTTTCTATCTTTTGAGAGATGTGACGGCAAACCACATGCGCTATTTCATGGGAAATTATTCCGGCCAGCTCTTCCTCATTCCCCATGGCCTCAAGCAGCCCGCTGTTAATAAAAATATGACCCGCCGGACTGGCGAAAGCATTGTAAACATCTTCCTTTATTACATAAAAACGATAGGTAAAAGGCTGGGGTGGAAGGACCGAGATGAGTTTATTGCCAATGTCATTTACATAGTTGACAATTAGGGGATCTTTTATAAGCTCATAATGTTTTAAAACGACTTTCATGAACTCACGTGACAGCTCTTTCTCCTGCTGCACGGTAATACCCAAAGCCCTTTCAGGAGAAATAATACCAGCAATAACAATGAAAGCAGAGCATAGCAAAAGTAACTCCCTTAATAATTTCATGGATACCTCGTTTAGCCGTAACTTCTCAATAAATTGTTTATACGTAACAGTTTAGTTCTTTGAAACAAATCGATCTCAAACGAGCTTCAGGTATGATTAAATTTTGTGCTGGAAACTGTTTAAGTGGATTAGGGCTCGTTATGAAAGAACCATAAGCGATTTGATTTAAAGACGAAACATTCTCTTAAAACAAAAACCTTTATTAATAGTCCGTGCAGGTTCTTTCATTACGAGCCGTTATCCACGAGTTTTTTCAGTAAAAATTTAATTATACCTGAAGCGGTAATATTTTCAAAAAGCTAAAGTGTTACGTTTATACAAGGTTGAAAACAAAACAGTGTTCATTATTATCCATTATTCAATCGTCAATAGTCAATCAATATCCTTATATCCTTTTCGTATTATTTTAGCTTTATGAAACAATGAGGCCAAAAAGCATTCAAGTGATCCGGTTTTTAAGCGGGTCACTGTCTAAGCCGTTAAAAACCGGATTATCTGAATGCGTTAATTTTTTTCAAAAGGCTAAATTGATACTCCTTTCCAAACATTAAATTTTATGGTAGAGTCCTTGACCATGTCAAATATTATATGCATAGCCAACCAGAAAGGTGGCGTGGGTAAAACCACTACTGCGATAAATCTGTCGGCAGCGCTGGCTGTTTCGGAAAAAAGGACGCTCCTTGTGGATTGTGACCCACAGGGAAATGCGACCACCGGTCTTGGTTTCGATAAAAACAAAATTTATAACACATTATACCATGGCATGATTGGAAAAGTTGCCGCCAAAAATATCGTTTTGGACAGCGATATAGATACCTTGAAAATCATTCCCTCACGGGTGGAGCTTATCGGTTTTGAAGTTGAAATGATGTCAGAACCGAAACGTGAAATGGCTCTAAAGAACCTTTTGGTCCAACTTGCAGATTCATTTGAATACATCATAATTGACTGTCCTCCCTCCTTGAGTCTTCTGACGGTAAACGCTCTTACAGCATCCGACTTCATGCTGATTCCCCTTCAGTGCGAATTTTATGCATTGGAAGGTCTTGGGCAGCTTTTAAAAACAATGAAGCGTATCAAGCATAATCTGAATCCCAAACTTAAAATTGCCGGTATTCTTCTTACCATGTTCGATAAAAGAACGAACCTGTCCATTCAGGTTGCTGAAGATGCTGAAAGATATTTCAAGAAACTTGTATTCAAGACCATGGTTCCCAGAAACGTCCGCCTGGCAGAAGCGCCGAGTTTCGGGAAACCCATATTGCTGTATGATGCCGCTTCAGCAGGGGCTCAAAGCTACTTTGATCTTGCAAAAGAGATAATGAGCAATTAACTGTCAATGGTAAACCTCTAAATTTATAAACGAATTCGATATGGAAAAAACAAAGAATAATGAAGGAACCAGGTCAGGTTCAAAAAAAACAAAGAAAATAGCCCTGGGAAGAGGTCTTGATGCCCTGATACCCGATATCGAACCTAGTGAAGACAGATCAAAGGAATATTTTCAATGCGATATCGAGCTGATCCGCCCAAATCGTTTCCAGCCCCGCCTCCGGTTTTCCGATGATGAGCTGGATGAGCTGTCCCGCTCTATCAAAGAGCAGGGAATCATACAGCCCCTTCTGGTTAGAGAGGACGATAACGGCTATGAACTCGCAACCGGTGAAAGACGCCTGCGGGCCGCTAAAATGGCCGGACTTAGCCATGTGCCGGTCATTGTCAAGAACATCACGGATTCAGATCTGCTGGAAATGTCCATTGTTGAAAACATACAACGAGAAGACTTGAACCCTATGGAAGAGGCGGAAGCCTATAACATGCTGATTACCGAATTCGACATTACTCAGGATCAGGTCGCGGCGCGCGTTGGAAAAAGCAGGTCTGCTGTAGCCAATTTTTTGAGGCTTCGGCAGTTGCCCGAACAAATCAAGGTCAGCATAATAGATGGCACTTTAAGTATGGGGCATGCACGGGCTTTGCTGGGTGCCAAGACCTCAGCCCAGCAAAACGCGGCATGGCGGTCCGTTGTTTCAAAAGGGCTCTCGGTCAGGGAAACGGAAAGTCTGATTAAACGTTTGAAATCAGAAGAGAACAAGCCGAAAGAGTCTTCACCCAGTTCGGAGCAAAGACACCTTTTAAGTCTGGCGGATGATCTTTCCCGTCGCTTTGGCACCCAGGTTCAAATCAAAAGGCGCGGGCAAAAGGGAACGGTTGAAATCAAATTTTACAGCAATGACGACCTTGATCGATTGTTAAGCCTTCTGAAGCAGATTTAGTTATATGTCTATCCATATCATTATTGACGGCTACAATTTGATCCGCCAGTCCGATTCGTTAAATACTCTCGACCGTCGGGATATTCAACTCGGCAGGAAATCCCTTCTCGACACGCTTGCAGCATACAAAAGAATAAAACGCCACAGGATTACAGTTGTTTTTGATGGGACCAACGCGCCTCCCTTTTCACAGCGCAAAGATCAAATTAAAGGTATCGAAATTAAATTTTCTCGCAGCGGAGAATCGGCCGACGCCGTGATTAAAAGGATGGCCGCCCGGGAAAGGGAAAAGGCTTTGGTTGTCAGCTCTGACCTTGATGTTGTCAATTTCGCGACTTCCAGGGGAGCAGCCACAATAAGCTCTCCTGCGTTTGAAGAAAAGATCGCAATGTCTGCCGATATGGACACAAAGGGGATTGAGAACGAAGATGACGGCGGCTGGATTCCCACGACAAAAAAGAAAGGCCCCAGCAGACGACTTTCAAAAAAAAAGCGACGTGACAGGGTTAAAATAAGAAAGCTTTAATACAGATTTCTGTTTTCATTGACGCCGGTATCATTATCTGATATTCACACAACAATCCTGATGGTTTAGTGAAGCTCCCCGCCCTAAAGGGCGGGGGTTCTGCCTAACGGCAGTGCTTCGCGGCGGGGAGCAGACCGGTAAAAAGTCTGTTTTGCTCAATGGCGTTCGCAAAAGACTTTTTACGAGTAAGTCAATTCTGGTTAACCCAAATTTGACGGCTTCGTAAAAAGTCAAAACTTGCTGAATTATTCAATTTTACGCATTCATAATGTCTTTAAATAATTCGCAATTCCTTAATCCCTAAATTCCTTAATCCATGTAAAAAGGACTTTTTACATGGGCA
>JAUVVL010000103.1 GCA_030604635.1 Desulfobacteraceae bacterium
AGTCGCACCAGGGCGGGCTTTAGCTCACTTTAGGCACTTCAAACTTCAAACTTTTAGAATTCAACTTATACGGGATAGTTGTCTTGATAAAAATACGTAATCGAATTTACGAATTAGAGCACTAAGCTGTTCATGGAGGTTCTATATAAGCTAAAGCCCTGGTCTTTTAAAAGGCCGGGGCTTGTTGTTTTTTGACAGACTCAGAAAAATATTTCAAAATCAAGCACAAGCATGACTTTATAAGGCTTTGGAGTTCGGGTTAATAGTTATTCAAAACCATTAGGGATTTGCGCATAGCATTCAAAAGCTATTTCGACGAAAGTAGTTGGTAAACATAGACACCGCAGACACTGCCGAGCATGTCAGCCAGAGCATCCAAAAGATCGGCATTCCTGTATGGGACAAAATACTGGTGAATTTCATCACTGATTCCGTAAAGAGATGACAAGAGGATACTGAGTATCATCACCAGTTTCAAATTGTTTTTTATGGGCAGTGTTTTAAGAGCCCTTAAGAAGAGAGCACCTAGAATGGCATAAGCGGCAAGATGGAGAATCTTGTCAATGTAAGGCCAGTCAGGAACTTGTTCAGGCGAGGGGTAGGAGGACTGTATGAAAATCAACAGGCAGTAAATCAGTATCGGAAACCAGTAAAATAAGAATTTTTTCAATACCCCGAATCCATCTTTAAAGCCCGGTCGTCGGCCGTCTTTTCCCGAATAATTCTTCACAGGGAGCGTTTTTGGTTACATGTTTTTTCAGTTTTCCGCACCATAGAGATTGAAAGGTGTGACAGCTTCCGTCCAGGGCATCTTGCTTTGCAAAGTCGGCATATTCACACCGCAAGTCGCACCACTTGATCCTGTGGGTTGTAACCCCTGCATTATTTTTCATAAATCAATACACTTATCTTTACTGCTTAATATCTTTTTATAGAAACAACTTAATTCCGACAAACCGAAAATCCGAAGCACGAAGCACGAAATTCGAAACAATACCTAATGACAAAAATTCCAATGATCAAAACAATACATGATTCTGTTTGTGTCTATTAGTTGTGTTTTGGTCATTTGAGAATTCGGATTTCGACCTGCCCGCCCATGCCTATTTGGGCAGAGTGCTTCAACCGCCTCAAGCAGTGAGGCAGGAGCAAATAGGCGACATAATGTAAACCGGGCAATCGCAGGCGGGTATTCGGATTTCGAATTTTTTTCTGCTATAATCTTCTATAAAAAGCTCGAACTTATTTTAAGTGCCCACTCCCTCAATTATTCGGAAAAAATTTCAAGATCCAGCTTTCTTTCCTTTATGTGTGAAAGAACCCTATTTAAAAAGTCTTCATGGGGAATCCCGAACCTGACTTTACCGTCCAGGGTTCTTACGGAAAGGTTTCCGGATTCCTTTTCCTTGTTACCGATGGTCAGGATAAGAGGAATATTGCTTAGCTGGGCATCTCGAACTTTTTTATTCAAGCTTTCGGTTCTGCTGTCCACTTCTGCACGGAGCCCTGAATCTACAAGTTTTATTTTAACGTCATTTGCATACGGCACAAGGTCATCGTTTATAGGCAGAATAACAGTCTGGATCGGAGCCATCCACAACGGAAACTTTCCTGCAAAGTGCTCGGTCAGAATACCAAAAAATCGCTCAATAGAGCCGTAAACCGTCCTGTGAATCATAATAGGACGGCGTTTTTCATTATTTTTGTCGATATAGAATAGGTCGAATCTTTCAGGCAGTGACATATCCAGTTGAACCGTCCCGCATTGCCATGTCCGGCCCAGGGCATCTTTGATGTGGAAGTCGATCTTAGGCCCGTAGAAAGCGCCATCTCCCTCATTGATTTTATATTCTTTGCCATAAGCTTCAAGGGCTGCCTCCAGACCTTGGGTGGCAACTGCCCACTGCTCATCGGTGCCGATGGATTTTTCCGGACGCGTGGAGAGTTCCAGATTAAACCCAAGGCCGAAGGTCTTGTATATGCGTTCTTCCAGGCGCAATACACCTAGAATTTCATCCTGAATCTGATCTGGTGTCATAAAAATGTGGGCATCATCCTGATGAAACGCCCGGACCCTGAAAAGGCCGGATAAAACCCCGGAAAGCTCATGGCGATGGACCAGTCCAATTTCTGCCGCCCGGATAGGAAGATCCTTGTATGAGTGGCGCTTCGTATTATACACCAGCATTCCACCCGGGCAGTTCATGGGTTTTATTGCATTTTCGATGTCGTCAACCGTGGTAAAATACATGTTTTCCCGGTAATTGTCCCAGTGGCCGCTTTTTTCCCATAAGGAGCGCTGAAGCAGAATCGGGGTTTTTGTCTCCACATAGCCCGCCGCCCTGTGTTCTTCTCTCCAGTAATTCAGAAGGGCGTTCCAGACGACCATCCCTTTGTCATGAAAAAAGGGCATTCCCGGCGCCTCATCGTGGAAACTGAAAAGATCGAGTGCAATACCGATTTTACGGTGGTTTCTTTTTCTGGCCTCTTCAAGAAAATAGAGGTGTTCGTCCAGCTCTTTCTTGGTGAAAAAGGCTGCACCATAGATTCTCTGGAGCTGTGCCTTTGTTTGATCAGCACGCCAGTATGCTCCTGAAACCTTCATAAGCTTTACGGCTTTGATAAATCCTGTATGGGGAAGATGCGGGCCGAGACACAAATCCGTAAAGTCTCTATGTGTATAAAACGATATAGTTCCCTCTTTTAGCTCTGAAATCATTTCGAGTTTATACGGCTCGTTTTTGTAAAATTCTAATGCCTCGGATTTTGAGACGACTTTGCGTTCAAATGGCTGTTTGGCCTTGATAGCCTTTTTCATCTCAGCCTCGATTTTCGGAAAATCGTCTTTTGAGACCGGTTCCATGTCGATGTCGTAGTAGAAGCCGTCTTCCACAGCAGGGCCGATGGTCAGCTTGGCATCCTTGTAAAGATGCAGGATAGCTTGGGCCATGACATGGGCCGCGCTGTGGCGTAGAATTTCAAGAGCTTCCGGGTCTTTGGTTGTGATCAATCTTACCAGGGAGTCCTGAGTAATTTTTGTACTTAAATCAAGAAGTTCAGAGTCGAGTTCCATGGCAACACAATTTCGTGCCAGGCCTTCTGAAATACTCTTTGCAACATCCAAACCTGTTGGGGTATTTTCAAAAGCCTTTATGTTGCCATCAGGAAATGTTATGTTAACCATTACATTATCACCTAACCCGGATAAACCGGAAATCAGCGCGAAGCATCCAGAAGGGATAACCTCGAAATTCGAAATACGAAACAATATCAAAATTCTAATGAGAATAATTTTTTAAACTTTAAACAGAATTAACGACATCAAACGCACCTTTTCGTTTTGAATTTTGGTCATTTGAAAATTCGAATTTGTTTCGGATTTCGACCTGCCCGCCCATGCCTTTTTGGTAATAATACTTCAACTACCTCAAGTTTTGAGGCAGGAGCAAATAGGCGCCATAATGCAAATCGGGCAATGGCAGGCGGGTATTCGAATTTCGAGTTTTTTTCCATAAAAAGCACAAATTTCAGAACTAAGAAACTATTATTTGATTAATAAAAAAAATAAATTAGGGGAAATGACACTGCTGGTCAAGAGAAAATTGAATGAAAGCCGACTATCAAATCATAGATACTGTTACTGGACTTGAAAAGATTGCAAGAATCCTTGAAAGGGAAAAAACAATTGCCGTCGACCTGGAAGCAGACTCCATGTTTCATTTTAAAGAAAAGGTCTGTTTGATTCAGGTTGCCGCGAAAAACAGAAGCATTGTGATTGATCCACTTCAGATTAAAGATTTATCTTCACTCAAATCCCTTTTTGCAGGGCATGATATCCAAAAAATCTTTCACGGGGCTGACTACGACGTCCGTTCCTTATACAGGGATTTTAATATAGAAATAAACAATCTTTTTGACACCGAGCTTGCGTGCAGGTTCCTGGGAATTAAGGAAACAGGTCTTGAAGCGGTGCTAAAAAAATTTTTCAATATTAATCTTGATAAGAAATACCAGAAAAAAGACTGGTCCAAAAGGCCTTTGCCACAGGAGATGATAGATTATGCTGCAAGGGATGTGATCCATCTCGTTTCCCTGGCTGAAATTCTGGAAAAAGAGCTTGATAGAAAGGGACGACTCTCATGGGTGCATGAAGAATGTGATTATTTAAGCAAAGTGAGACCGGCTTTATCCGATGGCGAGCCGTTATTTCTGAAGTTCAAAGGCGCAGGACGTCTCAAGCCAAGAAGTCTTGCCATTCTTGAAGCCCTTCTTCAGTTTCGCACAAAAGTCGCGGGAAAAAAAGATAAGCCCCTGTTTAAGATAATTGGAAACAATGCTTTGATGAAAATTACATTGGCAAGGCCTGCTACTCTACGGCGTTTAAAAGGTACAAAAGCCTTGAGTAACAGACAGATCAGCATATACGGGAATGCCCTGGTGAAGACAATGAATGCGGCAATAAAAATACCTGAGGACAAACTCCCGGTTTATCCGCGCAAAAAAGCCCCGGTATTGTCACAAAGAGTATCGGAAAGGGTGAAGGAGCTTAAAAAATGGAGAAATAAAAAGGCCAAAGAACTTGAAGTCGATTCCGCCATTATTTGCAACAATGCACTAATAACCTCTATTGCCGTGCTAAATCCTTCTAATTCAAATAGCCTCGAAACAATTAAAAATATGAAAAACTGGCAGAAAAAAGAATTTGGCAAGGAGATAATTGAGATTTTAAAGAAAATTAAATAGTTTTAGAAACATAAAGATGACTTCACAAAGATACCAAGAATACAGGGGATTGATCAAAAAGGGCCGGAATATCGAAGCTTCACGCCTTGCCGAACTGGAATACCTCGAAGGTAATAGAAACAACCCTTTCTGGCTTACAAGACAGGCTGCCGCACTCTCACGGGCAGAAAAATATGAGCGGGCATACAGCATCGCAAAACAAGCCCTCTCACTTAAGCCATCCGATCCTTATGCTATTCTTGCTGTTGCAGAGGCGCTCAGCGGACTCAAACGCATGGAGGAATCACTCCAGTATTATGAGGAGATCGCCGGAGATCCGAAACTTTCATTCTATGCCCAAAAAGGGATTCTTTACTGCCTTTCCGTACTGAAACAGTGGGAACGGATACTTCAACTCCTAGGCCAATGGGAAATGCCGCAAGGCACAAGCTCTCAGTGGAGGGTAAAAGCGCTTGCAGGGCAAAATCGACTGGATGAGGCAATTGAAGCATGTCGTCAATGGCTTAAAGTACATCCCGACATTCCCCGGGGCTTGTGGGCATTAACAGAACTTGAAATCCAGCGGGATGGTCTTGAATCGGTTCTTCAGAGGATGGGACGGATTGCAAAAATCGAGTCCCGGCCGCCTGTTTATAAAGAAATTTATGCATCCCTTTGCAGAAGAGCGGGAAAACCCGAACTGGCATTAAAACAGTACGAAAAGCTTTCCCGTGAAGGTTCAGATCCCAGAATTCAGCGAAAACAGGCGTTTGCGCTTGCAAAATCAGGACAGGAGGCGGAGGCAATTCCGATCATGGAAGAATTGCTAAAACTTGATCCAACGAATTATTATATTCACTCAGCCTATATCCCGGCATGTAATAGAGCCGGCCAGCTTGACAGAGCTTTGAAATTCTACGAAGATCTAATTGAATTGCATCCGGAAGAAAAGCCCTTATACGGCAGGATTAAAACAGTACAAAAAAAACTGGGGATCCAACCTTCATGAAAAAGGATTTGAATATTTATTTTTTTCTGACAGGATGAACAGGATGGTCAATATATTAAAAAAATGGTGAGAAAAAATGAACAAATTTCCGCGAATCGGCGATCTTATCGAGGTTCCTCCTGTACAGACAGTTATACGCCTCGAAGAGGGCAGAACCCGATCCGAATCGATTTCTAAGAGCTTCGTATTCACCTCCGATGTAACATCCCATTTTGCGGTTATAGCCGACGCGCTGCTTAAAGACCACGGCCGGGGATTTTTCCTCCAGGGTGATTTCGGATCAGGCAAATCCCATTTTCTTGCAACACTTACCGCCTGGCTTGAAGACAACCCAGGGTCTGAGGTTTTGTCAGATCATCACGGAGGCCTCCGACGGGTAAAGGAATCAGGGCGCAGTTTCATAACTGCTGATGTTTCCCTGGTAAACTACAGGTCATCAACCCCCCTTGAACGGATTCTCGTGGAAGCAATCGAAGCTGCCTTGGTTTCACACGGTGTTGAGATACGGTTAACACCGCTTTCCACATTCCTGAGCTACTTTTCGACCCTGCTTGAAGACAGGGAGCTGGCATCTGCATTTGCAAAGCAGGCGGGCATATCCCCGGATGAATTAAGTGAACCAGAGGAAATTGATGCATACCTTCGTGCAAACCCCCGCCAATCCTATACAGCAGGGATACGTTTTATGAAAGGGCTTGGTATGGAGACGCCTGAAACCCTTGTTGAAGAACGGCACGAAACCTTTGCACGGGTTTTACAAGCAGTTCGTGATGCAGGATTTGACGGGCTTGTGATTGTAATTGATGAACTTTCCGAATTTTTCCGCTCAAAACCGGATGCGCGGGGATTAAACGAGGACGCCCGGACTTTGCAACTTTTAGGAGAACTTACCGGCAGTGATCCGGTCTGGATCATTGCAGCAGTGCAGGAAAGTATCGAGCGGACAGGTGACATTTCCCAGGTCACCTTTCAGAAAATTAAAGACCGTTTTCCTGTGAAGTTTGCCCTTTCGACGGTACATATCAAAGCACTTATTTCCGAGCGCCTTGTGAAAAAAAAACCAGGGGCCGGAGAGAAGCTTCACAGTCTTTACGAATATTTTCACAGGCAGTTTCCTTCCTTTACATGGCGCTTTGAAGATTTTCAGTCAACCTATCCTGTTCATCCTGTAACCATAGCACTCCTGGACGGCCTGGGTGACCTTTTTTCAGAGCACAGGGGAATTGTTGATTTTGTTCATTTCCAGATTGCAGGGGATGAGACAAGACGGATATCGGGAATCCTTGATCGTCCGGCCTATGAACTTTTGGGGCCTGACAGCATTTACGAGCATTTTTCCCAGAGAATGGCTGAATTCTCAGGGTTTCATGTATATCCCAGGCACGTGATTCCCCATCTCGATGAAGTGATTGAGCACACAATCGATGAAGAAGACAGGAATCTTGCACGCAGAATCGTCCGGATTCTTGTGCTTTACAGGATTCATCCGACCGCAAATATTCCTGCGGTGAAAGAATTGACCGAACAGGTTGCCTGTGCACTTTCCGATCAGGACCCGAATCTGAATGTTCAGTTTGTGGCAGAAGCGATTCTGGATCTTCTGGTTGAAAAGAGCAAATTTCTTGTCAAACACCCTTCTGACACAGGGGATCCCCTTGATGTCGTTTACGAGGTCGTAACAGAAGAAGATCCATCTAAAACACTAAAGGCAAGAATTTCCAGAGCTGCATCGGAAATTCCTTCTGACGACACACGCCTGCTCACAACGGTCTTTTCTGAGTTGCCCGAATCCACATCATGGCCCGGACCCGGATTCTGGGAGCAGGGGGTTGATCGAATCATTACCTGGCTCCAGAGCACCCGGCGGGTTTTTGTTTATTTTTTAACCCCGGAAGAAGAGACTCTCCATAAGGATCGGATTGCCCGGGCTATAGCTGGCGAAGATACGGATTTTACTTTTGTCATAAGCCTCGGGAAAACAGATTTTAAGCTGGAGCATACCGCGGTGTGGGAAATTCCTCTTTCTATGGATGAAGAAGAGAGTTCTATTCTTCGCGAGTATTTTGCAACAAAGCAGATTGCCTCGGGGCTGGATCCATCGAATCCTGCTGATGCCCCTCTCATTGAGACGGCCCGGGAGGCTGTTGAAAGGCTCAGACCTGCAGCACACCAAGCTGCTTTAAATGTCTTTTATTCGGGAAACTTCGCAGACTTAAGGCTTACCGTAGAACCTGTGATCCGTCAGATGAAAAGGTTTGACAGGATCCTCGATGAGGCCGGCGGAATTCTGCTGGAAGCGCGATATCCCGGATACAGGGAAATTGCACCAAGGAAAGTATCACCTTCCCCAATATTATATCAACGCCTTATTGATGAGTTTATCTTCCCGGGAAGCATGAGCCTTCGGGATGCCCATTCGCGTGGATTAAGCGATGCCATCGAAGGCCTTGCAACACCTTTAGGGCTTGTGGAATTACGGTCAGGCTCGTATATTTTCGCGCCTGACCCTGAAAATCATCCCCTCCTCTCAACAGTCTTCGGTCTGATCAGCACAGCAGGAGAGACAAGGCTTGCGGATGTAATCCGTTCCCTTCGGACGGGCAGGTTCGGGCTTCCTGTTGACACCGCATATTTTCTGCTTTCAGCCCTTGCTTATGGCGGATTGATAACCCTTCTTAAAAACGGCCGTGCAATGCCCCTGGAACTTCTCCGTCTCACCGCGGTTAAGAATGCAGACGCACTGGTTCCTGGTGAGGTGATCGGAAAACATGATAGGGAAACGCTTATTAATGAATGCACCTTTCTTTCCTCTGCCGGAGGGTGGGAATCCTTTGGATTGAGGCAACAGCGTGAAGCCTGGCGGGCGGTTGTCAAGTTCCGTGACTGGGCGCAAAAAACCGTGTCTGATGTGGAAAAACGTCTTTCTGCTTTTGTAGAGTTTTCCGCATTTGAGGCATTTGACCTGAGATCTTTGCAGTCACGGCTTAATGCATTAAAATCCCTGTCCGAAGAAATCAAGGTGTCCTATCCTGCCCGTGAAGGGCTTGAGCGTTTTCTGAAAGGATGGCGCGGCAACGGGTTTACTCCACATCATATTGAATTTATAAAGAAAATAAAAAAGTTTTTCGCTCAGCAGGCAGAGCAGTTTGTGTTTGTGAATCATTATATCCGCCATGCTGCTGTAGATCGGGCAGGTTCAGAAGACAAAGATATTGCGGAACTTAAAAGAAAAGTGCTGCTGCTGCTGGATCATCCGGGTGATCTTGTTATGGATGATGACGATTCCCGGTTAAAAAATGAATTCGATCAATTTCGGACAGCCTATGCATATTATTACATCAAAAAGCACAACGAACATTACAAACAGTTTACAAAAAAACCTCTTTCCAGGTTTGCCAAAAGGGCGCTGGTGTTGTTAAAGCGGCTTGCATCTATTGAAATTCTGGATCGTCCCAGGGGTCTTGAGGGTCTCTTCCGGGAACTGGAAGTGCCGAAAGTTGCAATATGCCGGAGAAATCTTTCCGAGGAATTGATGCGATCACCTGTATGTAATTGCGCTTTTATCCCGGGTGAAACACCTAAGCCTCTTCAAACCGAAAGTCCGGAAGAGGTTATTGAGAAATTTCTCGATGAATATCTTCTTATTCTTAAAAATCCAAGGGTAAGAGAGGCGATTTCAGCCCGGATTTTTGCCCTTGCAGACGCCGACCCGGATACAGCAAAACGGCTTCGAAGTCTGAATACGCTTTTGGAAGATGAGCGTTCATCAGCATCTGCACTTCTCGATGTATTGGATGATATTACCGCTGAGGAAATTTCAAAGTCTCTTGCCGGGCGGGTCAAGATTGAAAGACGCGGATTGAAAGATCTGTATTCCCATCTTGGCGGACGGAGGCTTGCACCGAATCAGGTTCGTGAAATCGTAAAGGAATGGATCAGTACATCAGGCGAAAACACGGTGATTGCCATCGAAGATGATGGTGATGTCTCATCCGTGGGCAGAATTTCTTCCCTTTCATGGTGGTCCATGATGCATCCAACACTTTTTAAGGAGGATGACCGTGTGGGAATCCGGGACATTGAGGCTGCGTTAGAACGGCAGTTTCCTTCCTTAAAGCTGAAAGATGCCCTTACGCGTCTGGATGACGGCGGTCTTTTAACGTTTATGAGAGATGAGCCTTTTCATACCAATGCGATTCGAATGGCATGGCTTCTGTTTTCGGAGCGGATTCTTTCTCAAGCGCCCTGGCCGTACCAGGATGATCCAGACCAGGTTGAAATCAACTCCCGGCATGTTGAACAGGAAGTTGCCAGTGGAATAAAAGAACGATTAAGTGTGCTGCAAAGGATTGCATTACTTTCGAATGTTTCGTTTCCCGATGCACTCCGTGTACGGATTCCCCTTTCTCAAATACTGGTCGATTCATGGGCGACAACGGAACTGCGCACGTTTGTCAACCAGAAGATTCAAATGGCCGCTAAAATGGGGGAAGAGTGGCTTGCTACGCTTCCGCCAGTTAAACCTGTTGTTCTATCAGACAATCCGATTATAATGATTCTTGACGGAATTTCACCGGATGTCTGGCTCGAGACCATGGACAGACTGGGTTACAAAGCCAATGGAATGGAGCTATCCTGGTTTCGACTTGAAACTTCTCCGAAAACCGCGCTTGCAATTTCTGCGCTTTTCGGCTTTTCCCAGGATGCCATGGATGCATTCAATTCCCGGGATATACCGTATCATCATGTTAAGGGGGATGAGGAACATGGGCTGGATGATCTTCTTCCTGCTTTCTCTCCAAACAGACCAGTTGTGATCAGGGTTTCCCTGGTTGATGAGGGGGCGCATGCTGCACTCATGCGTCTTGCCGAGATGCCCCGGGCTGTTTGCAGGTTTTTGGAAAGAGAAATGCCACGGTTTAAGGAGATATGCACCGCACAGAAACGCCGGCTTGTTGTAACAACGGATCATGGACTTTCTCTTACCCGGACCGGTCTTTCCCACGGCAAGGGAGGGGTCTTTGAAAGAGCCGTGTTTCGTGCTGAGTGGTGAAAGGAACGCTGATGGTAAAAAGAATTGTATTCTTATCCGGAGATTATGAAATTGAAGGGCTGCTCAACGAAAAAAGCGAGGATATGGGGGTTGTCATCACCCATCCGCATCCTCTCTATGGCGGAGATATGTATAATTTGGTAGTTGAAGCCATCGTACATGTATATCAAATAAAAGGATATTCAACATTAAAGTTCAATTTCCGGGGGGTTGGAAAAAGCCAGAGACGTTATGATAACGGCATTGGCGAACAAGAGGATGTGCTCGCTGCCCTTGCATTTCTTTTTGAAATGGGAATAAAAAAGATTGATCTGGCAGGATATTCCTTTGGTGCCTGGGTAAACGCGCATGCCATTAGGGAAGATACTCCCGTGGAGAATATGGTGATGGTTTCACCACCAGTGGGGTTTATGGCTTTTCAGCCCACAAACGCATTGGATTGCCTGAAGTTTGTCGTAACCGGCAGCGAGGATGATATTGCACCTGCGGAACTAGTTGAAAAGATGATTCCCCAATGGAATGAAAAGGCTGGCTTTGAAGTGATTGATGGGGCCGACCATTTCTACGGAGGATATATGAAGGAACTCGAATCGGTTTTGTCTTCCAACCTGTAAAACCGGAGCAATATTGATGGTTTCGTAAAAAAGATATTATTTGACAGTGGAAGGCGCCTGAACTAATTATATATAGCCTCCTCCTATAACTTTACCCATGGACCTGAAAAACTTTTGCCATATTTAAAGTTTAGTAACATTTTAGCCCTTTGAAAACATTATCGCATTCAGATAATCCGGTTTTAAACCGTGTCAAACTCGTGCATAAGTGAGCGTAAAGAAAGAACAGGTGCTATCCTGTATATAAAAGCCGATTAAATGCGCA
>JAUVVL010000018.1 GCA_030604635.1 Desulfobacteraceae bacterium
CAGGCGGGGCAGGCACGAATACATTGAGTATTTTGAGGATAAAGCTAAAGCTTCACTTCGTGCAAAATGTTGAGCCTGACATCCCGCCAATGGCGGGAGGCAAAAGGGGGCGTTTTGCAAAGGTCTCTTGGATGTGAGGTTTAAACGATCATAAGGCCTTTTCTTCGGTTCAGATCACCTTAGAAAAGACCTCATGATCGCTACAAGATTGCCTGGAATGTAACCTATTTAATGTTCCCCGTATTATGAAGGTGAGGAAGATCCTTTTTCAGTCTTTCTGTTTTGGGAAACATTTACAGGGATAATCCGTCCCTGCTCTTAATATTTTACCGATGTTTATAATTTCTCTTTACTCTTACTTTTACTCTGTCAAAATAATATTGGTCGTTAATTTTTACACGCCCAAAAATATATATCACTCCATGACCACCACGATACAAACGGCGAGGCTTACTACTTTTGGAAACCTCGAACTCTGAGGTAAACCTGTTCCTGCGAAAATTCACAGGAAGTTCATGACTTCCCACACGTATGGATAGTTTATTTGCCGGACCAAGTCGGCGAACTCCGTCTACCACCCCGCTTATGGTGATTTTATCACCTGGATTAACTTCCTGATTATTTTTAGGCGAAATTAAACTTATTCCATTTTCCGCCGCCGCGGGATTTTGATCAAAAACAAGAACACCTGCCGCAACCAGTAATGCAACGACAGAAAGAATTGACACTAGTTTTTTCATTTTTTCTTCCTCCTTTTCTATTTTGATTTCTTATTTTCAAAAATTAAGCACGCACTAAACCCTTTAATCCATGATTGGATTTTTTAAGGTTCAGCGTGGCAATCGCAGCTGGAATGGCGATAATAGCAATCGCGATCATCATCTCAATGAGTGTGAATCCGTAATTTTTATGTATTGTTTTACGATAGTCCAATTTTAAATTATACAATTTTCGTGCCATTCGACCTCTTCATGACGAAAAGAGTCGGCAAAACAGATCCAAACCTTTTCCCTGCATTTAATATCTTTTTGATATCATAATACTATCTAATAATGCCGGGCGACTATATTTAGATTTTCAAAACAAGTAGAAAGAAGTGTCTTTGGTCTGCATAAAGCTAAAATTTGTGAATTAACTATTAAAACATTTTATAATATTATAATAAATTTTTATAGTTGGTCATTAGATACCTGCCCGGCTTGCCCTGCTGGCTAACACAACCTTGTAAGATTATACCTGTTTTTCAGTTGTACAGATTAACAATGGATAAAACAAAAAGTATCGTTGAAATGATCAGTCCCGCGAAGCCGAAGCTTTTTGGATGGCGGAAAAAAATCGTGTCAATATCGTCGTGAAACTTATCGAGTTTATTTACAACCTGCTGTGTATCAATCCAGAGATTCATCTTACTTTCAATCTTTTCTATTGTTTTTGGAGAAAACAAAAGGAAAAATCCCAATATAATTCCCGCAATCATTGAAATTTTTCCAAGCAGGATCATGGAAACAACAACGATCTCGTTGAAAATGCTTGAAAATTTTGTCACATCCAGCTTGAAAAAGAGAAAGATGAGGGCAAAAATCGAACCGGCAATTAAACAACCACCGAAAAGTATATTATGACGGTAAATTATAGGTCCGGTCTGAATATATTTGTTCAGAGCGCTTAATCTTTTTTCCAGGTTCAGTTGATAATTGAAAAAGTTGGAAAGAGTCCTGACCAGGTTCGGGGAAAACAGCAGCAAAAGGGAAAGCGCAATCCCTGAAATCCCTGCGATTACAGTTAAGATTTGAGCAAATCTCAAAAATATATCCCAGAAAAGTCCCATTACATTCCCCCTCTCATTCAGGTTTGTCTTGGGCCGTAAACCCTTGATTTATTTGGTACGCCCGACTGGGTTCGAACCAGCGGCTTTCAGCTCCGGAGGCTGACGCTCTATCCACTGAGCTACGGGCGCACTATCTATTATTAGTTCATCAAATCAGAGCAGACAAGTCAAGTCTGAAAACATTGACATACATGTTTATTTCTATTGACTTTTACTTAATAGAGCAGCGTTTTTTTCAAATGCCTCTTTTGCTTCACCCACCACGTAAAGAGAGCCCGCTATACAGATTACATCATTCGGTGTTGCGGTTTCAATGGCATATGTTATAGCTTTATCGACATCAGGAATAATATGTATATCCGTAATTATCTCTTTTACTATAGTGTAAAGCTTCTCCGGTGCCAAAGCCCGATCGATTTTTGGACTGGTTAATATGACCCTGCTGCAAAGAGGTGTCAGGCTTTTAAGCATGGCAGAATAAGGTTTATCATCCAATATGCCGATAACCAACGTTATGTTCCGGTCAGACAAATTTTCAGACAGATACCTTGCCAGGTTTCGCGCAGCAATGAAATTGTGAGCGCCATCAAGAAGTATAAGCGGAAACGACGATACAATCTCCAGTCTTCCCGGCCACCTGTTTTGTTCAAGACCATCTTTGATGTTTTGTAGGGTAATATTGAAATTGTTTTTGTTCAGCACTTCACATGCGGCAAGAACCAGTGCCGCGTTATTGACCTGGTGGCTGCCGATTAACCCAGAATGCACGTTTCTCCATACATTCTCGATTCCAAAATAGTTAAATGTTCCGTTTTTGTTCCTGCGGACACGAAATGCGTCTCCAAAAAGATAAAGACTGGCAGATTGTTTCTTGGCAATGGTTTTTAACACTGAAATCGCATTCTTTTGTTTAACACCGGTTATAACTGGAACTCCTTTTTTTATAATGCCCCCTTTTTCCCGGGCTATCTCGGCGATGGTATTTCCCAGATAGACCTTATGTTCAAGGGATATATTGGTTATTATGGAAAGGGCGGGTTTTATGATATTGGTTGCGTCAAGCCGCCCTCCCATTCCTGTCTCGATGACAGCCCAATCGACGTTCTGTCTGCCGAATTCATAAAACGCCATTGCGGTTGCAAACTCAAAAAAAGTCGGTTCACGAGTGCCGTGGTGTATGCTTTTTACGGCCTTATAAGATGCGACAACATTCTCATCAGAAATGGGACGGTTGTTAATACAGATCCTCTCATTGAATCTAACAAGGTGGGGGGATGTATAAAGGCCTGTATTGTATCCGGATAATCGGAGAATTGTTGCAAGGGCGGAAGCAATGGATCCCTTTCCGTTGGTTCCGGCCACATGAATGTATCCAAAATTACCTTGAGGATCTCCCAGGCCTTGAAGAATGTTTTTGATTGTTGAAAGGCCCAGCTTTATACCGAATCTTCTAAGACTGTATATGGTTTTAAGGCAATTGTTGTAAGAATCTTTTAGCGTCATTTTCATAGAAAAAACCCGGCAGAATTAATACATTCGCCGGGTTTATTAAAAAAAATCATCGAGGTTTCAACTTATCTTCTGTATCTGCTTCTTGAAGCCGCAATTCTTTGCCTTCTTAAGGCTTCACGCTGCTTGCGACGTCTGTGTTCACTCGGCTTTTCATAGGCCTTTTTCAATTTTAATCGTTTAAAAAGACCGTCATTTTGAATCTTTTTTTTCAAAATGCGCATCGCCTTTTCAAGGTCATTATCAAAAACCTTGACCTGAATTTCCTTCAAATTGCTCGCCCCCTTCTTTCCATCAGCGATAAATTATCAACATTTCCGATGGTTATTTTGTTATTTTCTTTATCAAGAATAAATTAAAATTATATCTAAAAATGGGCCGATTGGCAAGAAAAAAATGTGTCTGGGCTGAAAATCAGCTCGCAGACACATTTTTACCCGCATTTCTCATTCCGCTTGAAGCGGGATTCATTTGCAATGCATCTTTTTAAAATCCAGAAAAATTCTTCATGAAAGATTCTGGTTAAAGCTTTGAAACAAGCTCTGCTGTAACCTCTTTTACGCCTGGTCCGCCGTCCAGCGTAATGTATTTTATGGATCCTTCTTTGGAGGAAAGATCTTTGAAATAATAGGATGATGCAATGGTGCCTTCATTTGTATCATAGTAAATGTCATGGCGCTTGTTAATTGCAGCCTCATCCTGATCATCGTCCCTGGTTTTTAAATCACCGCCGCAAACACGGCATTTGTCTCCGTCGGGTTTGATGGCATCAATATAGATGTTGTTTGGATGGTTGTTGTCGTTTACACAGAGCCTCCGTCCCATGATCCTGTTTTTTGCAATTTCGCGGTCCAGAATTATTTCCACGACAATATCGAGAGCTAAACTAGCTTCTTTTAGTGATTCATCGAGTTTTATGGCCTGGTTTTTGTTTCTCGGAAACCCGTCAAGAAGCCAGCCGTTTTTACAATCATCCTTTTTCAGGCGGTCGAGTATCATCGGTATTGTGATTTCATCTGGCACTAAATCACCCCGGTCGATATATTCTTTGGCTTTCGCGCCCAATTCGGTACCCTTAGAAATGTTTTCACGAAAAATAGCCCCGGATTCAATGTGGGAAATATTGTACTCGTCCTTTATAATGGCCCCCTGTGTTCCCTTACCGCTGCCGTTTGGCCCGAAAAACAAAATGTTCATATGAGTCTCCTTTCATTATTATAATACGGTTTTGAATATTTAGTGCTTGACCGAAAACCCCGGTTTTCGGTCAAAAACTCGAAATCCGAATATCGAAATACGAAACAATAACAGAAATCAAAAATGTTCCCATGACAAAAACATTTGATTTTCAACGGTTTCGTTTCGATCCCTGGCCCAGACCGTACACCAGTTCTTTTTTAAGCATTAACAATGTCTGGATTGACACATAAGCTATCGCCCGTTTCAATGGGTCGCACCAGGGCGGACATTTTGTCATTTGGTATTCGAATTTGTTTCGAATTTCGGCCATTTTATAAGATCAGGCGATATTCGTATTTTGCCTGAACATGACTTTTCGTTCAGGCACTATTTAGGTCTAAGGTCTTATGTGATTGAAATCCCCAATATAACTAAAACCTAAAACAATTTTTTCACATCTATATTCTCGGGTTTACTATATAAATGGTAAAGTATTGTCAAGTGCTGAAACACAAATTCTTGGAATATTGAATACTGATGAATTCAAAATAAATTGGATTCATCATGTTTTGATGGTCTCGTAAAAAGTCAAAACTTGCTGAATTATTCAATTTTACGCATTCATAATGTCTTTAAATAATTCGCAATTCCTTAATCCCTAAATTCCTTAATCCATGTAAAAAGGACTTTTTACGAGTTCGTCAAATATTGTTGCTAATAAAATCCTTCACCAGCCCTAAGGCTTCTGATCTGCTATTGACCTTATTTGTTAGTTTCGCTTCCTCCACAAGGTTAAGAATTGTTTTGAACATGGGCGAAGGGGTAAGCCCGAACGTATGAATAAGATCATAACCGGTTATCAGCGGCGGCTTTTTGCTTCTGGGCTTAAAACTATAAAAAAAATCATGAACCATCTCTTTTACAAACGTTATGAAAGTCTCGTTTCTTTGATTTAATTGTTTTTGCTTTGCCTTGATATCCGCCAGGGTATGCAGCAAAAGATGAGGAGTATTGTCACCGCATTTTATAAAGAAACGTGTTAAACCTTTCCGTGCTAATCTCTTTTTTTGATGAGCTGCAAAAAGAAACAGCGGCTTTATATGGTTGCGGATAATAAAATCAATGAAACGCTTTTCACGGTTGGCAAACTTCAGCCTTTGGCTGATTTTTTGTGCCATGTCGGCACTTTTTTGGGCATGGCCGTAAAAATGGCTTTCGCCCCTCTTATCCAAAGTTTTTACCAAAGGTTTCCCGATGTCGTGCAGTAAAATTGCACATTTAAGGAGCGCCGCTCTGTCTTCATCAATGCATTGGAGGATCTGGCTGGAAGTATCCGGCAGAAGCTTGCCCGGATCGTTTAGTATTGTTTCAAGATGGTAATATGCCTTCATTGTATGTTCAAAAACATCATAATGATGATGTCTGTTTTGAAGGCATCCAATTAACCGGCCAAGATCAGGAAAGAGAGCAATCAAAAGCCCGGCATCAGCCATTTGGGAAAGATAATAATATGATTTGGACGTGCCAAGCATCTTGAAAAGTTCGGCCCGTATCCGTTCTCCTGCCGAATTTTGGATCAGATCTGCATTCTCTCTTATTAAGGAAACAGTCTGTGATTCGATTTCGAAATCCAGACATGCACCAATTCTATAGGCCCGTATCAAACGGATCGGATCTTTCCTGAAAATATTTTTTGAAACCATACGAATTTTTTTATCGGCCAGATCCCGAAGACCGCCCAGACAGTCGATTATTTCCCCTGAAGACAATGCATATGCCATGGCATTGATGGTAAAATCCCTTTTATTAAGGTCGTCCTCAATAGACTTGCCGTTTAAAGATGTTATATCAAAGATATTGTCACCCGATACCACCCGGATAATCGTCTGCCCGGGTTTTCCCATCTCGACAAGGTGACCCGTTGTATTTGCGGCCATTTTTTTTGCAAATTTTTCTGGATTTTCAGTGACTGCAATGTCATAGTCGGTGGGAATCCGGCCAAGAAGTAAGTCTCTGATCGAACCACCAATGATATATGATCCTTTTGTTTGAGGAAAAATATTTGAATTGAATTGAATCATTGATTTTCTTGCTTTTTTTGACGTTACCTGACTTTATGCTTAATATCATTATTTTCAAGTTGTGTCTATCTGGAAACTAATATGGACGAAACGATATTAAAGGTTGCGGTGACTGGGGGTGCCGGATCCGGTAAAACCACTGTTTGCAACCGCTTGAAAGAATTGGGTGTAAAGGTCATCAGTTCTGACGCCCTGGCAAAGGAAGCTGTTGCTCAGGGTTCGCTTGCTCATGAAAACATCGTTAATTATTTTGGGGAAAAGGTTTTATTAAGTGATGGCAATTTGAATCGTCAAGTGTTGCGGCGCATTATTATAAAAAATGATGTTGCCAGGCTTGCTCTGGAGCGGTTCATACATCCTGAAATATCGCGGCTTATGCATCTGAAGATAGCTCAAGCAGAACAGGATGGTGATCCTGTCCTGCTGGTAGAAGTCCCCCTTCTCTTTGAACTCGGCATGGCAGAACAGTTCGACGTGGTTATCGTAGTCGGTGCTAACTATGAATTGCGGGTTAAAAGGCTTATGGAACGTGATAACGTCTCACGTGATGAGGCTGAAGACCTTATAAATGTTCAGATGCCGGACGCAGAGAAAGTTAAACGTGCTGAGTTTGTATTAACAAATGACGGTCCAAAGTATCAGTTGATAAGATCTGTTGATCTTTTATTCAATAATTTTTTTCAAAAATACTTAAAAATGAACCGAAAGCCCTTGACAGGCTAATAAACATGATATAAATATTAAATCATAAGGACATGACATAAGGATAGGATCACTCCTATTGGATCCCGCCTTGGATAGAATACCTAAATTTAATTCTTCAATCATAAATCACAGAAAATTCACATTCTTCCATTAAAGCCAACATGGATCCGGTTAGATAATTAACTGAGTAATGATGCCAAATATAAAAATGAGACCTTTGCAAAACGCCCTCTTTTGCCTCCCGCCATTGGCGGGATGTCAGGCTCAACATTTTGCACGAAGTGAAGCTTTAGCTTTATCCTCAAAATACTCAATGTATTCGTGCCTTCCCCCCTGCCCCGTAGCTCCAGAAGATGGTACTGGGGTAGGTCCGATAGATCGTACTGGGGTGGTTAATCCCGCTAAAAGCGGGACGCCTTCCCCTCCGGGGCCGCTTCCTGCCCGTAGGACATACAGGCCGGAGGGTAGGCCCCACGGGCCGGAGGCTTGAACTTGAACCCCTGTTAAAATTTTAAAAGATTTAACTGGGCAGGCAAAATTAAGCATTTTTCAAAAGTCTCAAAATGTTTTCTTATCGTTGAGACAGCATTTGCAAGTTTTTGAAAATTTCTGATCAACTCGACTAGTAAAGAATCCTGGCACATAGGACCAGGCTTTGGATTAACCCTGAAAGGGGTTACTATCAATAATTTTAAATCCGAAATTCGAATATCGAAATTCGAAACAAATCCGAATATCGAATTCTCCAATGTTCGAAACAAAAGCCTTGGTATTCGTAGGTTTTGAGCATTTGAACATTAGAATTTAGAATTTTTTTAGGCCCGCCCTGGCGCGACGTAATTGGCACAGCCTGTTGTTGCTGTAGTACTATAGAAGTGGAAACAGTGGAACTAAGTCAGGGCACAGCCGGTCTGGGCCAGGGATTTCGTGCTTCGTATTTCGAATTTCTGACCGAAAAAGTAGGGTTTTCGGTCAAGCACTAATTAGTGGGGTAAATTTTATGAACTTAGTTGAACTAAAAGAAAAGAAAATCAGCGAATTGAACCTTATGGCCAAAGATTTTAGTATTGATGGGGCCGCTGGAATGAGAAAGCAGGATCTTATTTTTGCCCTCTTACAGGCAGAAATCGAAAAGACCGGTTTGATATTTGGTGAAGGCACACTGGAAATACTACCGGACGGATTCGGATTTTTGCGGGCTCCAAATTACAATTACTTGCCGGGGCCTGATGATATTTATGTAT
The DNA here is from genome assembly GCA_030604635.1 of Desulfobacteraceae bacterium. GTDB lineage: Bacteria > Desulfobacterota > Desulfobacteria > Desulfobacterales > UBA11574 > JAUVVL01. The sequence continues at coordinate 8,547 of JAUVVL010000018.1, forward strand.
CACCCTCGCAGATACGCCGTTTCAATTTAAGAACCGGAGATACTGTCTCCGGACAAATTCGACAGCCCAAGGAGACAGAACGATATTTTGCCTTGCTAAAGGTCGAAGCGGTCAACTTTGAAGATCCTGAGGTTGCCAGGGAAAAAATACTTTTTGATAACCTGACACCGCTTTATCCTGACAGGAAAATAATGCTTGAATCCGATCCTGAAAATTATTCAATGAGAATAATGGACCTTTTGACCCCCTTAGGTTTCGGCCAAAGAGGATTGATTGTTTCACCACCCAGATCCGGAAAGACAATGCTTCTGCAATCGATTGCCAACAGCCTGAGTGCCAATCATGAAGATATTGTTCTTATCGTGCTTCTTATTGATGAACGACCCGAAGAAGTTACGGATATGGAGCGATCCGTGGATGGGGAAGTGATCAGTTCGACTTTTGACGAGCCTGCTGAAAGGCATGTTCAGGTTGCTGAAATGGTTATTGAGAAGTCTAAGCGTCTGGTGGAGCATAAAAAGGACGTTGTTATCCTTCTTGATAGTATAACCAGGCTCGCGCGGGCATACAATTCTGTTATTCCTCCCAGTGGAAAGATTCTCTCCGGAGGTGTTGATTCAAATGCCCTTCAGCGTCCTAAACGTTTTTTCGGGGCTGCCAGAAACATTGAAGAGGGTGGAAGCCTCACCATTATAGCAACCGCTCTGGTTGATACCGGAAGCCGTATGGATGAAGTCATTTTTGAAGAATTCAAAGGCACCGGCAATATGGAGATTCAATTAGATCGCAGGCTTGCCGATAAACGGGTGTTCCCTCCAATCGATATCAAGAAATCAGGCACGCGCAAGGAAGAACTCCTTCTGAATGAGGAAACACTGACGCGTGTATGGATTTTAAGAAAGCTTCTTTCGTCATTGAATCCCGTTGACAGTTTGGAATTTTTGCTTGAAAAAATGAACGGAACCAAGAATAATCAAGATTTTCTTAATTCCATGAATACATAAATAATGCTTGACCGAAAATCTCGGTTTTCGGTCAAAAACTCGAAATCCGAATTTCGAAATACGAAACAATGACAGAAATAGAAAATGTTCCAATGACAAAAACTTTGAATTCCCAATTGGTTCGTTTCGGTCATTTTGTCATTTGATATTCGGATTTGTTTCGAATTTCGGCCATTTTATAAGATCAGGCGATATTCGGATTTTGCCTGAACATGACTTTTCGTTCAGGCACTAATTAGGAGGTTGGAAATATATGAAAACGGACATTCATCCTGAGTATGTTGAAACAACCATAAAGTGTGCATGCGGCAATGTATTGGAGGTTGGTTCAACAAAATCAGACATACGTGTTGAAATCTGTTCAAAATGCCATCCTTTTTTTACAGGTAAACAAAAGCTTATTGACACTGCTGGTCGAATTGAGCGTTTCCGCAAGAAATATGAAAAATTTCAGAACAATCAGAAACAATAGATAACCAGTTCGTCCATTCTGCCCCTCCGGCCTCATGTGGCAGGCAGGCCCCGATTGGAATAATTGCTTCAGACCAGAAAGAACTTTGTAACATTTTATAAGCTCATGTTTGACAAATTAACAGGCGTTGAAAATCGATTTTTAGAAATCGAAAAGCTTTTGAGCGATCCCAAAATCGTCCATGATCGGGAGGCATACCAGAAGTACAGCCGGAAGCATGCCGATCTCTACAAGATTGTATCGGTTTTCAGGAAGTACAAGCTGATCGTAACAGAGCTTAATGACAGCATGGAACTGCTAAAAGACGGAGACCCGGACATAAAAGAAATGGCACGTGATGAGGTCAGGTCTCTTACACTCCAGAAAGACAGCCTCGAAAACGATCTTAAAAAGCTCCTTTCGCCAAAAGATCCAAATGATGATAAGAATGTCATCATTGAAATACGGGCGGGTACAGGCGGAGAAGAGGCCGGGCTGTTTGTAAGTGATCTCTTCAGGATGTACAGCAGATATGCTGAAAAAAAGAACTTTAAAATCGAAATCATGACCCATCATCCGACTGGTGTTGGTGGCTTAAAAGAGATCATCGCCATGATCCATGGCAAGGGGGCATACAGCTATTTGAAATTTGAAAGCGGCACACATCGTGTTCAGCGTGTTCCGGTAACCGAAACACAGGGTCGAATACATACCTCAGCAGTTACCGTTGCAGTTCTGCCCGAAGCCGAGGATGTCGAACTTCATATCGATCCCAGTGAGATTAAAGTCGATGTGTTTCGAGCAACCGGCCCGGGAGGGCAAAGTGTTAATACAACCGATTCAGCAGTACGTCTTACCCATCTTCCCACAGGTATAGTGGTTACATGCCAGGATGAAAAATCACAACTCAAAAACAAAAACAAGGCTATGAAAGTTCTGCGTGCCCGAATTCTCGATAGTATAATCAGTGAGCAGGAAGAAAAGAGATCCGAAGAGAGGAAAAACCAGATAGGTGACGGAGACAGAAGCGGAAGAATCAGGACTTATAACTTTCCCCAGGGAAGAGTTACAGACCACCGAATCGGACTTACCCTTTATAAGCTGGAGAGTATTCTGCAGGGCGAAATAGACGAAATCATAGAACAGCTTACAACTTTTTATCAGACCCGGGCTTTACAGAATGCAGAATCAGCCGAAGTCCATTGATCCAGAATGGACTATACTTAAACTCCTCAAGTGGACCACTTCTTATTTTAAATCCCACGATCACGATATAGATAGCCATAGAGCTACGGCCGAAATACTTCTTGCACACATCCTGAAATTAAAAAGAATAGATCTGTACCTACGATACGATCAGCCGCTTAGCAGCAATGAGCTGTTACAGTTCAAAGCTTTAATAAAAAGGAGGATTAAGAGGGAGCCGGTCGCGTACATTGTGGGTGTTAAAGAATTCTGGTCCATGAACTTTGCCGTCACAGAAGATGTCTTGATTCCACGACCTGAAACCGAGTGTCTGGTTGAGGCCTCTCTCGGTCTTTTGCCTGAGGATTCAAATTCTGATCCAAACAAGCCGCCAATGCGCATATTAGAGCTCGGCACAGGATCAGGGGCTGTAACTCTGGCCCTTGCCTCCATGGGGCCGAAGCATCTTTTCTTTGCTTCTGATCGTTCAGTCAAAGCCGTTGTACTTGCCAAGCAGAATGCAAAACATCATGGTCTTGATAGGACTGTCAATTTCTTTTGCGCTGATTGGTTTACGCCCTTAAAGGTTGTCAGACATCAATTCGATATGATCATATCAAATCCACCTTACATCCCAACCCGGGTTATCAGCCAGCTACAGCCTGAAATTTACAAGTATGAACCGATTTCAGCACTTGACGGCAACGAAGATGGACTTCGCTGTTTAAGACATATTATTAACAATGCCCACATCTATCTGAACCGTCAAGGGAATCTGCTGCTGGAAATCGGCCATGATCAAAAAAATGGGATCCAAAAAATTGCCGAAAAGTGCGGAAATTATAAAAATGTCGTTTTTACAAAAGATTACAGTGGATACCACCGTGTTGTCCAGATGCAAAAGAAAGATAATTAATGTAACAAAAAAACTGTTGCGCTTCAAAATTAATTTTGTTAGAAGTCCTAGTTTAATTAATTCGCACGCCCTTGGACCTGTTTCCTGGTGCCCCGCAAAGCAGGGTCGGATTCAGGGTTGATATTGGCGGTGGAAAAACCAGAAGGGAGAGTAGAATGGCTTATATTACAATGAAAGAACTCCTTGAAGCCGGAGTACATTTTGGACATCAGACAAAGCGCTGGAACCCCAAAATGAAGCCTTATATTTTCGGGGCCAGGAACGGAATTTATATTATTGACCTTCAGAAAACCGTTCGCATGTTCAAGACAGTATACGATTTTGTGGTCGATACAGTTGCAAATGACAAACCGCTCCTTTTTGTAGGCACCAAAAAGCAGGCCCGCGATTCAATCTATGAAGAAGCGAATCGTTGTGAAATGTTTTATGTCCATAACCGGTGGTTGGGCGGAATGCTGACAAATTTTCAGACCATCAGAAAAAGTATAGATCGTCTTAACTATCTCAATACCATCCATAACGACGAATCAATCAACCTTTTTCCCAAAAAAGAGAGACTGAAACTTAATAAGGAGCGCCTAAAACTCGACAACAATCTTGGCGGAATTCGCACCATGAACGGGCTTCCCGGTGCTATTTTTGTTGTTGATCCCAGAAACGAGGCTATTGCAGTTCATGAAGGGAGACGGCTGGGGATTCCGATTATTGCCATTGTTGATACAAATTGCAATCCTGATGAGATCGATTACTTAATACCCGGCAATGATGACGCCATCCGTGCAATACGGCTGATTACATCCAGAATCGCTGATGCCTGCATTGAAGGCAAACAGCGTATAGCTGAAAAACAGCAGGCTGAAGCTGACAAGGAGATAGAAGAAGTATCCGAGGTCGCAGCCGCCAGTGCAGAATTAAAACCTGGAGAAAGGAAGATTATTTCTGACGGTTCAGATGGCCCTGTTGTAGAAATAATAAAGAAAACAACAAACAAAGTCGAACATGATTCTGAAACCTTGGAGAATTCTGAAAGCCAAGAGCCAGAAAAAACGAGCGAAGCGGAAATGACAGGAGAAGAAGATGGCAACAATTAACGCTGCAATGGTTAAACAACTCCGCGAAAAGTCCGGGGCCGGAATTATGGATTGTAAAGAAGCACTTTCCGAGTGTAACGGCGATGGAAGTAAGGCGGTTGATTTTTTAAGAAAAAAAGGTCTGGCAACAGCCGCAAAACGGGCTGGAAGGGCCATGGCAGAAGGAGCAATCGAGTCTTATATTCATATGGACAGTAAGCTTGGCGTACTGGTTGAAGTTAACTGTGAGACCGATTTTGTTGCCAAAAATGACGATTTTAAGGAATTTGCAAAAAATATCGCCATGCATATTGCCGCGACCAATCCTGTGGGAATCCGGCCCGAAGATGTTCCGGAAGAGACGATCAACAAGGAAAAGGAAATCTATCGCGGGCAGGTCCTGGAAATGGGCAAACCTGAAAAGATTGTAGACAAGATCGTAGAAGGTAAGCTAAAGAAATATTTTAAAGAAAACTGTCTGCTGAACCAGGACTACGTTCGTGATCCCAATATGACCATTGCAGATCTTATAAATGAAAAGATTGCAAAGATCGGTGAGAACATTACAATCAAACGTTTTGTAAGGTTCAAAATGGGGGAATCCTAAACTTTGACTTCGCCTCGATATAAAAGAATTCTGTTAAAACTGAGCGGTGAAGCTCTGATGGGCGATCAGAGTTTTGGAATAAGCCCTGATGTAATTAAGTATGTGGCTGAAGAGGTCCAATCGGCATTTGACCTCGGGGTTCAGATTGCCATTGTTGTCGGCGGCGGCAATATTTTCAGGGGAATTGCCGGTTCGTCATATGGTATGGACCGGGTTTCTGCCGACAAAATGGGTATGTTGGCCACGGTAATAAACAGCCTGGCTTTGCAGGATGCCCTGGAAGAAAAGGGAGTGCTGACCCGTGTTCAGACCGCCATTTCGATGCATGAAGTGGCCGAACCCTTTATACTCCGAAAGGCTGTCCGCCATCTCGAAAAAGGACGGGTGGTAATATTTGCGGCAGGTACCGGCAACCCTTACTTTACAACCGATACCGCTGCGGTACTCAGAGCCCAGGAAATACATGCCGAGATTCTTTTAAAGGCTACAAAGGTTGACGGCCTCTACGATTCAGATCCCGCTATTAAAGATGATGCTAAATTTATAAAAAAAATCAGCTATATGGAGATCATTGAAAAACAGCTCCATGTTATGGATATGACAGCGATTTCTCTGGCGATGGACAATCTGCTCCCTCTTGTTGTTTTTAATTTAGCAAACAAAGGTAATATAAGAAAAGTTGTATGCGGTGAACCCATCGGAACCCAGATAAACAATTAATTTTTTACGAACGTTTAACAAAAAACCTAAAACATGATAAAGAATCCTGGCCCATAGGACCAGGCTTTGGTTTGCCCCTGAAAGGGGCTATTTATCACAGAATCGATAAGTGTGAAGTAACTAACCTTTAGCTCACTTTAAACTTTTGCACCGTCTCTTCTGGCAGAGCCGGTTAACTCTGACCTGGCCCATAGGACCAGGTTTTCAAGGTCGAAATAAAATTATGAAAAAACTCCGTGTTGGTGTCGTCGGTGTCGGTTATCTCGGGAAATTTCATGCTGAAAAGTACGCCCGAATGGATGACGTTGACCTTGCCGGGGTGGCTGATACCAACATGTCACACGCCGAGGATGTTGCCGGAAAAGTCAATACAAAGGCGTATCCCGGCCATGAGGATCTTTTCGGGAAAGTCGATGCTGTCAGCATCGTTGTCCCTACCCCGGCCCATTATGCTGTTGCAAAGGATTTTTTGGAAAATGATGTTGATATTCTGATTGAAAAGCCTATGGCAACGACGCTTGCAGAGGCAGATGAACTGATCCGTTTTTCAGAATCGAGGGGGCTTATTATCCAGGTGGGGCATCTTGAGCGGTTTAATCCGGCTGTTGTTGCTTTACAGGATATTGTAAGGAAGCCGGTGTTCATCGAGTCGCACCGGTTGAGTATTTACAAGGAGCGGTGCACCGACGTGAGTGTGGTGCTTGACCTTATGATACATGATATCGATATTATTTTGAATTTTGTCGGATCTGATATAATCAGCATTCACGCGGCAGGTACCCCCGTAATTTCCGAACATGTAGATATTGCAAATGCGCGTCTTGAATTTAAGAACGGATGTGTTGCCAATGTTACCGCCAGTAGAATTTCAACCAAGAATGAAAGGAAAATCAGGTTGTTTCAAAGGGATGCCTATGTATCCGTAGATTTTGCAAGCCATGAAATTACCATTATCCGGCAGAACGACAAAGGTGCGGGTGGACTCATACCCGGTATGGATATCAATAAGCTATGTTTTACAAAAGGTGATGCCTTGGAAGATGAATTAAAATCCTTTGTAAAAGCGGTAAGCAGACGCGAGGCCCCGGAAGTTACGGGCCAGATGGGACGTGATGCTTTAAAGATCGCATTGAGTATTATGGAACAGATCAGTATTACCAGCAGCCGTTTTGTGGGTTAATTTTGATGGCTTCGTAAAAAGTCCTTTTTACATGGATTAAGGAATTTAGGGATTAAGGAATTTAGGGATTAAGGAATTGCGAATTATTTAAAGACATTTTTCAAAGGTTTCTCCGCATGAAGACAGGTTGGAAATCCTATGGGTCCTTTTTCAGCGCAAAAAAGGGTTATGATCATCGCCGGTGAGGCTTCCGGCGACCTTCACGGGGCAAAACTCGTTCGCGCAATGCGTGAAAAAAACAACGGCCTGCTTTTCTGCGGTATTGGTGGGCAGTCCCTGAAAGATGCAGGGGTAAATATTTTAGTCGATGCTTCAAAACTTGCTGTTGTAGGGATAACCGAAACCTTTTTCAAGATGCCAAACCTTCTTAAAGGGATGGCTGTTGCCAAAAAGAACCTTAAAACACTGCATCCTGATCTTCTGATACTGATTGATTTCCCCGATTTTAACCTTAATGTAGCAGCTACTGCCAAGAAGCTTGGAATACCCGTACTTTATTATATCAGTCCCCAGATTTGGGCGTGGAGACCCGGCCGTGTGAAGAAGATCGGGGAGCTCGTAAATCATGTAGCGGTTATTCTGCCTTTTGAAAAAGACTTTTACAGAAAGCATGAAATTCCTGTGACATTTGTGGGGCATCCTTTACTCGACACCAATCTTTCTCCACAAGATACAGCCTTGGAAAAGCCGGCGGAAGATGTTACTGTCGTGGGCCTTCTTCCCGGCTCCCGCGACCGGGAGATTGCGAGACTCCTTCCGGTAATGCTTGATGCGGCACGGATTCTTGCAGGGCAGATCTCGAATGTAAAGTTCATTATTTCACAGGCACCTGCTGTAAAAAAAAATTACATGGAAGAGATTATTAACAAACACGGAGGTTCGGCCGGATTTGAAATTATAACTGGCGATGTGGGAAAAGTTCTTGAAAGATGCGAACTGGTTATTGCTGCATCAGGCACGGTTACGCTGGAAGCTGCAATTTCCGGTACGCCGATGGTAATCATTTACAAGGTGTCTCCTGCAAGTTACTGGCTGGGCAGGGCCATGGTTCGGGTAAAACATATAGGTCTGGTTAACCTTATTGCAGGCAAGGAGATTATTCCCGAACTGCTCCAGGACGAAGCATCACCCCGAAGGATAGCAGACACGGTTTTAGAGATGTTAAGCGATGTTTCCGGACTTGAAAGGTTGAGGAACGAACTCCTTGGTATTAAAGATGCACTGGGCGGGCCGGGTGCTTCAGAACGCGTTGCCGATATAGCCGTTGGTATGTTGTAGGTTTTAAAAAATCTCCATTTCGGGTAACTTCTCAATAAGTTATGGTAAATAAGATGATAAAAGTCTCGCCCACTGATAATAAAATATAAAAAATCTGGAACTCGCATGTAAGTGAGCCTAAAGAAAAAACAGTAGCCAATCCTTTAATACCAACTGATTAATGGTGTCAATTATATGTTAAAAGATGAATCTTGTTATTAGCTGTTTTTTATTAAGGCTCTCTAACACGCTCAAACAGCCAGCTCTTTTACATTTTATCACCAGTGGGCTCCAGAATTTATTGAGAAGTTACCCTTTCGGATGCCATGCATGTTGAATGATGCAAGGATTCGGGATGCAGTATGCAAGAGGCATGAATCCCCTTTCATGTGTCTTATAGATTAATGATCATGAAAAAATTATCAAAACATATCATAAAAGACAGGCGTAGGCGCTTGCTGTTGCTTATAAAGGATCAATGGCTCAGGCTGTTTTGGGCTATGATATGCATGCTGGTGATGGCCAGCGCAAAAACAGCCATCCCCTTTTTAATAAAGTCGGCTGTCGATGATATATTTATAAATAAAGATGTCAGTATGCTCATGCTGATTCCCTTTGCAGTGATAACCATATATTTACTGCTCGGTTTAGCCATGTATTTTCAGGAATACCTTATGAATTATGTGGGGCAAAATATCATCAGGCAACTTAGAGACAGCCTTTATGATCGTATTCAGGATCTTCCTATTTCGTTTTTCCAGAGAAAAAAGACTGGCGTTCTAATGTCGCGGATTATAAATGACGTCGAAATTATAAAAAATATGGTTTCCTCCGCAGTGACAGGATCTTTGAGAGATTCTTTTACAATGGTGGGGCTAACATTCGCCATCTTCTATCTGGATTGGAAAATGGCCTTATTTGCGATTATCATCTTGCCCGTTGCCTTCTTGCCTATTTTTGTGCTGGGTAGAAAAGTCCGCAAGGTCACCACAGGCTCCCAGATAGCCATGGCCGACCTTGCTTCTTCTTTGCATGAAACCTTTGTCGGGAATAAAATTGTAAAGGCATTTGGAATGGAAGCGTATGAAAAAAAACGATTCTTCGGAAAAAACCGCAAACTTTTCAAGCTTGATATGAAGAGAGTTCGCTTCCAGGCCTTGTCTTCACCGGTCATGGAGCTTATAGGCGGATTAGGAGCGGCAATTGTTATATGGTACGGCGGTTCCAAAGTGATAGCAGGCGACATGACCGCCGGAACCTTCTTTGCATTCATGACCGCCGTCTTAATGTTTTACGGACCTGTAAAGAAATTAAGCAGGCTCAACATTACTATACAACAAGGACTTGCCGGTGCGGATCGGGTCTTTGATATTCTTGAGACAGAGTCTGATATACAAGAGCCCACAAATCCCGTAGTATTAGATCACGATCATCACCGCGTTGTTTTACGGAATGTGTATTTTAAATATGATGACGTAAATGTTTTAAAAAATATTAATCTGAATGCCGGGGCCGGGGAAATTCTTGCACTCGTGGGAATAAGTGGCGGCGGGAAAACGTCTCTGGTCAACCTGATCCCCAGATTTTACGATGTAAGCAAAGGGGCCGTTCTCATCGATGATATTGATATCAGAGATATTTCAATATCTTCACTAAGAGCCCAGATTGCAATTGTTACTCAGGAACCCATACTATTTAACGACACCGTCCGAAACAATATCGCTTACGGAAATCATAATGCTTCTGACAAAGACATAGAAAATGCCGCCCGGGCAGCCTATGCATACGAGTTTATTCAGAGCTTTCCGGATGGCTTTGATACAATTATAGGAGAACTTGGCGGGCGTTTGTCAGGGGGAGAGAAGCAGAGAATCTGCATTGCCCGCGCTTTGTTAAAGGATGCTCCAATTTTAATATTGGATGAAGCGACCTCTTCACTCGATTCAGAATCGGAAGCACTGGTTCAAGCGGCCCTTGAGAATCTTATGAAGGGGCGCACAACCTTTATTATTGCTCACAGGCTTTCGACTGTCAGTTATGCCCACAGAATTATCGTAGTGGTCGATGGAGAGATCGTGGAAGAGGGAAAACAGGAAGAACTGATTGCTCGAAGAGGAGAATATTACAAGCTCCATCAGATGCAATTCAACAATGGCGATTAAATAAAAACTCCGGCAGTATTAAACGCAAGGTAACATTTTAGCCTTTGAAAACATTATCGCATTCATGTAATCCGGTTTTAAACCGTGTCAAACTCATGCATAAGTGAGCGTAAAGAAATAACAGGTGCTAACATTTATATAAAAGCCGAAAATCTTAATGAAAATCAACTCGATTATATATAGATATTTATTCAAAGAGATGATCCCGCCTTTTGTCATCAATCTGATGTTTTTTACTTTTGTATTCCTGATGGCAGAGATGCTTAAAATTACAAACATGGTTATAAATTACAGAGTTGGCGTGTTTACCGTCCTACTGATGTTTGTGTATTCCACTCCTTATTTTCTTACTTTTGTTATACCCATGTCTATTATGATGACGGTTCTTCTCACTTTTCTTAGGTTGTCCGACGACAATGAGATTGTCGCTATAAAAACCGGCGGCATGAGCATATACGGGTTACTTCCGCCTGTCGTTTTATTTTGCCTAATAGGGTGTTTGCTTACACTTTTTATGACAGTTTATGGAATGCCGTGGGGAAGATTATCCGTCAAAGAATTGACGTACAGGATCGTTTCATCCAATCTCGAAATCGGACTCAAAGATAGAACATTCAATGACAGTTTTAAAGACGTGATGCTTTATGTAAACAAAATAAATCCTAAAAACAAAGAACTTCAAGATGTTTTTATCGAAGATAAAAGAACCCAAAATATTGTCAGCACCGTTGTTGCGCCAAAGGGGAAGCTTTTCAGCAAACCCGACAAGCACATTTATAATTTATTGCTTTACAATGGCGTCATATATCAAGTTGATCTAAAGAATAGGCTGGCAAATTCTATTGATTTCGAAACTTACGAGGTACGCCTTGATATTAAAAAGGCTGCTTTGACCTTGGGACAAGGGAATAAACACAGAAAGGAGATGGGCCTTGCAGAATTGCGGCAATATTTGAACAATAGTACTAGAAGAGATGCTAATTATTATAACGCGCTGATGGAGTTGCATAAGAAATTTTCAATTCCAATTGCATGTTTTGCCCTCGGATTTCTGGCTGTTCCATTAGGTATACAGTCCAGGTCTGCAAAAAGATCTTTTAGCCTGGTGCTTGGCCTCATTTTCATTTTGATTTATTACCTGTTGTTATCAGCAGGGTTGGTTTTTGGTGAAACAGGCGTCTATCCCCCGGTCATCGGAATGTGGGTTCCAAATATTGTATTGGGCGGTTTAGGCCTGTATCTTCTGGTTAAGACAGCCAATGAGCGTCAATTAAGGATCAATCCTATTACGAATCTGATAAAATTGATTAAATCCAGGTTGGCTGGATATATGGTGGCATAAAGAAGGATAAAGAAAATGAGGAGTGAGGCATTTTGAGGAAATTTTTATCCGATTTCTAAATTCCAAATTTTCGAATTGTTAGGGTTATGTACTTAATCGAAAAATATCTGACAAAGGAGATATTAAAATACTTTTGTATTCTTCTGGCAACTGTGGTCAGTATTTATTTAGCGGTCGATTTTTTTGAAAAGATAGATAATTTTATGGAAGCAGGCCTTCCATTTTCAAAAATTATAAGATTTTTTTATCTCAAGATACCGTCGATAGTTGCCAGAATCGCACCGGTCGGCATTCTTCTGGCTGTTCTTGTTGTTTTCGGCCTGATGAACAAGAACAATGAGATCATCGCTTTAAGAAGCAGCGGTGTAAGTATTTATTACCTTTTAAGGCCGGTTGTATCAATTGGACTATTTTTAAGCATCCTCATTTTTTTATTATCAGAGTTGATTGTGCCGATCACAATAAGTAAGGTCAACAGGATCTGGAATTTGGAGGTTAAGAAAAAATCTGCCACCATATCAAGAGGGAAGAACATATGGATTAAGGGCGATCGCGCCATATACCATATAACATATTATAATCCTTCGAACAGCAACATTTTAGGGGTCACCCTTAATTTTTTTGATGATGATTTCAGGTTAACCAGAAGGGTTGATGCTAAAAAGGGCGTTTTCAAAAAAGGAAAATGGATTTTCTATGAAATGATTGAGCAAAAACTTGATAAAGAAAGTAACAATTACCGTGTTGCATTCCTTGAAGAGCGGGAAGAGCCACTCCATTTTTTGCCCGAGGATATAAAGAGGGTGGTCAAAAAATCGGAGGAAATGAATCTTTTGGAGCTGTTAGCATATATTAAGAATATTGAAAACGAAGGATACGATGCTTCTGTCTACAAAGTAGACATGCATACTAAGTTAGCATTTCCTTTTGTCTGTTTCGTCATGTGCTTGGTGGGAACAGGCGTTGGGGGTAGAGGTAAGATAAAGGAAAGCCTGGCCGTTAGTATATGTTGCGGTATCGGAATAGCCTTTTTTTTCTGGATATTTTACAGCTTTTGCCTGTCGCTTGGATATGGAGAAATGCTTCCTCCTTTTGTTGCCGCGTGGTCCGCAAATTTTGTTTTCTTATGTTTCGGCCTGTTTGCATTACTGAATGCTGAATAAACCCTAACGTTGCATAAATAATACTTTTTTCAGTATCAAATAAGTATTCTTGATCCAGCGTGATACCTTTTCAACAACTGTCCAGTTGTAGTATTCTCTATCCTTTTCAGACACGGTTTTATACCCGCCATATTTCAACTTCACCCAGGCGTTGAAATCAAATTTACTTGCAATATTATACAGGCAGTGGTTTATTGGTGCAAAACCTGACTTCCTGATAACAGCAGCACCAAAGTCTATCATATAAGGTATCTTCCCTTTTACAACGAGAAGGTTGTCTTTTTTCTTAAGGTCTGTATGTGCGACTCCAGCTTTGTGCAGCTCTTTGATCAAATTCAAGAGATCTTCAAAAAACTCACTTCGATTTGTAATTTGAGCACTTCGTATTGGAACGCCGGCAATATATTCAAGCACTAGATAGCGACCATCTAGAAGACCGTAACAGCGAGGTATATTCTGTATTTCAGATAGCCTTGAGTAGACTTTGTATTCCCTGCGCAGCATCGCCATGCGGATGAATCTGCCTAACCCCCACCCTATAGGCGCCTTGAGGACTAGACGCTGGCCTTTGGATTCGTACAGGTAGACACAGCCTTGATAGCCGCGGCTAAGAATGTTCGTCTCGGTTTTGACGCCTGACCTGATCCACTGAAGGAGTTCGCTTTCAGTAATGTTTTCTATTTCTCTGATCATCGGTGTAATTGTGGGTTCATTGGAGCCCCATGAAAAGGATGTAAAGCCAAAACAGTAAAAACGAGGCGATAATAGGCTCACCGTTTTGCCGCAAGCTTTGCATGAATGACCAACCGCCGCGTTGTCCCGGTTGGTAGAGGGTAAAGCGAGGAATAAGCGCTCGCGTCTCTTTGCGCCATTGCTCCCAATCCTCTTTAAACATGCGATTAAGTTTTTCATCCTCACGGCGGATGGCATGAGGGTAAAAGAGAAGCACCATCAATATAAAGAGGGGAAGGCTCCACCATAGGCTAGAGGCAAGAGCAAAACCAAATCCTAAAGTAAGGTTCCCCACATAGAGAGGGTGTCTGACATAGGAGTAAGGACCGTCGGTAGCAAGGGCTTTGTTCTTTTTAATATGACCCGATGCCCACATTCGTGTTGCAACACCCAGGATAACCAGCACTAAACCGGCAGAGAACAGGAATTTTTCAGGTTTACCTGCAACACTGAAAAGGATGACTAAAAAGATTCCGATGAATTGCCGGAAGCGTTCCCTGTGGTATCGAATATCGTCAAAGAATCTTTGCAACCCAAAAGATATTGGCATTGATTTTATTTTCCTTTGTTTTTCGTACTGCCCTTATATAATAATTGAAACCAATTCCAATAAAACGTTACTTTTAGCCGCAACTAAAGTCAAGCGCAATTTTGGGGAATCGCCACCAAGGATTTTTCCCTCTTTTCCCGAAATGTGACAAAGTAGAAATAGATATTGGTTACTTGAAGTTCCTTGAATGTAGCCCGTTTAATACCTCCTTGATAGGAGGCATTATATGTGCTAAAAAAGTAACTTCAACTTTAGGCACTCATTTATTTCGACCTTGAAAACCTGGTCGTTTGGGCCAGGTCAGAGATAAATGGCTCTGCCAGAAGAAACGGCGCAAAAGTTTGAAGTGAACTAAAGTTTAAAGTGAGCTAAAGTTAAGGAATTCTGCCAATTATATATAAAATCAGCGGAGCAAC
>JAUVVL010000153.1 GCA_030604635.1 Desulfobacteraceae bacterium
CATCTATTTGCTTACCCACAGGATTCATCGATATCGGCTGGAATTGCTCAACCTGGCTTTTTACTTTTTCAAACGCTTTACGGGTAATACGGTCGGACCCCGCAACCAGCCGAGCGAATCCCTGGAAAATGAAGAAACTCAAGAACATCGTTATGCCGATGGTCAAAAACGCATGCAGAAAGAAGTCGGCGGAAAGGTAGTTGCCGATGAAGTAGTCTCGTGCGGTTATCCAGCCAACATGGCCCAGGATTCCGATCACCGGCAGGTTGAAAATGAGCTGCAGCATAAAACCGCTAAGAGTCTGCGAAGCCCTTTCAATCGTGCTGTCCAGCGAATCGTTCCAAAGAGACATCAGATCCCCGTTCAGGGTGTCTCCGTCCGGAAGGATGTCTTCAATCCGCCGCACGGATTTATCAAACCGGGCTTTGACAAGGGATTCAGCGATATCCGGCCATTCCTTTAAAATTGCGAGACGGTAATCCCGCAAAGCAGCATCGACTCTCTCACTCTTGCCGGTCTCGGCCAGTGCCGTCCGGGATTCTTTAAAATGCCTGAGCGAGGAAACCATACCTAAAAGCTGACGTATGGGGTTGCCGAACCTGAACATGGCCACAATACCGGTGCCGAAAATTAATATGCGTGCCCATATCGCTATGAGCCATCCCACCGGCCCCACCCACCGGTGCGAAAGTTTTTGGTACAGCAGGACGTTAACGCCGAGCAGCTGCCTGGAATTGTCGTTTTTGAAAGCGGAAAGAGCATCCTTCACGGCCTTTCTTTCGGCTGCCCGGATATTTTCCTTGGTGTTCCCCAGTTTTTCCAGGTCCTTTTCAACTTCGGAGCTCGTCTCCGTAAACACGTAATCCTTCAAGCTTTTGGCATTTTCCAACCGGCGATCAACAACGTACCCCGGACGGTTGAAGGTGCCGAAAATCATCTGCCGCAGTTCTTCAAACTGGTCAAAGTCGTGCCTGGGGTGCGCTGGCGGGTCCCACCCGGGATCGCGCAGATGCCGGCGGGCGGAAATACAAAGGACCGTTTGAACAGGTCTTTCCCAGGCCGCATTGATGAACCCCAAAAACTCCGGCACAATCTTCTCTTTAAGCTCCTTTTCGTCCTGCCGATCACACTTGTTAATCACCCCTACCAGAGAATCCCCGTCAAACATGCGCACGTAGGGTGCCAGGAAATCCACGTGGTCTCTTCTTTTAGGATTTTCCGAATCAAAAACGCAGATGAGCACGTCTGAAAGCGCAATGGCTTTATGCACCATCGGAATGTGCTTTTCCTGTTCGAAGCTGTCCGTGTCCGGCGTGTCGATCAGGAGCACGTGTTCAAGTGATGCGGCGGCATGACTTGATCGCTTCTCCACATTCTTCATGCCCAGTTCACCGCTCAACTGGTCGGCATCACTCTTTTCACGGCCTAAAACAACGATATTCCTTGTGGTCGGACGCAGATTTCCTACCTCGGACAGGCCGTCAACACCTGCCAGGGCGTTCAGCAGCGTAGACTTGCCGGAGCCGCACGGGCCGATCAGGGTAACAACGAGCTTGCGCTCGAAACGCTCCTGAAGATCACCGATCATTCGGAGCACTTCGTCACACTGTCTCTTAAGCACTGCTCCGGGCCGCCAAAACGGCGCCTGGTCAATTGCAGCGCGGAGCATTGTGACGTCATTTTTAAAGCCTTCGATCCTGCCGAGAGCCTTTATTGAACCTGCCTGACGGTTTGAAATCATCATGATATCATCGCCTTTCCGCACGCTTTAATGTTGACTTCGATCTGATTTATGAGGTTTTCCGACTCATCCATGGCATCCTTTGCGACCCGAATTATCCCGCCGGTAATCTCCTGTTCGAAAAGATCCTGCACCGCCTTGAACTTGTTGTTTAACCATGTCTGTACGATGGGGCCTAGCATGGCATCAAGCTGCTTCTGATCAGCCTTTTTGAGACCTGTTGTTGCAGGAATCGCAACAAGGGCATAAAGATCATGCAACCCGAACAGTCCGGTCAGCTTGACTTTGATTCCGGCGGCGCCTACCGGATCTCCCGTTGAGAGGATATATGTAACAGCAACTGTTGCCGGCACTACATTCAATAAGGCGGAAAACGTCTGCCGGATCTTGGCCCACATGCTCATTCTACTGCGGAAACTGTCCGCCAGATCTTTCAGGTCCTGTTCGATGACATCTGACAGCTCGATGATCACATCCCGGCGTGAAAGAATCGACTGCACGGTTGATTTCCAGTTCCTGTCCCGCAATTTTTCCTGCTCCTGAAAAACAACCGGGTGGGCAGCAACAAAGAATGTTAAGGTCCCCTTTCCATCTGCGGTTGCTACACGTGGATTTTGAATGTCTTTAAGATCCTTACCAGTTCTGATCTGCTCGACGGCTTCAAGCATTCGCCTGGCTACCGAATCTTTTAGTGTTGCGGAAACCGAAATTTCCGGGTTAACTACCCTGTAATGCATGCTGTTTACGGCATTGAGAAGATCTTCTTCGACCTTGTCGATAAAATCGACCGGCGGCTCAACTTTTTCAGTTCCAGAGAGCTTGTTCTTAACCCTTTTTGCGGTGCCGAACAATACTTTAAAGGGCAGTTCAATAAGACTGCCTGTTTTACGCATGGTTCTGACGTGTGTGGGATCTGTTGACATCCAGATTTCAGCAAAACGTTTCATCACGCGGTCCATGGGAAAATGCTGAAGGGCTTCATGAACACAATGGCTCTGGGCTGTCAGCAGGGTGTCGAGATACAAGCATAGCTCATCATGAGAAATCCTCGCACGGTCATGGACCTCCCGGGCCTTGATCAACGCATCCTTCAGGATCGAGGAAAGCAGTTCGAGTCTTAATGCGCGGGAATCGATGGTCTTGAGTGCATTCATAAACGAAGGATCTTCGTTCCGCACAGGCCGCAACGCCATAAACCGGCGGCCGGCGGCCACGGCATTGTCCTCATCCGTTCGGTAAATTCCCAGCACGTAACGATCAGCTTCACCCCCATATATGTTGCGGGCGACGGTCATTGCGTGTTCACGTACCTCTTCCTCTTCAAAGCTGGGATAAACGCGATAGACCAAAAAGCATTTTCGCATACCGATGCCCGTTAGCATTTCTGCAATGAAATCAGTATTTTCGCGGTTGTTATAATTGGAATTTGTGAAAACATATATCAGGATATCGGATGATTCCAGAGCCTGCCGGGCAACATCCCGGTTAATATAGACGCCTTTGGCTCCGGTATCAAAGTCCGGGGTGTCCATCAGAACCAGATTCTTAGGAATAGCGTCGCTAATAACATAAAACGGACACCCGGGAACAGTGAGCTCCTTTTTGTCGTTCAAAGGATCGGGCAAACATCCGAACGGCTCAAACAGTGAAGAAATATCGTCTGTCCGGCTGAAGAGTTCCCTGTGGGCGGAAACCAGGACACGGCGGTTAATCCCCGCACTGCCGCCAACAGGTGAAAGGGCCTCACCCACCAGCGAGTTGAATAGGGTCGATTTCCCTGAAGAACCGCCGCCGCAAATGGTTGCCAAAAGGGGAAAATCTGGTGAAAGCCGGGCAAGCAGTTTGCCATCGACGATGTTGGCCCATTTGTCAATATCCTTGTTGCTGCCGAGCCTGAGCATGTCCGTTATCAGAGGGATATCGCTTCTCAATTTTCTGAGGGCGTCATTAAGGTTTTGTTCATAAAGGTTTTTCATGGTGGGTATTTCATCTAATCCGGGCATTTCACGAGACAGTATCCTAACCCGAATTTCTCAGGTTATGGATATCACATTTTTACACACAAAGAAATGCTGGAATAAGCACATCAATTCTCGAGACTGATTCATTGCGAACGTCGCCAACCCCTCAATCCCCAGACCAGGGACAAAAGCCCCATACTGCTGATGGCTGCTGAAACAATACAGGTCATTAGTATCCCTCCCGTCAACCAGACCGGCCCCCCGATCAGCGCACCAACCACCCGGCCGGTGCCGGCAGCCGCCAGGAAACCCGACATCATTGTCGCCCGTGTTCCAGGCAGCAATTCCGTGCAGAGAGATAAGGCAGAGACAATCGTAAATTCATATGTTAAAAAAATAAAAAACAGCCCGCACAGGGCAAGGGGCAGGTTCTGACCAAGCAGGGGTAAAACTCCATAGCTGATTACACACATAACAAGCCCGACGGCTACTGCCCGCTTCAACCCCAACCAGTCTGAAATAGCGGCTGTGAAGCCCTCCCCTGATAATTCGGCCACACCGATGACACTGGTGACCAGGCCCAGGGCGACAATTCTCAGGCTGAAAGACTTTTCCAGCCAGGCTCCGTAAACAACAAAAAGATTATCATTGGCTGCGCTGACAAAAAAGGAAAAGCAAACAGCCCCCAACGCTGCCCGTTCCTGTCCCAAACGCCGCCAGGCATTCCAAAGACCAGCAGCGGTTTGATGCCTGACAGGCTTTTTCCCATCTTTTGGTATAAAAATGCTCAAAGCCGCGATACCAAGCAGTCCCACTCCTCCCATGACAAAAAAAGGGGCGCGCCAACCCAGGTGTTCGATAAGGAGACCAATTATGGGAATGCCCAGCAGTGTACTTCCAGCCCAGCTGAACTCTAGCACACCTATAACCAGCCCCCGCCGGTGAAAGGGCACCCGTTCGCCCACATAAGCCTGCAAGGCGGGGTCAAAAACACTTTTCCCCAGCCCGGCCAAAAACAGTGCAGCCAGTACAACACCGTAAAAAGGCAAAAAACCTCCGGCGAACATACCTGCAACAAGCAGTCCCAGTCCGGCCAGCATCATCAACCGGTAGCCAAAACGATCCGCCAGTGGACCAAAGAACATGCCGAGCACAGCCGTAGACTGATTAACAGCAATGACGGAGGTGATCGCAGTCAGAGGCACCCCCAGTCCCCGGCTCAGGGCAGGCGCAAACGGATAGGCAAACCGTCGCGCCGTATTGAAGACCAGACGGCATAAAGTAATCGCGCCGACTTTCCAGACCAGTCCGGAAACCGGCTGGTCGGATGTCAATGAGGTTGATCGAAAAGACATAAATTAGCTCCGTGCAGGGCTTGTAGGGTTCGCGAAGAAATAACTTTACATTCTCAGGAATCGATAGATGAGTTAACCTTAGGATTGACCAAATGCAATAGAAATTTTCAGAAATATTGGACTATATTGCTAAAATAAAAAACAGCTTTACAGATTAGAAAGAAAGGCATAAATTGCAACATTTTAGCTTTTTAAAAATATTCCCGCTTCAGGTACAATTAAATTTTTTACTGAAAAAACTAAACTGTTACCGTAAATCAATATTCCGAATTGAGAAGTTTATAACCATTGTGAGGAATTCGGGCTATGCGTATTAGAGTGGAGTGCTATGCCGGATACCGGGGAGAGGAAACACCCCGGCGCATCTGGATGGGCAATAGAAAAATTGAGATCAAAGAAGTTCAAGATCAATGGTTATCGCCGGACCATCGCTACTTTAAAATCCTGGGAGACGACAACGCCGTATACATTCTGCGCCACGACTCGAAATCATGGGAATGGAACCTCACGTTCTATAAAGCCCAACAGTAAAAACAATAATTTATAATTATAAGCCAAAGGCTGTCAAAGACGCTTTCTTTTCGCCTTCATTCACATAATTTTTGTTTCACAGCTTCTTTTGGTTCTGTAAATCTTTTCCGAAATGCTATTCGAAATTTTTTACATGTTTCCATGTAAACGCTGCCGCATCTCTGGATGAAAATAATGGATTCACAGGGTAGACGGCTTTCAGTTTTTATCAATTTTTAGGAAATAATTAATTCCTGTAGGTTCTTCTACGATCTGCATATCCTTAATATCATTCTTGCTGACAGTTCTTACAAAATCAAACATATCAAATTTATTCCGATATATTAATTGCCAGTCATATATGTATTCCATAACAAACCTAAGATCCCTGGGGTTATTGTGATTAAAATTACCGACTATCAACGAGCCGTCTGGTTTCAGCAAATCAAATAGATTTTTTGTTAAGGCAACCGTACCCTTACTGTCATCTAACGGGAAAGTCTTGATATAATCATATAAACCTGCGCAATAAATCAAATCAAATTTTTTATTTTTCAAATCTATCAATTCATATTTTAATGAACTTAAAATCTTGCGTAACCCTCTGAAATCCCTCCGCGGATAACAATATTTCGCCATATAACGCCTTGGTTTTACTACACGATATTTTCCGGAAACTATTTGAAAAGCATTTGCGAGAGCATATGTAAATTGATGTGATTTATTTAGAATATCATATCGTTGCAAAGTATCCAAATCATGATCCAGTGCAAGGAATTGAAATTCGTTTCCTTTGTGACCATCGAGTATTTCTCTGATTTCTTCTGCAGGACCTGCAGCCAAACTGAGGATTTGCCCCCCGTTTGTTTTTTGAATCTGTTCGGTTATATAATCTTTTCTGTTTCTGACAGATTGACACGCTTTAGTAGCTACTGCATGTTTATGTAAAAACATTCCAAATGGAGTTTTACCTTCAAATTGATTTCGATAAATAAAACTCATCATTTCCGCATCACCCGCATAACCGTTGGGCTTATTAATAATTCTCCAATAGAATGGAGCTTCTTGAACAATTTTATAATATTCAGTGTCCCGAACAAATTTTTTGTGAGCCTTTTTTTGCTTTTTACCAAAACTTGATGTGATTTCCCATAGTTGATCCATTTTGTGAAATCTCCATGGCTCGAAAATTTCAATTTCTTCAGATAGCCTTTCTTCTAACTCATTACCTTTTTCTGAAAAAGAATTGACCTTTGCTCTAATTTCAATGTGTCTCTTCTCCATTTCGTTAAAAAGAGTTTTAAAATTTCTGTCGATGGTCATAGCCTTGGTTTCATGAATGACTTTGCGATCCATTTTTTTGACCTTTCTGATATATTATTGCATTGTAGATGAATCGTTGTCCTAATGTATTATCCGCCGTTGTAATACATTATTTGGCGAACCAGTGAAAAGAGGTCAATATTGAACATATGGGGCATAGTTATTTCAAAAGACTGTATCCCGCAATATTGAAAAGCAGCTAATTCTTTTCCAGGATCTCGTTCAGCTTTTGAGAGAGATTTGTTAAATTAAAGGGTTTTTGGAGAAATCCCTCACAACCACGTTTCAAAATCTCAGCAGCACTTCCGTCGATACTGTATCCGCTTGACAGGAGAACCTTTACATAAGGGTTGATCTGCTTGAGAATATCGTAAACTTCACTACCACCCATCCCCGGCATGATCATATCCAGAATGACCAGATCTATTTTATCAATATTTGCCTGATAGATTTCAATTGCTTCTTTTCCGCTCCTAGCGACATCAACACTATATCCCAGTGTTTCCAGCATCTCCCTGGATCCATTGATGATCATTTCTTCGTCATCTACAAGAAGAATGCAACCAGTGCCCTTTATAACTACATATAATTTCTCATCTCTTTCCACGACTTGCTTTTCAGATACCGGAAGATAAAAGTTGAAGGAGGTGCCTTTATTTATTTCGCTCGATACTTCAAAAAAGCCGTGGTGATTCTTGACTATTCCGTAGGCGGAGGCAAGCCCCAATCCGGTTCCCCTGCCCATCTCCTTGGTGGTAAAGAACGGATCGAATACCCTCTTTTGGGTTGCTGTGTCCATTCCA
This sequence comes from Desulfobacteraceae bacterium, assembly GCA_030604635.1. Classification (GTDB taxonomy): domain Bacteria; phylum Desulfobacterota; class Desulfobacteria; order Desulfobacterales; family UBA11574; genus JAUVVL01. The sequence continues at coordinate 7,694 of JAUVVL010000153.1, forward strand.
ATCCCGGTATCTGTCACGCTTATCTTAACATAACCTCCCGGTTTCAACTCATATGGCTCTATATATTTTTTATTGATGGTGACGTTTTCAGTCCGGATATAAAGATTCCCCCCATTAGGCATGGCCTGACCGGCATTGACATAAAGGTTTAAAAGTACTTGTTCGATCTGCGATTGATCTATTTCCACCATCCATATACCCTCCTGGTAATTGGAATATATGGTTATTTCCTTCCTGGTGCGTCCAAACATTTGTAAACTCTTTTTTATCAGTTCGTTTAAATCAGCCGATTCAACTTCATATTTGCCTCCTCTGGCAACCCCCAATAGCTGTTTGGTAAGTTCAGCACACTTTTGGACATATGTTTCAGCGGGTTTTAATTTATTATAGATTGGGTCATCAGTATCCAAACCATAGAGAGCCAATGCAGTACAAGACTGGATCCCCATGAGCAGATTGTTAAAATCATGGGCGATGCCTCCGGCCAGGGTGCCTATGGCTTCCATTTTCTGAGCATGGTGCAACTGAGCTTCGAGTTCAGTTCGATCTTTCTCCGAACGTTTGCGTTCTTCAATTTCACGCATCAAATCCTCGTTTGTTTTTGATAATTGGGCAGTGCGTTTTTTGATTATCTCCTCCAACTTGATATTTGCAAATCTGATTTTTTCCTGCTCTTTTTCCAGTAAAAAATTTGTATAAAAATATACTCGCGTATAATATTCTATGGAATAGCAGACAAACATTCCGATGATATTGGAGCTGATGAAGAAAAAGTTATTGCTGATCAGAACCGGAAAAGGCGTACTGGTGTACTTTATTGCTACAAGTTCATAAAACGCCACGATAATCCAACCCGCCAGTGTTGCCCAGATGAATCGTACTCTTGTAAAGGCATACCCCCATATAAAAACAAGGATCAATCCTGCATAATATGAATAATTTGCCGGAGATGGTATAATGTAAATCATTATAATGATGCCAAAACCTGCAACGATCATCACTGCAGCCACAAGTGGCTGAAAATATTTTTTAAATCGAGGGAAATAAGATAAAATTACGACAGACAGAAGAAGGGGCGACACAACTCCAAATCGGATAAACCACAACTTACCCTTCACTTCAGGGGCCAATTGAGCATCCAGTATGCTAAATAATCCATATAAAAAAATTCCGGCTAAAAGGGATATCCTTACCAGCTTCAAAGAATTTTTGTAAAAATCGTCAAGAAAGGCCTCTTCAATATCCCCGCTGAATGCTAAAGTTATCGGATCCATATCCATCTCATGAGGCCCGGGTAAAGTGGCCGGCAATATTAAGTCTTTATGATCTTTCATTATTATTTCCTTAGTACAATATTACTTTTGTAGAACAGATAAATATATATATTTCAAACTTCCATTTTTCAATACAAGTTCGACGATTTCGTAAAAAGTCAAAATTGCGATGGCAAAGTAAAAAGCTCCAAATTCAAGGCGCGCGAATTTTGTGTCATGAGGCGTACTTAGCGTACGCCGCAATGACAACGAAATGAAGCGCAACGCA
>JAUVVL010000120.1 GCA_030604635.1 Desulfobacteraceae bacterium
AAAAGTCCTTTTTACATGGATTAAGGAATTTAGGGATTAAGGAATTGCGAATTATTTAAAGACATTATGAATGCGTAAAATTGAATAATTCAGCCCCGCCTGCCGGCTGGCGGGCAGGAAGTTTTGACTTTTTACGAAACCATCACTCTTTGTCCCCCGGCTTTTTGCCTGTTCTGAATCCGAAAATAAGATAGACAAGCCATCCGATAAACGGGACAACGGCAATAAAACCCCATAAAGCTTTTTTTCCGATTGAACCGAAATCCTTTCGTGCGATATCGATAATTGCCAGGACCGTCAATAAATAAAAGAAAAGACTAATTTTTATCCATACAATAACGGTTGCCATATCCAATTTTATCCTTTTAAAAGCTTAAAAATTTTAAATATTATATCGACATAATGATCGCTGTGGTTATAACGATGAATGATTTTATGCGCCTTTTTTCGATCTATTTCCATATACCAGCCATAATGATTAAGATAGTTTGCAATACTTGCAATGGAATCTGCATGGCTAAAAAGGTCAATACGTCCGTCATTGTCGCCGTCTTTGGCATAGGCAAGAATGCTGCTTGGCATGAATTGGGCGATACCCATTGCCCCTGCAAAAGAACCATTAATGCCGACAGGATCCATCTTCTCCCTGGCCGTGTATTTTAAAAAAGCCTTCAGCTCATGATAGGCCCATTTCGATTTTTTTCCTGCCCATTTTTCGAATTTTTTCCTTTTAAATTGAGTTGTGCTTGAAACCTTGCTCCAAAACATATTCCGGACGTCAGGATCTGCCAGTGAAGCTATGGTCGAAAGTGTATTCAATATGGATGGTCCATCAATAGCGGTCCCAAACTGGCTTTCGACCAGGATTATGGCTGCGATGATCTCCTTGCTTATATTGTAAGCCATTTCTGTCCTTTCAAGCTCGCTTTGATGTTTTGCCAAATATTTTAACGCTTTTTGTATGGATTCTTTGGTAGCGTACTGATCATAATTCAACTTGTCTTCACGATGAACCAACAGGAGGGAAACCCCCTTTGTTTCGAAAAAAACCTTTGGACTGCTATAAAGCTCGGCAATAGTGCTTTTGTCAAAACCGTCTGTTATCAGCTTTTTTTGGAGGGATTCAAAATATTTGCCGCTGTTTTCCTCCACAGATGCGGTTGGGGCGGGTGAAAAGAATTGTAGGATCAACAATCCGATAAAGAAGAATATATATTTGCTTGGGATTATTCTAATAATTTGCATTTTTAATTATATCAGGGGTCGGGGAGTTTTCGTCTTTAAGGCCGCTCCATGGGTAATCAGATTCCAAATCGTGTGAACTCGCACACACCACACGCTTTTACATCTGATCACCCATTACGCTTAATTAAGGGCAAATTTTCGATAAAACTCCCCGACACCTCAATTAATTTGATATTCTTTATGAAATATTCATGATACGTGATAGTTGATCGGAGCTTAATGACATGATATGAATATGAATGTCAAACATTAACGGATTTGCAATTAAATTGGCATCATGAAAAAAACATTAAAAACAATATTTTGCTGCCAGTCATGCGGCTATCAAACGCCCAAATGGATGGGGAAATGCCCTGATTGCGGCGAGTGGCAGACCTTTGTTGAAGAAATTCAAACCGCTAAACCGTCTCAAGGGGCCATGCGGAGTTATTCCTCTTCGCAAACCAAACCTGTCCCCATTGATTCTATTGAACTTGAGGATGAAGATCGTATTTTAACCGGTATCAGTGAATTTGACAGGGTCTTAGGAGGGGGGCTTGTTCCCGGAACCCTTGTCCTGATCGGTGGAGATCCGGGGATCGGCAAATCCACCCTTATGCTTCAGGCCCTCCACGGTCTTGCCGAACAAGGCCATAAAGTATTATATGTTTCAGGTGAGGAATCGATTAGGCAGATAAGGATGCGGAGCAAAAGGTTGTCGACGGTGTCCCCTGAGTTGCTGGTGGTTTCAGAGATCGACCTGGAATCGATCCTGATGATGGTGGAATCCGGTCAGCCGGATGTCCTTGTGATCGATTCGATTCAGACCATGTTCAGCCCGGATCTGACGTCCGCTCCAGGGAGCGTGACCCAGGTTCGGGAATCCACCGTGCGGCTTATGCTCATGGCAAAGAAGTCAGGCACGCCCATATTTCTGGTGGGCCATGTGACAAAAGACGGCGCTATAGCCGGGCCACGGCTTTTGGAACATATGGTTGATACGGTTCTTTATTTTGAAGGTGATCGTAATCATGTGTTCAGGATTCTGAGGGCTGTAAAGAACAGATTCGGGTCGACCAACGAGATCGGTGTGTTTGAAATGAATGAAAAGGGCCTGAGCGAAGTTTCCAATCCTTCGGCGGCATTCCTTTCCGAACGTCCTGCAACCGCACCGGGGTCTGTTGTTACAGCCAGCATGGAAGGCACAAGGCCTATTCTTGTTGAGCTTCAGGCCCTTGCCAGCAGTACAAGCTTCGGAAATCCTAGAAGAACGATTCTTGGTATTGACCACAATCGTGTCGCATTGCTTGTGGCAGTAATGGAAAAAAAATTAGGCATGCATTTAATGGGGCATGATATCTTCGTTAATGTTGCCGGCGGTGTTAAGATTGATGAACCTGCCGTTGACATGGGAATCGTATCTGCTGTTGCATCGAGCTTTTTAGACCGGCCAATTCAGAAAGGGACCATTATCTTTGGTGAAGTCGGATTAACAGGAGAAGTCAGAGCCATAGGCCATGTTGAAACCCGGATTGCCGAAGCAATAAAAATGGGTTTTACAAGATGCCTTGTACCTCACAGCAACTTGAAACGGATGACGGAAATAAAAGGAATAGAACTCATAGGGATAAAAACCGTATCAGAAGCCATGGAGGAGCTGTTTTGAGTATATGAAACGAGCGGCCGCAAAGCATAACCGGTGGGAAGATCACTATTCGCGCCGGGCAAAGAAAGAACGATTTCCTGCCAGATCGGTCTATAAGCTCCAGGAGATACAGCGCAAGCACCATCTGATAAAAAAGGGAGACAAAGTTCTCGATCTAGGTTGTGCCCCCGGGTCCTGGCTGCTTTATGCGGCCAATTTGACAGGCAGTAAGGGGCAGGTAGTGGGAATCGATCTCAAGCCGGTTACTGAAAAGGTTCCGTCTCATGTCAGGATTTATGCCGGTGACATTCTTGCCCTGGATGATCGGTTCTTTGAATCTTTGGGGAAAGATTTTAATGTTGTTATCAGCGACGCGGCGCCGGCTACGACCGGCGACAAACATGTTGACAGCGCCAGATCTTTTAATCTCTGCCAGGCAGCACTGTCCATAGCTCAAATTCTGCTGATACCCGGCGGATCGTTTGTGTGTAAGATCTTTCAAGGTGAAGATTTCAAGGATTTTTCGGATTCCGTCAGGTCTGTTTTCAAAAGCCAAAAGATTTTCAAACCGCAAGCCAGCCGAAAGGCGAGCAAAGAGATTTATATTGTCGGGTTGGGGAAAAAATAGGAGGTATATATGTCGGGGCATAGCAAGTGGTCTAGTATAAGACATAAAAAAGGCATAACAGATGCCAGACGGGGCAAGATTTTCAGCAGACTTATCAAAGAAATCACGGTCGCGGCACGATTGGGAGGTGGAGACCCGGCTGCAAACCCAAGACTGCGCACAGCTATACAGGCAGCGAAAAGTGAAAATATGCCCAAGGATAACATTGAAAGGGCCATTAAAAAGGGAACCGGCGAACTCGAAGGCGTCAATTACGAAGAGAGCGTTTACGAGGGTTACGGTCCCGGCGGTGCCGCTGTTTTTATAGAATCTCTTACCGATAACAAAAACAGGGCCGTGGCAGATATTCGCCATATTTTGAGCAAGGCAGGAGGGAATCTGGGTGCAGCCGGGTGTGTTGCCTGGATGTTTGACAAGAAGGGCTATATTGTTGTCGAAAATGGTGCGGTTGACGAGGATGCGCTGATGGAAATCGCCATTGAAGCCGGGGCGGAGGATGTAAGAGAAGATGACAGTAATTATGAAATCATCACAGCTCCCCAGGATTTTGAAAGCGTCAAGGCAGCCATAGACAAAGAATCGATTCCCTATATTGCAGCAGAAATCACCATGCTTCCGCAGTCAACCGTGAACCTTCAAGGAAAGGAAGCAGATCAGATGGTCAAATTGATGGAGACCCTTGAAGATTCAGAAGATGTCCAGAAGGTTTACACCAATGCCGATATCCCCGAAGAATTGGTTAATGGTTAGCTGTTGAGCTTAACACAATACCTCATGTAGTAGTAAGAGAGGAGTTTTGCCAGTATATTAATTTCACATAGAAGTGCCTAAAGTGAACTAAAGTTTAAAGATGCGTTTTAAACGCAGTCAATTTAAGAAATGTCAGAATACCATAACTTTAGGCACTTTAGGCATTTCAAACTTTAGGCACTTAAATCAGAGTGCCTCTTAGGACAAAAATAATCAAGCCACCACCGCTGGTTGTAATCTATCTTACTTTTATAGGGATAGATCTATCATCCTTTGAACCGCTATTAAGGCCGGCCGCTGTATGTTTTCAGGCACCTTTACCTGGCCCTCCATGAATTCGAGACTCCTGGCGACATCGTGGAGGGTGATTTTTTTCATATCCGGGCATTCCATGGTCCTGGAAGCCGGATAAAAATTTTTATCTGGATTTGCTTTCTTCAAGGGATAAAGCAGCCCCACCTCGGTTCCGACGATAAAAGCACTGTTTTTGGATTTTCGTGCATATCGGATCATTCCTGAAGTACTTAAAACATTATCCGCCAGCGCAAGAACCTCGGGCCGGCATTCAGGATGGGCCACAAAAACAGCATCCTGGTGCTCCTGTTTTGCTTTTTTGACGTCTTCCGGGGTTAGTATGTCGTGGATCGGGCAGTATCCATCCCAGATATGTATTTTCTTGCTTGTATGAGAAGCTGCATGCTTGGCGAGGTTACGATCGGGAGTCATTAATACCTCTGTGGCATCCAGACTGTTTACTACTTTTATGGCATTTGCCGATGTGCAGCATATGGTTGAGAGTGCCTTAACCGAAGCTGATGAATTCACATAGGTTACAACCGGCATAGAGGTAAGCTCATCCAGACTGACTTTAAGCGCTTCCGGCGTTATCATATCAGCCATCGGACATCCGGCATCTTTACGGGGAAGTAGTACAGTTTTATCAGGAGACAGGATTGAAGCGGTTTCCGCCATGAAATGCACACCGCAAAACACTATGACTTCAGCATCGGTCTGGGCGGCCTTGATACTCAGTTCCAGTGAATCACCGCAAAGATCAGCAAGATCCTGAATTTCCGGCGGCTGGTAATTATGTGCAAGCATAATCGCTTTTCTTTTTTTCAGCAGATTTTTTATCTTTTCATTCATTTTCTATTTCTCTTGCCTGGATCCACTCTCAACAGGAAAACCAAATAGGTTATTAACTAAAATCACCGCAGAGACGCAAAGAACGCAAAGTTTATTGAATTTTTATGTTTTCCGTTGAGGGGACGGAAAACATAAATGAAAGCGCTTTGTTAACCTCTCTAATTCACTGACAATTCGAAGCACGCAATCAAATCTTCCATTAGTTTGCCAAACGTCATATTTTTTCCTTTCTGCCCTCTCAGCAGAAAGAAAAACTTATTATTTTTTTGCGTTCTTTGCGTCTCTGCGGTTAGATAAAAAATTCATACAGAAAACACGAATTTTATTTTAAGCGACTAAACATGTAGAAAACTACTCGTCAAGTTGCAGCATCTCAACACCCTGAGGTATTTGAAAACTGAACATGGAATCATCCAGGTTCGGTTTAAACTGAATATTGCTCATGGCGATTCGGGTTTCATCCCCGTATGAATTATAGGTAACGATCCGAAAAACATCGAAAGTCATTGCCGAAACTGACAAATATATAACGGATACATCGAATGTTTTTTCTTTGGGTAAAAGTTTCAGTACATGGTATCCGTAATCGGACTTTTTTTCGAGAATAATACTGAATTTTTGCCGTATCAGCTTCATATCTGAAAGAAAGCAGGCTCCTTTGCCACCTCCAAAAAAAGATGGAGACTTTCCGATCATGACCTGGTTGTCATCCGGTCTGTATATCCATAACGTTTTACTGTCCGTTATGATAATTTGCCGGTCAGGCTTTTCATATTCCCATCTCATCCTGCCTGGACGTTTGAAAAAGGCTTTTCCCGAGGCGGTATCTGTTATTTCCATGGCTTTTATTGTAGAGGCTTGGAAAAAGTCTGCTGAAAAGCCTGAAACAGCGTACCGATTTTCAATTCTCTTTACGATATCATCCAGCGTCAGACTCAATCCCTCTGCTGCCGAATTTAATATTGGAGAAGAATTTTGGCATAGGACTGCCTGGGCATAAAAAAAAACAAGGGTAAAAAAAAGTAAAGGTGTTAATTTAAACTTCATCTGTCAGTTTCCTCATAGAATTTGAAGAAGCCACGTTAAGCTGATTGGGTAAAGTATTCCGGTTTGTAAAAAATACGGCAAATCCGGAGCGTGAAATATCCGGGTTAATGACATTGGATATTCTCTGTTTCAGGGATAAAGGGCTTGATCGCTTCAAGCTCATTGGGTCTGATGGGCCTCCAATCGACAGCGTAAAATATTTCAGTTCCAAAATAAGACTTGGGCTTAAAAGTTGCGACATACAGAGCGGGCTCATCCGGATAGTGTTCGATCCAGAGAATTTCGTCGATTTTCAGATCAAAGTCCTTGCATATTCTTTTACCCAGACTTTCGGCGCAGGTTGTTTTGAAGATGCCTTCGCCTGTTTGGGTTGCTACAACGACATAAGGCCTGAGATGCTGCACATCTGGCTGGTTGAATGAAAAATCGATGATCCTCAACCGCCAGGAGCAGGCCCATTTCCCAATGTGCTTTGTGGGTGAGTTTTCCTGTCTTTGCAAACGATATGTTCCGTCGAAAAGAATCAAACTTTTTCACCACCTTTGGGTTGGTGAAACGTGAATAGGTTTTAATCCTTGATAATCCGGTCTTCAGCCTATTTACTTTTCACCAATCACTTTTCATCGGTGAACCTATCCGGGAGAGGATTCTTTCAAACATGAATTGAGCACCTTGGCAATTCTTATATCTACATCTATACCTTCCAATGGGTCTTTAGGAGGAAAAACACCGAATCTGACCGCTTCATTCCACATAGATGCAAATAGCTGCATGGAAGAATCAAAATTCAGTTTTCCTTTGTCACGGATGAATGCATCTTCAAATTTTTTAAACAGCACAGGGTCTTTTATCATCTAATCCCCCAGAACGTATTGAGAAGTTAACTTAATTTTTAACAAATTATCATTTTAATTGCTAAAATTCAACATTATAATCAAAACATCTTCCAGGTGCATATCCAACATAACCAAAGAACGGATTAGTAAATAGCCTTGAGCTTCAATGCGGGCTAACGTGTCGAAAATTTTCGTGAGCCTTGACCATCTGAAGATGGTTTGATATCGACTTTCAATAAATTCGCACCTAAATCCGAAAGGAATACCCATGCTGATTACTGAAATACTGGCTCGCAATGCTCGTATGTATGGCCCGGAAACGGCTCTTGTGGAACGTGAACCGGAGAAAAACCGGCGTAAGGAGATCACCTGGAAGAAATTTGACGACCAGGCCAATCAGGTGGCCAATGCACTCATAACCAGGGGAATCAAAAAAGGAGACCGGGTGGTCCATTTGATGACAAACTGTATCGAGTGGCTGCCAATCTATTTTGGAATCCTGCGCACAGGGGCCTGGGCTGTTCCCCTTAACTTTCGTTTTGTGGCAAAAACCATCAGGCGTTGCGCAGAAACCGCTGGAGCAAAAGCATTTATCTTTGGCGAGGAATTTATTGACCGTATAAATTCTATTAAAGAAGACCTTGATAAAAACGTAAAGACTTATATCTTTGTGGGGCCTGAAGAACTCAGGCCCGGCTATGCAGAATCGTACCGAAAAGTTCTGGAATCTCAATCTTTGGTTGATCCTCAGGTTGATATAGAAATTTCAGACGAGGCAGCCCTGTATTTTACATCCGGCACCACCGGCACTCCCAAGGCAACACTACTGACCCACAGAAACCTGGAATTTGCATGTGTTGTGGAAAATCACCATCATCGTCAGACCCACAATGACAATTTCCTTTGCCTCCCACCGCTGTACCATACCGGCGCCAAAATGCACTGGTTCGGCAATTTCATTGTCGGCGCCAGGGCTGTCATACTCAAAGGGATTGATCCCCAGTGGATTATGGAAGCCATTTCCGAAGAAAAGGTAACGGTGGCCTGGCTTTTGGTTCCCTGGGCAGTGGATATTCTGTTTGCCATCCAGAGCGGAGAAATAAAACTCAAAGACTACGAACTGGATCAGTGGCGGCTGATGCATATCGGCGCCCAGCCCGTGCCTCCCACCCTGATTAAGGAATGGAAAAGAGTTTTTCCCCATCATCAGTACGATACCAACTATGGCCTGACTGAATGTACCGGACCGGGATGTGTTCATCTGGGGATGGAGAACATGCACAAGGTCGGCGCCATCGGTTTACCTGGTTTTGACTGGGAGATAAAGATTGTAGATGATCAGCTGAATCCCGTTACTCCGGGACAACCCGGCGAGTTAATGGTCAAGGGTCCGGGGGTTATGAAAGGGTACTACAAAAATCCAGAGGCAACCAGAGAGACTTTGGTCGATGGCTGGCTTTTGACCGGCGATGTGGCTCGACAGGACGAAGATGGTTTTATCTGGCTGGTGGACAGGAAAAAGGACGTTATCATAACCGGCGGTGAAAACATATACCCTGTTGAGATCGAAGATTTTCTTCAGGCCCACCCTAAAATTCTTGATGTGGCGGTTATTGGTCTTCCCAGCCTCCGCCTGGGAGAAATCTCTGCAGCCGTGATCAAGGTAAAGCCCGGAGAGGAACTCGCCAAAGAAGAGATCGACGATTTTTGCCAGGCGCTACCCAGGTACAAAAGACCTCGAAGGATTATTTTCGGCGATGTACCGCGCAATCCAACCGGCAAGATAGAAAAACCCAAGCTGCGAAAACAGTATGGTGGTGCATAAGTTATTTTGATAAGAAAAAATTATATCCGGGTTAGCAGGGCCAAGTTAAAATCGCCTTTGACGTTTCCCTGTCCGGATTAGCGGATTTGTTGCAACAAACCGATTTTTCTATTATACTGGAAATAATTCAGGTCATTAGTTAGTGCCTGAACGAAAGTCATGTTCAGGCACTAGTTAGCTTCTACGGAAGGAGAGCACTATGAAATCGGGAAAATGTCCTAAATGTAAATCTACGAAAGTTTATCAAAGAAACTTTCCCGGAGGGTACAGGAGCTCTCTTGTTCTTGCTTTTGAGTCTGGCGTCCGTCTTGAAGACTATATATGCGGCGCTTGTGGATATGTCGAAAGTTATATGGAAGATTTGAAAAAAATAGACGAGATTAAGGAACACTGCTCGCCTGTCTCTACCAAATAGTCGAATCAGACTTGTAAGAAATCCGGGCTAACCGTCTGGATGTAAGCGACTCATTTATTCACTCATCCGGAACGAACATTTTTTGACCCATATCACCATAAAGATATTGCAGCAGAACGCATGCTGCGATGGTCGCTGTTTCAGCTCTTAAGATACGGGGACCCAGAGCGGCGGTAACAAATCCACGGGCCCTGGCGCTTTCAATTTCCTGGGATGTAAAACCGCCTTCCGGTCCCATCATGGCAAAAATATTATTAAATTGACGGTCAGGTTTCGGCAATGTGTCATTGATAGGTTTTAATTCATTTTCCCAGAAAGCGATCTTCAGATCACATACCTCACCGAGATTTAACACTTCTTCAAAGGATACTGTTGTATTGATTTCCGTGATACGGCCCCGTTTGCATTGCTTGATGGATTCTTTTGCAATTTTTCTCCACCTCTTTGTACGTGCTGCAAGGTGTTTATTGTCGGGCCGGGGTACGGATCGTTTGGCAATAAAGGGTATCCATTTTGTTATTCCGAGTTCAGTGAGCTGCCGGACAAGGCCGTCCATTTTCCTCTCTTTTAAAAATGCCTGGGCAACGATGATTTGAACCGGTGATTCGGATGTTGAAGGAAAACCGCTAATTATCGATACTTCGACCCTGCCGGGATATAAAGCGACGATTCCGGCTTCGTATTCAAATCCTTTGCCGTCAAAAAGGCCGATCTTGTCACCGGGTTTCAGGCGCAACACGGTTTTTATATGCCTGGCATCAGGCCCGGTAATAAATGATGTTGGGGAGGCAATCTCTGATTGTTTGATAAAAAAATACCGCATACTACTTTTTATAATTCAAACAGGCAGCTTGTAAATCATTTTTTATCAAATCTGAAGAAAGTACAATAAAGCAAATATCTTGACACGATGCATGCCATGTGATACCTCAATTGATCATAAACAAAATGAAGATCGAATTATAACCATCAAGAATCACAAAGTATACGAAATATTCGAGTACCTAATTGTAAAACAATGATAGTGGAATTATAGTTTTCTTATTTATTTCTTCATTCCGTTTACCCTTCGGGAAAGCCGATGATACCCCATCTCCTGCGTTGTCAAGGGTTCGCAGTAGTTTACTACGGCTTCACCCTTGACGCCTTGGACCTGGGGCATCCTCGACTTTTGCTCAATTGAGGTGATAGATTTTTATAGTTTATAGAATGTTTTTAACATTTCGATGATTTGAGACCTTTGAAAAATGCTCAATTTTGTTCAAGTTCAAGGAAGGCGAAAATTTTAACCACAGGAATACATGGAGTATTTTGAGGATTAAAATTTGAGCCTGACACAGAAATTGGGCAAAAGGGGGC
>JAUVVL010000190.1 GCA_030604635.1 Desulfobacteraceae bacterium
GCATCATTCCAGACCTGACTTTTAGAGTATAGAGTATTGGTGATCGGTCTGGGCCAGGGTTGAGGAACGCGCTTTCAGCGCGATCAATTATAATTAAAATTGACAGAATACCTTAACCCCGCCTGCCTGCCGGCGGGCAGGTTTAGGCACTTTAGTTCACTTCGTTCGACCAGAGGCTCTCGACAGGTTAGGCACTTTACACTTTTGCATACATAGAATGAATAAACCAAGTTATAAATACGTGATCGTATTTATGAATACATGTACTTAGTCATTTAAGTTGTGGTGTCTTTAAGGACGAAAAGAAACAAGCCACCACTTTTAGTAAAGACAATTTGAATTGTTGACTATTGAGGTATTACAATGCCTACCGCAGCCTGTGGGATAAACTGTGATGTTTGCAGATTGAGGCTTCTGGGTATATGTTCCAGTTGCGGATCCGGAATAAGCCAGTAAGCGACAAATAAGATAGAGGCTCAAAAGAGACTCTTCGGACATCCTTGTCCTATTTTGGCATGTGCCCAAATGAACAGTGTGCAGTTTTGCTTAAGAGACTGCAAATCATTTCCCTGCGAAAACTTTATGGCAGGGCCTTATCCTTTCAGTGAGGGTTATTTAAATATGCAGGAAAGACGACGGAAACAAAGACCTCCTACAAGGACACCCAAGGGAGATATAATCAAAGTACCTCCCGAATATTGGGATGATCTGAAAAAAATGGATCAAGATAACCTATGTAAAAATTCTCTAGCTTCGCTCCATCTTCCCGAGGGACTTCTTATCAGATTTTTAAAGGATGATGTGCTGGTTGACATGGGAAACCGCTGTCTTTGGCGGTTAAAACCCGACCAGCGTGAAAAAATAGATCACCCTCTCATGGAGCTGGTCATTCTGGTTTACCTGCTCAATGTGGCTCCCGATCTGCTCAGCCTGGAAATGGTCAGTGCAAATGATCTTAAAGACGCTCATTTTTTTCAAGGACCTCATGCGCTCAAAGTAGCACACCTTTTGGAACGCTACGGCAGAGATCTTGGCGGGTTTAAAAAGGCGTCGGAAAATCTGGGCGGCGAACTCCTGGATATGGCTGACGCGGCATACAGGTTTTCCCCGCTTCCCAAGACACCTCTGTATTACTTGTTATGGGAAGGTGATGATGAATTTCAGCCGCATCTTTCCATTCTCTTCGACCGATCAATTGAACGTCATCTTTCGGCGGATGCCATCTGGGGGCTAGTTAATCTGGTTTCTAATAAATTACTGATGAGTGGTTAAACCGAATTTCTCGTGAGAAATTCGGGGTAAGGGATAAGTGTGGGGAGCTTCACTTCCACGGCAGAATAGTTTTGAGACGATTTGCAATGTCACGAAGAAACAGGTTTTGCAATTCGCACGAGGTTGGCCGGGGTGTTCATCGCTTTGATAGACTTCCCGAATCCGTTATGAGAAGGTCTTTTAAATCAGCACGATCGGTGATTATACCGTCAGGAGGGTTTTCGCTCCATTTGGTCAGGAGAGCGACATCGTTTACCGTATAAACCATTATTCGCAACCCCAATTCATGGGCTTTATTGATCAAATCTCCGTCGACAACGCTATAATGCACATAGATCCAATCCATCCCTGCAAATTTTATGGACCTTAATATGTCTGCAGAGAGCGTCTCCTTATACGGTGTGTCTATGCCGACATTGCAATTACATCTATTTTTAATAAAATTGGCCGAAACATCATTGAAACTGTCTATAATGATTTTATGCCTTAACGGATTTTCCTTAACCAGATTTACGATTTTCCGATTGAGAATGTAATTCCGATCTAACAATATCGACGGTTTAACATCGATTAAAAAGCCTATTTCTTCCAGATATGTTCCAAGCGCCTCTTCCAGGGTCAAAATATCGGAGTAGGCGGCTATCTGTTTCATATCATTTAGAGTCAGTTCTTCCGCGAAGAGCTCGTTGCCGTTTCCATCTGAAATCGTATAGTCGTGCAAAAGAACGGGAACACTGTTCTTTGTCAGGATCACGTCGACCTCAACCCACTCGAATCCCGCATTTATCGCCGCTTCTATAGCTTTTGCCTTATTTTCATTTTCCTTTTTTCGCGGCCCGTTCGTGTTTCCTCTATGGGAAACGAACATAATGTCTTTCACTGCGGGTAGCGGTTTTATCCCTGATAAAATCTGATTTTCCGTAGGGCTGTATGCGTTGTTAGATATCAGATAATTATTCAACGGAAACAGAACATTAAGAAATGGAATGATTTTCTTTTCGACGACCTCCTGTGCCTTGATTTTGTCTGCCACCACAGCGTTTTCAGGGATTTCATAATTGACAAAATCCAGCTTGTTTTTCACTCTGTCCAGTACGACCTGACATTCGGAGGTCCAGACGTAAACCCTTTCGAGACCACGCCCGCCCACAGAGTAAATCAACCTGTTGTCCGGCCAATTATCATCACGCACAAACAGGTCGAGTCCCTGATCACAGGGAAGCGAATCGACGCCAATATAACCCGTTATTGTTGAGGGAAGATCAATATGAGATACTCGCCGATTGGTATAGTTACTGTATTTTTCAACTAATTCGGTCGGCAACCCCGCAAAAATCAGTGGAATGGAAAACCTCATATGATCGTTTTTCATTCCCGGCGACTCATTATGCAATGATGTTACATGATCGCTAAGGATCACGAGCAAAGTTCCCTTGGGCATCTCTTCCTTTTTATACCATGCATAAAATTTGCCCAGTTCACTGTCCAGAAAATGCAATGATTCCTTATAAAGCTCATAACGGTCTTGCAACTTGATTACCCCGATCCAGGCGCCATTTTCCGGCAGATCGGCCTTTTTTGAGGAAAACTTCGGCGTCCAATCATCTGGAAGGATAAATGGATCATGGGTGCTGAGGGTAAACAGGGTGGCAAAATAGGGTGAGTCCTGTTTTTCTATCCACCCCTTAAGGATCGAAAACATTTCCCTGTCATCGTATCCCCATCCTGAGACTGACTTTTCCAGGCTGGGATCATAATCAAAGATGTGCTCAAACCCGACCATCTTAAGAAATGATCTCTGCTGTTCAAACGACAGGTCGCTTCCGTGAAAATATGCAGTCTTATATCCGTATGTTCTCAACAAAAAAGGCAGGCCATCTGTTCTTGGAAGCGGTTTTTTCCATAAAATGTTCGTATGTGTCTGTGAAGGAATCCCCGATAATATTGCCGGCAACACTTGAGCACTATTTGTTCCCCCTGCATATGCATTTTGAAAAAAGAGATTTTCCTCGGCTATCTTCCGTAGATTCGGCATTATCGGTACGCCGTTTTTCGTTGAGAAGAGCTCCATCTTACCTACACTTTCCAAGATCAGAACGATAACGCTTTTTCCGCTAAATTTGGTTCTGGATGTTTTCCTAAAGCCTGCCCACAAGGGGTATTTCTTATTCATTCCTCCGGACGGGATTCGATTTCCCAAGGCGTACTGGAAATCCCATATATCGTTCTTGGTTAATTTCTTTCCATTTTTTTCATAATTCGTAGATATTAAGGAAGTCTGAACGAGCCAAACGATTGGGTTTCTGCTTCCCCAGAAAAAATCCG
This sequence comes from Desulfobacteraceae bacterium, assembly GCA_030604635.1. GTDB lineage: Bacteria > Desulfobacterota > Desulfobacteria > Desulfobacterales > UBA11574 > JAUVVL01. The sequence continues at coordinate 3,598 of JAUVVL010000190.1, forward strand.
GATTTGAAATCACCGATGGGAACAGATGGAGAGTAACGGTTGTGAAAAAGCATAAGACGAAGAAGGTGATATAAAACACGTTGACTTTTTTCGAAAGCGATCGTTTTTCAACGATGACGTCGACAATTTTCTTCCCCAGGAACAGTAAACAGACTCCTGTGAATATTTCGCAAAATACTATACCCAAAGGCGCGTTGGATTTTATTGAAGGAATGATATGGGAAAATTCTCTGGCATAGTAGAACAAGCTTGTGCCAGGCAGACTCTGAAAGGCCAGTTCATAATGAAATGATGCGACATAGAATATCAACGTGGCCAAGCCGATCACATACCCTAAGATTCGAGTGCCAGAACCGGTTTTGGAATAAATCAGAAATCCGATGAGGACCCCCCAGAAAGTGTTGCCGAAAAAAGCGGCCAACAAGCCTGCCATATAACCGAAGGAGATACCAAAACCAAAAAGGGAAAAAATGGCAATTTTTAAAAGACCGACCCCGGTACTCCAAACAACCGCCCAGAGACAAATTTTCATAAGGAATCTTGCCTTTATGAATAAAGTGTATTATAAAACAGTCGGTATTTTGTTGTATAAATCGCTTAAAATATGTGGAGTAAATAGTTAAAATAAAAATAATAAATGGCGGAAGTGCATGGGAATCGAACCCACCCGGGACGGTTTTAGCGCCCCACACCGGATTTGAAGTCCGGGAGCCTCACCAGTAAGCTGCGCACTTCCGCATCGATAAGTGGTTTTATAATATATTTCATCTTCTTTTTGTCAATATTTTTTAAAAGTGAACTAAAGTTTGAAGTGAGCTAAAGTGAGCTAAAGGTGTGGAATTCTGTCATTTATAAAAAAACCAATATCCTTAACTTTAAGCACTTTAGATACACTTTAGGCATTTTAGGCACTCATTTATAGTTTATCACCAGTGGGCTCTTGAATTTATTGAGAAGTTATTTATTTAATAAAACCGAGTAATCAAAACAGACTTTTTAAGAAACAAACAAGACAAACTCGTAAAAAGTCAAAACTTTTGAATTATTCAATTTTACGCATTCATAATGTCTTTAAATAATTTGTAATTCCTTAATCCCTAAATTCCTTAATCCATGTAAAAAGGACTTTTTACATGGGCATCAAGCAAGGTTGGAATATGGTAAACAGATACAGGCTGGGCGAAACATTCAAATTCCTTGTCGAAATTGACAGTGTATCAAAGGAGGAAGGTACAATTTCTAGTGAAATCAGAAAGATACTTGAATCCTTTGGGGCGGAAACAGTCGTTGACAGCGCTGGAGATAAGATAGGCGGCAATTCGGGAAACCTTATCGCCAGGTTCAAGGGAAATAAGCAAGCACCTCCGCTCCTTTTTAATGCCCACATGGATACGGTGGAGCCCGGCAAGGGCATAACCGCTGTATTGGAAGACGGGATTTTTACAAGTGACGGGACTACAATCCTCGGAGCCGACGACAAGAGTGCTATTGCCATCCTTCTTGAAACCATAAAAATTATCCAGGAAAATGACCTGCCGTATGGCCCTATAGAGCTTGTTCTTACCGTCTGCGAGGAGATCGGTCTTTTGGGGGCCAAGCATCTTGATTTAGGCCTTATTACCGCAGAGTACGGTTATGCCCTGGATGCTACTGACACGGAAGGTATCGTTACCCGGGCGCCTTCTGCAAATCGGCTTGAATTCAAAATCCACGGCAAAGACGCACATGCCGGTGCAGCCCCTGAAAAAGGGATAAACGCTATTTTACTGGCAAGCAAAGCTGTTGCCAAACTTGAACTCGGACGGATCGATCATGAAACAACCTGCAACATCGGCATAATTGAGGGGGGTAGAGCCATCAATATCGTTCCGAACCTTGTCACTGTTAAGGGTGAGGTCAGGAGTCATGATGAAGAAAAACTAAGTAAAATTACAAATGAAATCGTATCATCTTTCAAAGAAGTTGTTGAAAATTACAAAGAGGCATCTTTTGATGACGGACTTCCCCGTCTTGAGGTTCATATCGAAAAAGATTTTTCACGCACATATGTTCCTGACGAACACCCGGTTGTAACATTTGCTTGCAAGGCAGCTGAAAATCTTGGAAGAAAAATGGTTGCCAAGACAACCGGCGGCGGTGCAGATGCCAATATTCTCTTTGGCAAGGGTATTGTGACAGGCGTACTTGGCACAGGAATGCGTGATATGCATACCGTACGGGAATCCGTTCGCTTAGATGATATGGTCCGGACGGTTGAACTTTTGCTTGAGATCATCAGATTGCATGCAACAACACAATAGCCACCTACCTGGTCCTCAGCCTCAGGGACGGGTCAGAGCCCAATGGCTTTGCCTTAGAGTACTGCATATAGTGGTGGTATTGAAATATCAAGGAACTAACCCCCTTTGAGGGTAATCAAAGCCGGGTTCTATGAGCCAGGATCTTTACGATTTTTAAATGAAAGAGAGACTATGATCGCCTATTTTGACTGCTTTTCCGGAATAAGCGGGGATATGACCTTAGGGGCGCTTATCGACCTTGGGGTGCCTGCAAAATGGCTTAAGGATGCTCTTTCCAGCATCCCCTTGAGTGGTTTTGACCTGTCGGTTTCATCCCTGTCCCGGAACGGGATTTCAGCGATACGCGTTCAAGTCAATTGTGAAACGGATACAGAATCGAGGAATTATTCCCAGATAAAATCCTTGATAAAAAAGAGTCCGTTATCACCATTCGTTAAGCAAAGAAGCCTTGAGGTTTTCAAAAGGCTCGCTGACGCTGAAGCCGGCATACACGGATGTTCCATTGAAAAGGTCCATTTTCATGAAGTCGGTGGAATTGATGCGATTGTTGATATTGTCGGCACGGCGCTTTGTGTGGATTACCTGGGTATTGAGAAGGTAATCGCTTCAAGGATTCCCTTGGGCTCGGGGTTTGTCTCCTGCCAGCACGGCACACTGCCTGTACCGGCGCCTGCAACCCTTGCACTTCTCAAAGGCGTTCCGGTCTATGGTGCCGGGATTCCTTATGAACTTGTAACACCTACGGGAGCGGCCATCATTGTTACCCTGGCCGAATCCTTTGAGACAATGCCGGATATGATCGTTGAGAAGACCGGTTATGGCGCTGGAAAACGTGACCTGGAATCGATACCGAATCTGTTACGTGTTATTACCGGAACCGAGCCGCATCATCAAAAAGGCCATCTGACCGGTCATCAAGCAGACACGATAGTAGTGGTGGAAACCTGCATTGATGATATGAACCCGGAAGTTTTCGGTTTTCTGATGGATCGTCTGTTTGAAGAAGGCGCTCTCGATGTTTACTGGATTCCCATCTTCATGAAAAAAAACAGACCAGGGACAATGGTGCAGGTTCTGTGCAGGGAAAACCGCAAGGAGATTCTGATAGATTGTATTTTATCTGAAACCAGTTCACTGGGTGTAAGATATTATGATGTTAAAAGGCGCATGCTTGCTCGTGAGCACATTTTCGTACAAACCACATACGGTGAAATACAGGTAAAACGTATTATAGAACCGGGCGGAGGTGTACGTATCGTGCCCGAATATGAAGTCTGCAAAAAGATCGCTATTGAAAAAAATATTCCCATAAGGGTTGTATACGATACAATCATAAAATCGCTTAGTGAATAAAATTGATGGTTTCGTAAAAATTGCTTTTCGACTTTACCCTAATGTTGCAAAATCTATAACAACCTTAATTATTTTTTGTTTATTCATACTCTTGCCGTGTTGCTTAAGCAACGTTAGGGTTTATTAAGCAAAGTGTTTGTATCGTGATTTCAATTATTAAAGCGTCGGAGGCAAAATAGAAGTAACTTCTCAATAAGTGATGGTAAACAAGATGATGAAAGCCCCGCCCACTGATAATAAAATATAAAAAATCTGGAACTCGCATTTAAGTGAGCCTAAAGAAAAAACAGTAGCCAATCCTTTAATACCAACTGTTTAATGGCTTCAATCATATGTTAAAAGATGAATCTTGTTATTAGCTGTTTTTTCTTAAGGCTCTCTAACACGCTCAAA
>JAUVVL010000189.1 GCA_030604635.1 Desulfobacteraceae bacterium
CCCCTTTTGCCCAATTTCTGTGTCAGGCTCAAATTTTAATCCTCAAAATACTCCATGTATTCCTGTGGTTAAAATTTTCGCCTTCCTTGAACTTGAACAAAATTGAGCATTTTTCAAAGGTCTCATCATTTCAACCTCAATTGAGCATAATCAAAATGAAGATCGAATTATGACCATCAAAAATCACGAAGTATCCGAAATATGAGCACCTAATTGTAAACCAATGATAGTGGAATTATAATTTTCGTAACAGTTTAGTTCTTTGAAACAAATCGATTTCAAACGAGCTTCAGGTATGGTTAAATTTTGTGTCCCGCTTTTAGCGGGATTTGAGTGGATTAGGGCTCGTTATGAAAGAACCATAAGCGATTTGATTTAAAGATGAAACATCCTCTTAAAACAAAAACCTTTATTAATAGTCCGTGCAGGTTCTTTCATTACAGGTCCTTATCCACGAGTTTTATCCGCCTTCGGCGTGATTTTTCCAGAAAAATTTAATTATACTTGAAGCGATAATACTTTCAAAAAGCTAAAGTGTTACGAGCCATATAATTATTCAGGCGATTTTTCCAGTTCCTCTATACGCTTGTTGATCGTATCAAGAGCATTTTTCATGAAATCTGCTTCAGCCTTTAACATATTAATCTCGTTTGTTTGATCTGGGGGATACGTTGGCCCATATATCGGTGGATACCATCCATAACCTTTGCAAAAACCTTGCCGAATACCCCGGCCTGGACCATAGCTGCCTCTGAAACCGCGCCCAAAACCCATGCCTCTGCCATATCCATAGCTTCTGGCAAACTCTGCTCCGACCCCTGACCTGGCCGGGTTACAAAAACCTCTTCCACCACCGCTCATAGGACCAGCCCCCCAAGGACCGCTTCTATCAAATCCCGGCATAATATTCACCCCCTTATTTTTTTAAAATATATTGTTATCGCTTACCGTCTATTGCCCCGGCAATGCCCGGCGCCACCACCCTCTCCTTGACTACGGCGGGCGGCTTTGCCTGAACCCGACCGGAACCTCTGCCTTGGCCAGAGCCTTGGCCTGATCCTTGGTCCACTTTTCTGGAGGTGCAGGCATCCTGGCCTCTTCCGGTCTTTGATCCCTGTCTCTGTGGACCTTTTCTGTCTCCTCTTGGCATATAGAAAACTCCTTTCAATAATGAGCATTTGACCATAATATAATGTTTACAATCCACATTGCCAACTAAATATATGGGCATATGACCATTATGTTTTACCTGTTGGAAGGAAAAAGAGTACCAGAATCTTTTAACCTTCTTATCATCGGGGTTTTCCCAAAGATGTTTTATCATGGCCATTTTAAATCTCGTTAACAATTTGGCTTGGCAACATATTATTAATATCAATCGTGCGGATTAAAATAAATGCTGAATAAAAACTTTATTTTGTCCTTTACAATTTGTTAAAATTTTCGACAGAGAAGTCCCGAGCTTTCCAAAAAACCGCTTCCGTGTAAATACCTTATTTTCCTATATTTACAATCTGTTAAACAGATCCAGATATTCTTTCTATTTTGGCACGCCTATTGCAGGTTTAACAAGAGATTAAGCTGTCTAATACCAGGAAGGCTTGTGAAACAAAAATTCAACCTATTAATAGCGGACCTAAATCGCCATGTCGGAGTGTTTTTAAAACGTGAGATGATGGCAGATGGTTATCATGTTCGATTGGCTGAAAATGGCCGACAACTTCTTAAATGGGCATACCATCATGAACATTTTGATCTTTTGATCATGGATCTAAACCTACCTGATATAGACGTATCGTCTCTGCTGACCAAACTACAGAACCGGATTCCATTTTTGTCGGTGGTGGTTCATACTTTTCTTTCAGATTACTCTGATCATTTGGACGTTTTACAGGCTTTTCCTTTTGTGGAAAGGAAGGGCAGCAGCATTGAGTGTCTTAAAAAAGTAGTTTGTGATATCCTGCAAAAATACTATTCGAAACAGACTCAAATTGCAAAGGGACATGCAGCACATTCACCGGAGCGTTGATATGAATCAAAATAAAGGCCTAAATAGCGAGTACTATCAATCACTGACAAGAAATATGATTTTAACTGTTGTCATTGTATCCTTTGCGCCCATGATCCTGGTCAGCGGTGTTATCTTTAGTCAGTTCCGTGAATCCTATAATGAGAAAGTATACGTTCATCTCGACGAGTTGACCATGAAGCATCAACACAATATTGATAATTTTATAAACGAAAAGATGAATAACATTCGGTTTTTAGCAAAGACGTCCAGCTTTGAGGAGCTGAGTGATGAATCCTTTCTACGGAAAAGATTGGCCACGTTTCGACAGGAATATGATAATGTTTTTGAGGACTTGGGGATGATCAATGAGCAGGGACTCCAGATTGCCTATGCCGGACCGTTCGATCTTGCAAAAGCCCAATATTTTGAGGCAGACTGGTTTAAAAAGGCAATAAAAACCCAATATTTTATCAGCGATGTTTTTCTTGGGCTGCGCGATCTCCCTCACTTCATCGTAGCAGTAAGACAAAACTTCCAAGGGAGATATTGGATATTGAGAGCTACCATCAATTTTGTAGCTTTTAACGATCTGGTAACAAATATTCGTATCGGTAAGACCGGATTTGCCTTTATACTTAACAGAAAAGGAGAATTACAAACCCAAAAAACCATCCTTGAAGCTCTGCCCAGCAAAGATATATATACAGATTTATTAAAAAACCGAAAGAAAGACGAAGGCAAAGTTTACATTGTCGAGGCGGTTGATGATTTTGGAAATAAAAACATTTACTCATCAGCTTTTCTCAAAAATGGAGACTGGATGCTTATATGCCAGCAAAATAAAGCCGACGCCTTTTCAAGCCTTAAACGTAATCAAAGTTTTGCTGTGCTAATCTTTTTCATAGGTGGTTGTGGAATTATCACCACGGCATTGTTATTGTCCAGAAAAATGGTCGGCCGGATTGCCAAGGCCGATCATGAAAAGGAGATAATGAATCAAAAAGTGATCGAAACCAGTAAATTGGCAGCTGTGGGCGAGTTGGCGGCCGGTGTCGCCCACGAGATCAACAACCCTTTAACCACGATTTTGACAACAGCCATGTTGATCCAGGAAGACATCGACCCTGATGGTCAAATGTACGCGGATTTGGAAATGGTTGCCAAAGAAACGCTCCGGTGCCGTAAGATTGTAACCAGTCTTCTCGATTTCGCTCGCAAGACAAAACCGGCCAAAAAGCCTTGTAATATCAACGAGATTGTAGCTGAATGTATCTTGCTAACCAGAAAAAAGGCGGCCTTCAATGAAATCGCTATAGCACAGAATCTTTCAGAGGAAATTCCTACCGTTCTCTTGGATAAAGATCAGATAGAACAGGCCCTTATTAACATTATTCTCAATGCGGTTGAAGCCACCTCTCCAGGAGGCAGTGTTACTATTCTAACCACATTTTTCCCGCAAGACGAAGTGATTGAAATTGCAATTGTCGATACTGGGGAAGGGATTGCCGCAGATAATATAGATAAACTCTTTGACCCTTTTTTCACAACCAAAGAAAGCGGAACCGGCTTGGGATTAGCTATTACACATGGCATCATTGAACAGCACGGCGGAACCATAAATATCAGCAGCAAACCGGGTCAAGGGACAACTTTCACAATCAGACTCCATGCTAACAGAGATAATAATGATGAGCATTGATAATCCTTTTATCCTTGTCGTTGATGATGAACTGTCGATCTGCCAGAGTTTCGTAAAATTTCTGTCTAAAATGGGTTATGAAGTTAAATATGCATTGAACGGATATGAAGCCTTAAAGATGATGGAGGAGAATCGGTTTGATGTTGTTATTACTGACTTGAAAATGAGTAATATTGGCGGCATGGAAGTTCTGCGCCGGGTCAAAGCGGTGCAACCCGATATAATGGTTATTGTAATTACCGGTTATGCCAGCATCTCTTCGGCCGTTGAGGTGATGAAGATGGGAGCCTTTGACTACCTTCCGAAGCCCTTTACCCCGCATGAACTTCGCGCTGTTGTTTATCAAGCTCTTACAGAAAGAGAAATACTACTGAGCAATAAAAAGCCTTTGCATAAAAAAGGACATTTAAAACCATTTTCTCATCAACTTATCGGGGAAAGCCCTAAAATAAAAAAGGTTGTTTCCATGGTCCAAAAGGTGGCACCTACCGATTCCACGGTCCTCATTTACGGTGAAAGCGGAACCGGCAAAGAATTGATTGCAAGAGCAGTTCACGCAAACAGCGCCAGAAATAAGGAGGTTTTTTTTGCCGTAGATTGTGGCACCTTATCGGATAACCTTCTGGAAAGCGAGTTGTTTGGTCATACCAAAGGTGCTTTCACAGGTGCCCATAAAAGCAAGGACGGCATCTTCAAACTGGCGGATAGAGGTACTGTGTTTCTTGATGAAATCAGCAACATCAGCCTGAACGCTCAAAGCAAACTTCTTCGGTTTTTGGAAACCCGTGAGTTTTTATCTCTGGGGAGCACCGAAATCCAGAAGGTAGACGTCCGTTTAATTTTTGCTACCAATAAGCATCTCATGGAAATGGTGGACGACGGTTCTTTTAGGGAAGACTTTTATTATCGAGTTTTCGTTTACCCTATAATTATGCCCCCACTCAGAGAAAGGAAAATTGATATTTTGGCTATTTCCGATCATTTCTTGAATCAGTTCAACCAGGGATTGGGAAAAAACATAACCGGCTTTGACGATAATGTATGCAACAGACTAATAGAATATGACTGGCCGGGAAATATCAGACAGTTAAGAAATGTCATTGAAAGGGCCGTAATCCTTTGCGAGAAAGATAAAATTACACTTAAAGAACTTCAACTCTCGGATAATCTTGGTGATATCGAACAGTCGAACGACATTATTCCATCAACTAATGAAGAGTTAAAGAGAATTAAAAAGGAGATCAGACAGAAGGCCGTTGCAAAAGTTGAAAAGAATTTTATTCTAAATGCCCTCATAAAAAACGACTGGAACATAACTCGTGCATCCAAGAAAGTTGGATTGCAGAGAACCAATTTTCAGGCTTTGATGAAAAAACATCACATCAGACTCCCCCGGCACGGCAAACCTATCACGGAAGACTTTTAAACGCATATTCTTCTAACTCAACAGTCTAAAGTTCTCATGTCATGCCGGACTTGATCCGGCATCCATAGTCTGTATCTTATTGAAAATAATATGGATTCCCGCCTTCGCGGGAATGACAAGCCAAAAAGACTAAAGGCAATGATTTCATGGGGTTAGAAAACCTTTGGACTCTTAAGTTCCAATAAACGAATATAAAATTTATTCCCTGTATATTTTAATTATACAGGAGATGAATTTGAATCCCTTTGTAAAAAAAGGTTTTTCCCCCAGATCTTCAATTGCCTGGGGTTATAAGACTTTATATATAAACTCAAAGAGTTATAAAGTTTCACATAATCTGATTAAGAACATTTAAAGAATTGGCTGTTACGTAATATTTTCCCCGCCAAATCCAAAAAAGTATATATTTGTTATACACTCCTTGGTATTCAACAAACTGCCCTTGGGCAAATAGTTAATTATATCATGAGGTTATCATCAATGGCCATTTTGGCACGTTATATGCATTATTAAAATTGCAAATTCAAAGAAGCGTTAAGCATTTTCAGGTTAACGAACTTTCTCGATTAATTGATAAAAGACATTGAAGGAGGAAAAAATGGAAACTGTAGCTAAAATAATGGTCGTGGATGATGAAAAACAGATCTGCCAAAATGTGGAAAAGATCCTTAAAAAAAACAATTATGAAGTGATCCAGGCCACAAGCGCTAAAGAAGCCCTGGAAAAAATGACCAAAGAGTCATTCTCTCTTCTTATTTCCGATATTGTGATGCCGGAGATGAATGGCCTTGAACTCTTAGAGCTGACAAAAAAGAAATGGCCCCATACCAAAGCTGTGATGATGACCGCCTATGCTTCCACTGATACAGCTTTTAAGGCGATTCGACTTGGAGCCCAGGATTACATTTGCAAGCCGTTCACCCCTGATGAGTTACGGTCTTCGGTCAAACTGGCGCTGACCGAAGAACGTGTTGAGACGGTGTCTCCGGAAAAAGAAAGAGCGGAAATTGATATTATCGATGTCGATATTCCCTTTGACAGAGAAGAGGTGGCAAAATACACAGGTGATGACTATGTAGATAGGCTTGGCCCTTCGGATATGCCGGTTAGTCGAATCGCACCCGAAACGTTGAAGAATTACTGTTTAATAGGATCTATGGTCTGTGATATATTTGCAAAGCTGGGGAATATATGTAAAGCAGGCAATAAGACCGAAGAATGTCCGCAGCTAAAGGCCAAAAAGAAAAAGGGGAAAGGAAAAGGTTTTGACTCCACCAAAATGATTGGCATAGACTGCCCCTTCAATTATGATGAGGTGGTCTCTGTAACCGGCCCTGAATATGTTATGCACTTGCAACGTGACGGGTTCTCTTTTTTACCATATGAAGAACTCAAAAAAAACGTAGCTCAACTCATGGCAAAAGAGTTCAAACGTGATGAAGTCTACCATGAACTTCCACGAGAGCACGCTCATAAATACATATTGGTTATAGACGACGAGGTTGCCGTCAATAACAATATAAGAAAAATACTCTCCAAACAGGGTTATATTATTGATCAGGCTGTCACCAAAATTGAGGCGCTTGATAAAATCAGAGACCAGGAGTACAATCTTGTTCTGTTAGATTTGAAGATTCCTGAGGTAAAAGGATTGGAGCTTCTCAAGGTTATTCATGACCGGCGGCCGGATACCATGGTCATTATAATTACAGGATATGCCAGCATTGAAACGGCAGTAGAAAGTGCAAAGTTAGGCGCTATCGATTACCTGCCCAAACCGTTTGCTCCGGACGAGATTCGCAACGCCGCCGAAAGAGCTTTCCGGCTTGCAGCCTAACTCGGATATTTCATGAAAAATCGTAACAGTTTAGCTCTTTGAAATAAGCCGGTTTTAAACGAGCTTCAGGTATGATTAAATTTTATACTGGAAACGGTTTGAGTGGACTATGGATCGTTAGGAAAGAACCATAACCGGCTAGACTTAAGGATGAATCATTACCTTCGCTATACCTCCTTCGCTGTCTGATTTATTCCGCCTATATTTGTGGCGGACGGTGTTTACTGTCCGCCTACAGGGGAATGACGTGCAATTGAATCCGACTGAAGCCAATGAAGTATCCGCGTTGAAAAGCGTATTGATGATAATTTAATTAGTTCTTCTCTTCTGTTCTTCATACCAACCAGCAAATAGCTTATCAAAATATTTCTCATCCTGAACCATTTCTTTGGTAATTCTGTATGACCCTCTAACGCCCATATAATTTAATGCTGATGCTCCAGAGAGAAATTTTTTCAACGTCTCGGATATTTGGATGTTATTCTGTTGGGCATATTGTTCAAAATAATTTTGAACATCTTCGTCCAAAATAAGTTCAATCCCATATTCTTTTTTAAAATTTTCAACAAAATCTGCAAATGGAGATCTCTCCAGCATTTTCAGAAGATGAGATCCTACCCGAAGTGGAGGTTCTCCAGCTCCCGAATCCCGGCCCCACCGGGCTCTTCCAGATAAACCAGCCGGAAAAGTATTCACCGATCCTTGTGTCGGGCAACTCAAAGCTCACCGTTGA
>JAUVVL010000258.1 GCA_030604635.1 Desulfobacteraceae bacterium
GACCTTTGAAAAATGCTCAATTTTGTTCAAGTTCAAGGAAGGCGAAAATTTTAACCACAGGAATACATGGAGTATTTTGAGGATTAAAATTTGAGCCTGACACAGAAATTGGGCAAAAGGGGGCGTTTCGCAAAGGTCTCATAGGGTTAGCCCAAATTTATAGCTACTTATTACGATCAGATGTAACTTCTCAATAAGTGATGGGGAATAAGATGATAAAAGACTCGCCCACTGATAATAAAATGTAAAATATCTGAAACTCGCATGTAAGTGAGCCTAAAGAAAAAACAGAGGCCAATCCTTTAATACCAATTGTTTATATGGCGTCATTAATATGTTAAAAGATGAATCTTGCTATTAGCTGTTTATTCTTAAGGCTCACTAACATGCTCAAACAGTCAGCTCTTTTACATTTTATCACCAGTGGGCTCCAGAAGTTATTGAGAAGTTACGATCAGAGGTGTCAGGCTATGAAGAATCAGTTCATTAATGAAATCAAGGCCGGTGATTTTGTGGATGACATCTTTGTGTTATCCGAAAAAATCCTGTCCCAGAAAAAGGATGGGAACAATTATTTAAACATAACACTTTCTGATAAAACTGGAACTATAAAAGGTGTAGTATGGGATAATGTGGATCAGATTTCGGCCGGTGTATCTTCCGGCGACTTTGTACACATTAGGGGAAACGTTAATGAATACGGGGGTGCTCTTCAACTTGTTATAAAGAATATGGAAGCAAGTTCTGTCGACATGGTTGACCCTACGGATTTTTTACCGGCAACCCGCCTGGACGTCAACAGCATGTTTAAACGACTGTTAAAGATAACAGCTTCAATGAAAACAACTTATTTAAAAAATCTTATTGAAGCCTTCTGGAATGACAAGGAATTTGTTTACAAATTTAAAACCGCACCTGCAGCCAAAAAAATGCACCATGCTTATATCGGAGGTCTCCTGGAACATACCCTGTCGATGGCCAGTCTGGCTGACAAGGTTGCAGGGCATTACAGCGGGGTTGACAGAGACCTTCTGCTTGCAGGCGCGATCCTTCATGATATCGGCAAGACAAGGGAATTAGAATACGAAATCAGTATAGACTATTCCGACGAAGGCAGGTTAATAAACCATATTGTGATAGGTGTCGAAATGATCGATGAAAAACTCTCGGAAATTGAGGGATTCCCGGAAGAAAAAATGCTTTTGCTCAAGCATATGATTGTGAGCCATCATGGAACCCGGGAATTTGGCTCACCCGAACCGCCTAAAACCATCGAGGCTGTTATTCTTAATTATATTGACGAAATAGATTCCAAAGTTAAGGGTATCCGTGATTTTATCGCCAATGAAGACCCAAATGAAACTTGGACCTCCTTTCACAGGTTGTTGGAACGTCATTTTTATAAGGGAAAAAAGAATCAGTAGTCCAATTTGTTCATCTGGTTCGTTTGTTTATAAGTAACTTCTCAATAAGTTCCGGGAGATTAGATAATAAAAGCCTCACCAGTGGGCTCCAATAATTTATTGAGAAGTTACGCCTTTTAACCCTGAAACATTATCAAATTAATATATATGTTTATCACCTTTGAAGGAATAGAAGGTTCAGGCAAGACGACACAGGCAAGGTATATGGTTAAGTTTTTACAAAGCCGAGGACATGACTGTGTCATGACAAGGGAGCCCGGGGGCACCAGGATCGGGAAAAAGATACGAGCCATTCTCTTGGACCCTGAAAGTAAGGATATGGATCCTTTGGCGGAACTTCTCTTGTATACCGCTGATCGTGCCCAGCATATCAAGGAGCTTGTCAATCCTTTTTTATCGGCCGGCAAGACTGTTCTATGTGACCGTTTTTATGACGCCACTGTAGCTTACCAGGGCTTTGCAAGGGGACTCGACATCGGGTTAATAAACAGATTACACGGATTGATACTTGAAGATTTAAAGCCTGACATTACATTCCTGCTTGATCTTCCACCTAAAGTGGGTCTTTTACGTGCCTGGCAGCAGATAAAAAACGGAACCAGGACCGGCATTGAAACCCGGTTTGAAGAAGAGAAGCTCCCATTTCATGAAAAGGTGCGATCAGGCTATCTTGAGATAGCGCGCGTCGAGCCTGATCGGTTTCGGGTAATCGATGCATCTGGGGATAAGCATCATGTCAGAGATGAGATAATAAAAATATTGTCTGTTGAAATCAACCGAAAATATGAAATATAAAAATAATGAGCCACTCCATTCTTGATACCATCGGTAATACGCCGCTTGTTGAAATAAAGACTCTCAATCCAAATCCGAGAGTCAAAATCCTGGCAAAGCTGGAGTATTTTAACCCCGGCGGTTCTGTTAAGGACAGACCCGCTCTTTTTATGATTGAAAGCGGTGAAAAATCGGGTGAGCTCACTCCCGATAGAACGGTGATTGAAGCCACGAGCGGGAACACGGGCATAGGTTTAGCCCTTGTTTGTTCGGTAAAGGGGTATAAGCTTCTGTTAACCATGTCCGAGGCTGTCAGCGTTGAACGGCAAAAGATCCTGAAAGCCCGTGGTGCAGACATTTTGCTTACACCCGGCCACCTTGGGACCGATGGCGCCATAGAGGAAGTATATCGTCTGGCCCTGGAAAATCCCGAAACCTATTTTATGGCAGATCAATTCAATAACCAGGCGAACTGGCAGGCCCACTATTATACAACGGCCGAAGAGATCTGGGAACAGACCGCTGGAACGGTTTCCATGGTTGTTGCCACCCTGGGCACAAGCGGAACCCTTATGGGCATTGCAAGACGGCTGAAAGAATACAATCCCGATATCCGGATCATCGGTGTTGAGCCTTACCTCGGTCATAAAATCCAGGGGTTAAAAAACATGAAGGAGGCTTATCGTCCTGAAATATTTGAAAAGAAACGCCTTGACGAAATTGTGAATATCGATGACGAAGAGGCCTTTGAGATGACAAGGCGTCTTGCAAAAGAAGAAGGCATATTTGTGGGTATGAGCAGCGGGGCAGCCATGGTGATTGCTCAAAAGCAATCAGAGATCATGGCCGAAGGTACTATTGTAGCGATATTTCCGGACGGGGGTGAGCGCTACCTTAGCACACCACTTTTTGCGGTTCAGGAAAAGGTCGGTCTGAAACTGTTTAACACCATGGGGCGGAGCAAGGAACCGTTTGAACCGTTTATACCTGGTAAGGTTTCCATGTATTCATGCGGTCCCACAGCACACGCAAGGATGCACGCTGGAGAATGCCGGCGTTTTGTCTTTTCCGATCTGCTATGCCGTTATCTTGAATACAGGGGCTATGCTGTAACACACATAATGAATATAACAGATCTGGACGATAAGACAATTAACGGATCTGAGAAAGCAGGTTTGGATCTATCCGAATTTACAGCAAAACATATTGAATCGTTCAAGAAAGATCTGGATGTTCTCGAAATTAAGCCTGCTTCGGAGTATCCCAGGGCGAGCGAACATGTTGACGACAT
The DNA here is from genome assembly GCA_030604635.1 of Desulfobacteraceae bacterium. Taxonomy (GTDB): domain Bacteria; phylum Desulfobacterota; class Desulfobacteria; order Desulfobacterales; family UBA11574; genus JAUVVL01. Next base: position 3,490 of record JAUVVL010000258.1, read on the forward strand.
GGTTCTGCTGGCTGAAAAACTTGTCAGAAAAGGATTTGCATATGAAAAGCTCCGGTCTTTGTATTTCGATATTTCCCGCTTTTCTGATTATGGCAGGCTGTCGGGGATTGATCTTAACAAGATAAAGCTTGGCGCCACTGTAGATCTGGATGAATATGAAAAGGACAATCCAAGAGACTTTACACTATTAAAAAGATCCAGGCTTTCCGAACTGAAAAGGGGAATATACGCCAAGACCGACTGGGGCAATGTACGTCCTTCATGGCATATTCAGTGTGTGGCCATGTCGATGAAATATCTTGGGGAAAGTTATGATATACACACCAGCAGCAGGGAGCTTGTATTTCCTCATCACGAAAATGAGATTGCAATTGCCGGTGCTTTGACCGGAAAACCCCTTGCCAGATACTGGGTGCATTGCGACCGTGTCCATGTCGATGGTAAAAAGGTGGACGAACAGGGTGCCGGTCTTACCCTTTCTGATCTAATGGACATGGGCTATTCCGGGAGGGAGATCAGGTGCTGGCTCCTTTCCGGGCATTACAGAAAACCGATTACTTTTTCAAAAGAGAGGCTTGAAGATGCAAAACGTTCCATGAAAAGGCTTGACACCTGCATCCATTCTTTAATTCATGTTAAAGGGAGCGCTTCTCCTTATCCTGAGCTGGACCAGCTCTTGTACGATTTAAAGCATGGTTTTGTCAGTGCCATGGATGATGATCTAAATATATCGGCCGCCATGGCTTCGATATTCAAAATTGTCAAAAAGGTGAATATACTGACCCTGGAAAACATAATAGATGCGGACAGCGCTTTGAAAATTTTGGACGCGTTTCGCAATATAGATTCGGTGCTTAGAATATTCGATTTTGAAGACGAGCTTGATGACCCTGAGGTGCAACGCCTGATCAAAGAAAGAGATAAAGCCAGGTTAGAGAAAAACTGGAATCTTGCCGATAAGATCCGTGATCAATTAAAGGCCAGAGAGGTCACTATTAAAGACCGGAAGGCAGCTAAATAATTAAGCAATAGAAATCATTGAAGAAAGGTCATTTTTTAGACAGGATTAACAGGATAGACTCGATTTATTTTTCCATTCGCCAGGTTCAAAACCTTCGCCTTTGGGCGAAAAGCTTTAGCATGTTTTGCATTTTGAATATCGAATACCCGCCTGCCATGCATTAAATATGTTCTGTCCATTTTTTTCATTATGCCCACAGGACAAAAGCGGCAAAACCAAGTCATGCGAAATAGTGGCATTGCGGGCAGGTCGAAC
>JAUVVL010000240.1 GCA_030604635.1 Desulfobacteraceae bacterium
AACAGATAAAGGGATTTAGAAAGTACTTGCGTAATTATGATTCAAACTCAAGCGATTAATATAGGATCTGTGAATTGAGGGATTGAATTGTGTTATCTTAATTTAATTCCAAAATTCCTGAATCCCTAAATTCCTCAATCTTTATAATTATAGTCAAACCATTCAAAGAAATAAACTCAAAGAAACTATAAAATCTGTCGTTGGAAAGGAATAATATGAAAAAGATTCTTATAGTAGATGACCAGAAGGAGATCAGGGAGCTGGTGGAGGTGACCCTCAGGATAGAGGATTACCAGATCTTCCAGGCAAAAAGCGGGGATGAGGCGATTAAGCTCGCCAGGGCGGAGAAACCGGACCTGGTCATCATGGATGTCATGATGCCCGGGAGCATGGACGGCCTGGAAGCAACCCGAGTTTTAAAAAATGACCCGGAGACAAAGGGCTGCCAAATCATAATGTTGACCGGAAAAGGGCAACAGGATGATCAAGAAAAAGGCTTTAAGGCCGGTGCGGACGACTATTTTTCAAAACCTTTCAGCCCGCTGGAATTGATCAAGAAAGTGGAAGAGGTTTTGGGGTAGTTGAAATTCGAAACTTGAAACTCGAAACTGGATAGATAGGAATCGGATTTTCTTAATATTGGTAAAACACCTTTGCAGATTTTATCATTACAACAGGTACAGGCAAGTACCAAGTATCAAGTTTCAAATATCAAACCAATGCATTTATAAGGAGCATCGCAATGGCGAAAAATAACCTGCCATCCGAAACTTCTAACATTGATCAACTAAAAAAATATGCAGATGACCTTAATAAGGTCTATAAATCCGAAAAGCAAAAAAGGAAAGAGCTGCAGGCCGCCAATAAGCAACTTGTGAAATATGCAGATGACCTGAGCAAGACCTTCACTGAGCTAAAAGCTGCCTATCAAGAACTACAGGAAGCTTGCTTAGACACCATTCACCGGCTTGTGCTTGCAGCCGAGTACAAGGATGAAGACACTGGCGACCATATTGTCCGCATGAGTCGTTATAGCGCATTGATTGCCGAAAAACTGGGGTTGCCGGCCGAGGAAGTTCAAAATATACAATATGCCGCTCCCATGCATGACGTAGGGAAAATCGGTATTCCGGACAGCATTTTGATGAAACCGGGCAAATTAACGGATGACGAATTCGAGATTATAAAAACACATACCACTATGGGAGCAAAAATCCTGGCAAATTCCAAGGCAGAGATCCTGAAGATTGCAGAGCTGATAGCACTCTCCCATCATGAAAAATGGAATGGCAAGGGGTATCCACAGGGCCTTGCCAGTGATACTATTCCTCTAGCAGCCAGGATCGTTGGCCTGGCGGATGTTTTTGACGCTCTCATCTCCAAACGCCCTTATAAAGACCCTTTTCCTGTCGAAGTTGCCCTCGATATCATCAAGAAAGAACGTGGAGAGCATTTTGACCCTGCCGTGGTAGATGTTTTTCTGGAAAATATTGATGAATTTGTAAAAATCAAAGAAGGAGTGGGCCCAGCCGAAGACGTCTCGATGACAGATTTTACCTGGAGTGAAAGAGATCAGGCAGGCGGGGGTGCTTGAAACTCGAAAATTAAAACTCGGGAAAAATTCGGGATATCATGGCCGAGTTTCGGGCTGTACCAAAGTTAAACACCCTTAACATGTACAGAAAATTTAAGCGGTTTACCATTAAACTTTCGGGATCTTTGATGCTTTTACTTTAACAGAGGTGTGCTATGGAAGAGAATCAAGTTGCAGATCTGGCAACACAAAAACAACTCATGAAATATGCTGAAGATATAGCTAAGCTACATCATGAGCTGAAAAAAGAAAGAGAACTGCCGTCAAAAGTCGATAGAAAAGAGCTTAAGGCAGGCATTGAAAGAAGTATTACAAAAAAACATATTTTTATTATCAATTTGATGGTTACAATTATTCTTTCCTACCTGACAATCTTCGGACCAACAAGGGATATATTGTTAATTTGGTCACACATATTCATAGTTTTTTATCTCTCAAGCAACCTTTTCATACTCTATATTCCAAGCCGATATTTTATTGAAAAAACGATATTCTATTATTTGATATTTTTCCATAGCTTCATGATTTGTTTAGGTATGTATTTATCAGGCAATGCCGGCACTGATTTTTATCTCATTTACTTTCTGATCATCGGCCTCGCATCTATGAGCACAAGTTTAAAGTATTTAATGATAAACACAACCGCTTTTGCCTTTGTCTATGGATATATTCTTTTTCAGAAGGGACTCCTTGGAGGAGAGATGGGGACCAGTTATTCATTACGATTGCCGTTTATGATTATTATCGCCCTCCTTTTTGGCTATATTGTAGATGGGTTAATTAAGGATAAGTCAAGGAGTCTGAAAGCATCTGAGGAGAAATATCGTTCCTTGGTTGAATCTACAGATGATTCCATATACATGGTGGACAAGAATTGTCAGTATCTATCGGCAAACAGTAAGGTTTTATCTGACTATGGTTTAACAGAAATCCAGATTGTGGGGAAAAATTACAGCGATTTTCATTCGCTTGAAGAAACAAGAGAATTTGCCAATAGAGCAAAAAAAGTTTTTGAAACAGGAAGTGCGACATATTACGAAGCTTACAACAAAAAACTTGACAGATGGGTTATGCGCACTCTGAGCCCTATTAAAGAACCTGATACTGCCAAGGTAAAAGCTATTTCCGTAGTGTCAACTAATATAATTGAGCGCGTGGAAGCAGAAAAAGAATTGAAAATGACTTATAATAAACTAAAAAAAGCACAGGATCAACTAATACAAACTGAAAAAATGGCGGCTTTAGGACGATTGGCATCCGGGCTGGCCCATCAAATCAGAAATCCACTTGAGATTATTATAATGGGTGTAGAATTTCTCGGCAATACTCTGCACAACAAAGACATAAACCATGAAAAATCTATTGAGAAAATAAAACAGGCTGTCAATAGAACAAATCAAATTATTACTGACTTCTTAAGATTTTCAAGAAAATCTGAATTAAAGTTTGAATCGGTAGATGTTTGCCAACTACTGGATGAAACCATAAGATTAATTGAACACAGGATTAATGTGAAAAAAATAAAGATAGACCGAAACTATTCCGAAGAATCGATTGAAGTTAAAGCTGATAGAAACTTGCTGGAGCAAGTATTTATGAATCTTTTAAATAATGGAATCGATGCTATGCCAAAAGGAGGAGAAATTAAAATTAAGGTCAAAACTAGCAAAGCAATGCATGTAGAGGATAAAATCGGGGGCAGAACAAAGGATTATTTTAAAATAGGGGGAAAAATGATTGTAGTAGAAATTAAAGATACCGGGGAGGGGATCCCCGAGGATGTATTGCCAATAGTATTCGAGCCTTTTTTTACTACAAAAGAATCTGGGAAGGGCACAGGTCTTGGACTCAGTTTAGCACATTTAATCATAGACCGCCATCAAGGGATAATTAACGTGCAAAGTGAGGTAAATAAATGCACTAAATTCACTTTAAAATTGCAACCGGCTAACAATTAAAAAAGGTAGGTATAATATGGAAAGCAAGAAAAAAATCCTTTTAATTGATGATGAAAAAGATTTCTGTTTCTTTGTAAAAGGCAATTTAGAGCATACAGGAGAATTTGATGTATTAGTCACTACTTCAGGTAAAGAAGGGATTAAATTGGCTCGTGGAGAAAAGCCGGATTTAATTTTGTTGGATTTAAACATGCCTGGAATGTCCGGTGACGAGGTGGCTCAAATTCTATCTGACAGACCTGAAACAAAAGAAATACCGGTAGTATTTCTTACAGCGCTTGTAACTAAAGATGAGGTGGGGAATGCAAGTATGGCAAGCATAGGGGGATATAACTATATAGCTAAGCCAGTAACAACAGAGGAACTTGTAACCGTTATTAGAGAGATATTAAAATAACAAATAGCACGGATATTTCACGAGCTGGCTTGCCTTGAGATCCCGTGGAGTGAGTTTGCCGTCGGCACAAAGCATGAGATCCGACACAACCGCTCCAGTATCCCCCCGATTACGGCACATTCCAGCCCAAAGGGAAGATACCCTGCATACCCCAAAAGCGGCATTTCAAAAATTTGAAGCCGATGAACAAACGGAATGCTGTATTCCCATCTGGCCAGACTGTAATAGTTCCACATTTCCCAGAAGCCTCCGCAAAAAAGAGCGGCCGCTGCGTAAGATATCACCAGGCGCCAGTCACCATTGGCTATGTCTGACAGAACATGCCGCTCTCCCATCAGGGACTCGACTGAAACGATAACAAGCAGAGGTGATACCCAGAGAAGCGAGAAAAGATAATTCGGCCAGACACCAATGCCGGTCAGACCGGCGGCGGATATTGCCAGGGCGCCCCAGGTTAATATCCTGGGACAGGACAATTTCAGGGGCCGGAAGTTTCCGAATCCCTGCCTGACCCACAAAGCACCGGCTATCCATTCCCGGGTCCCCAAAACCGCGGGAAGTACGGTTGAAAAAGAGAGGGTTGCGTAACAGAAATACTCCCAGGGACTATAGTGCACGCCAGTGTAGCTCCAGTTCTGAACAAAACGGTTAAGGTATTCAAAGAACCACCATAACGCGGCGCTTATGGGAAAAAGCAACAGGAAAAATCGGGTGCGATTGATCATCATGCAGTGCCCGGTTCGTCGATGGCACAACGCATTTACCACCAGGATGAATGAAATCCACAAAGGTGTAAACGTGTGAGGCTGAAATCGAACAAACCAGGGAAAACGGGTCCATGCCAGTATCCATGCGACAGCGCCGGTGATGACCCCCAGCCAGCCCCACCAGGGAAAAGCACGGGCAATGGAAGGTCTGATTTTAACCTGCCTGAATGATTCGATGGCTTTAATGACCAGAGAAAGAACCACAGCAAGGATGATAAGGATGTAAGTGGTGAAAGCAATCCATGAAAAAGGTGCATGGCAAATATACCGGGTTTCAGGGGGAAACTCCAGATACCTGGAAACCGGGTGCCCAGCCAGAATAATCCCCAGCAACGGAAACCCGAGCAACATTAATGCCAGGATAGAAAATTTCAAAAATAAGCTTCTCATATCGATTCCAAATTGTTTCCGTATGCTTTGTTGACTTTTTATCTTATTTTTACTTAACTTGATAGTATAGGAATTTCCTTTTTATCTGTATCATATTAACAGATTAAATTTTAGACAAGATTAACGGGATCTGTCGGATTAATTAATTGATCAACATCGGGTGCATTACCAGTTTGTTAATATCTTTCCAAGACTTTTTGGTTTCAGGTTTCAGTGTTCAGGTGTCAGCTAATTCGTTCACGCGGCGCAAGCGCCTGCGCTGCGCGTCTTACTACTGACACCT
>JAUVVL010000322.1 GCA_030604635.1 Desulfobacteraceae bacterium
AGACCTTTGCAAAACGCCCCCTTTTGCCCAATTTCTGTGTCAGGCTCAACATTTTGCACGAAGTGAAGCTTTAGCTTTATCCTCAAAATACTCAATGTATTCCTGTGGTTAAAATTTTCGCCTTCCTTGAACTTGAACAAAATTGAACATTTTTCAAAGGTCTCAAATTGTGTTGGAAGATTGTGTTAATTTTTAATGATACACCAAAACATGGGATAAGGTCAATATGTCTTTGTATTTGGAGAGGAATTGGGGGGGGTTTTAGGTTTTATTATAATGCTGCTCTATCGCTCGGCACAATCCCGGTATGGTGAAAGATTCTGCAATGATGTGAACATCAAACCCCAGATCCCGTGCCGTTTCAGCGGTTATGGGCCCTATACTCGCTATTGTGACATCTTTCATCAGGCTATCCAGTTCTTCAGGTGGGAGAAGGGCATGGAAGTTTTTCACGGTGGATGAGCTTGTGAATGTTATCAGATCTATTGCTTGTTCTTTAAGTCGCGTCAACATAAGATCAGCGTTGTCTTGAACCGGTTCGGTACAATATGCGGTGATTTCATCAACAACAGCTCCCATCTTTGTCAACTCTTCCGGAAGAACGGATCTTGCATGCTTTGCACGAGGAAGAAGCATCTTTTTACCCTTAATATCTACACTGGCAAATGCCTTAACGACTGACTCAGCCCGGTAACTTTCGGGAATTATATCGCTTTTCAGCCCAAAATCAAAAAGTCTTTTTGCAGTTGCAGGACCGATGACACCCGTGCGTAAATTGTTTAAAGCACGAACATCCATCTCTTTGGCAAAAAGACGCTCAAAAAAGAAGTCTACTCCGTTTACACTGGTAAAGATCAGCCAATCATAGTCCGAAAGATTTTCAATGGCCATGTCCAGAGGCTTAAAGTCATCCGGAGGTACCACTTTTATGGTCGGGCATTCCAGACACTCTGCTCCAAGATCGGAAAGACGCTTAACAAGCTCGCTTGCCTGTTCCCGGGACCTGGTTACTACGATTCTCCTTCCCATCAGGGGACGGATCTCAAACCATTTCATTGTTTTTCTTAACGTTACAACGTGACCCACGACAATAATGGCGGGGGACTTAAACCCGGCGGTTTTTACCCGCTCAACAATCGTATCGAGCGTTCCTGTAACGGTGACCTGACGGGGTGTTGTTCCCCAGCGGATAAGCGCAACAGGTGTATCAGAGGGCATGCCATGGCTAACAAGCCTGCTGGTAATATGCGGCAGGTTTTTAACCCCCATCAGAAATACAATGGTGCCGATCCCTTTGGCAAGTGCAGACCAGTCGATACTCGATTCTTCTTTGGCAGGATCTTCATGGCCGGTTACAAAGGCGAGGGTGGATGTGAATTTTCTGTGGGTCAGCGGAATTCCGGCATAGGCCGGAGCTGCTATGGCGGAAGTTACGCCAGGCACAATTTCAAAAGTGATTTTTGCTTTGATCAGCTCCTCTGCCTCTTCGCCGCCACGGCCGAATATAAAAGGATCGCCTCCCTTAAGCCGGGTAACCGTTAAGCCGCTTTTTGCCTTTTCAATGATAAGGGTATTGATCCTATCCTGTGACAGGATGTGATCCCCCCCCTTTTTCCCGACATAGATAATTTCGGCGTTCTCAGGGGCCTGTTTTAAAAGAACCGGCGATGCAAGAAAATCATAGATTAGAACGTCTGCCTGCTTGATACATTCCAATCCCTTTACGGTGATCAATCCCGGATCACCAGGCCCTGCACCGACTAAATATACTTTACCTTTCGTGGTTTTCATTTAGATTAGCGAGACCTTTGCAAAACGCCCCCTTTTGCCCAATTTCTGTGTCAGACTCAACATTTTGCACGAAGTGAAGCTTTAGCTTTATCCTCAAAATACTCCATGTATTCGTGCCTGCCTCGTAAGTCCGGAAGATCGTACGGGGTGGTTAAAATTTTCGCCTTCCTTGAACTTGAATCCCGCTTTAGCGGGAAGCATTTTTCAAAGGTCTCTTAGCTTTAACACGGGTTAAGGTTTTCCATTAAAGTTTTTGCCCCCATTGACAAAAGGCGATCAGCAAGAGTAACCCCTATGCTTTCGGATGAATCTTCAGGGCCTGAGAGTGTCTCTTTAATAACGGTTGTTCCGTCAACAGCGGCAACAAGTCCGCAAAGTGTAAATGTGTTTTTCTCTATTTTGCCATGGGCTGCAATCGGCACCTGGCAGCCGCCTTCAAGGCGGTTTAAAAAAGCGCGTTCACCCATGACCGCAGTCCATGTTTTCTGATGATTCAGAGCAGCGATAATCGGCTCAATCTCAGGATCATTCTGCCTGATTTCAATACAGAGGCCGCCTTGGCCGACAGCCGGTAGCATTACGTTTTCATCCAGGTATTCGGTTATTCTATTTTCAAGGCCAAGACGTTTTACGCCTGCGGCTGCCAGGATTATGGCATCCAGATTTTCAGTTTCAAGCTTTTTAAGACGCGTGTCAAGGTTTCCTCTTAAGGGCAATATAACCAGATCAGGCCTGGCATGGAGGAGCTGGGCAGCACGACGTAGGCTGCTGGTTCCTATGCGTGCTCCGGGCCTGAGGCCAGTCAGCAGAAGCCCTTTTTTTGAGATCAGAACATCTTGCGGGATTTCGCGCTCAGGGATTGCGCCGATGCACAACCCGTCCGGTATTTCAGACGGCATATCCTTCATGCTGTGTACAGCAAGGTCAACACGGCCGTTTAATAGAGCGTCTTCTATCTCTTTAACAAAAAGACCTTTGCCGCCAACCTTGGCAAGGGGTACATCGAGGATCTTGTCTCCTTTGGTCTTTATAATTACAAGTTCAACAGCAATGGAAGGGTGCCCGACATTCAGGGTCGATTTGACCCAGTTTGCCTGCCAGAGCGCAAGTTTGCTCCCTCTGGTTCCGATTTTAATTGTTTTGTTCATCACTGATCACAACTCGTACAACTGGTGGCTGCACATCCGGAGCAAGATGATGCTCCGGCAGAGGAGCTCTCTGTTTGACCATGGCTTCCCTTGCTGAAAAAGCTGCATGCAGACATTAGTTTCGTTACTTTTATGCTGTTGCATGAAGTGCAAACGGGTTTTTCTTTTCCAAAAACAAGGTACTCAAAATCCTTATGGCAGTTATCACAATGATATTCATAAATAGGCATTACAAATTACTCCTTAGCACACGTATTCTTAAATACGGTTACGTATTATAATTAGTTTATTAATTCCATTTAAAAGTTTAAAGTGCCTAAAGTTATGGTATTCTGTCAATTTGATTATAATTGGCCTCGCCGTAGGCGAGTTCCACAACTTTAGCTCACTTTAGCTCACTTCAAACTTTAGGCACTTTTGGGTTTCTCCGCCTATATTTGTGCCATATGGCATAATCTCTGGCGGATCCTGGATAGGTCTTTTGACATAAAATGCGCCATCGAATTTACGAATTAAAGCACTTAGGTTACATAGTATTGCTAATCTGTTCAATAACTCCGGCAGC
>JAUVVL010000208.1 GCA_030604635.1 Desulfobacteraceae bacterium
CCCCCTTTTGCCCAATTTCTGTGTCAGGCTCAAATTTTAATCCTCAAAATACTCCATGTATTCCTGTGGTTAAAATTTTCGCCTTCCTTGAACTTGAACAAAATTGAGCATTTTTCAAAGGTCTCATATATTTGTATTATTTTCAAATTAGAATGGAAATGAAGAACTTATAATGAAATAATAATATATTTCATAAAATATTATGAATTATTTTATTAAGGTGCCGGTTTTATAGTGTCAAACCGAATGAAGACGGATTAGCTCATAGTTATAAACATGTTATTAACAAAATATATGTTGCTGATTTAATTAGCTATTATTTATTATACGTTGTAACCATCTCAAATGACATTCGTTTTTAAATATGGCTTTTTGCTAAATATTATAAGCATATCCGGTGTAATATCGAGTTTTGAACAAAAAGAGGTTTATCGAAAAATCTTCCGAAATCTTTAATTTTCTGTTATTTTCTAAGCGGAAAGAATTTTAACTTTTCTTCATCAGAAAAAGACGGATATATCTTTGATCCAGATCTTTTCTTGATACTTCCCCGTATTCGCTTTCCAGCTCATTGAAAAGATTTTCCAGTGTTTGTCCCAGACTTTGAGAGATTTCATGAGGGGTTAGGCCGGTTCGGTCTGAAAGCCAGTTTAAAAACAATTTTTTCATAGACAGGCTTGTTTTGCGCGGCTTGTCTTTGCCGGTCCATAGATCATCAAAGAAGAGTTTGAACTCATCAAGGGTAAGAGGTTCATCAGGCAGGCCAAGATAATAGCTGACCCAGAGGGTCAGCACAAGATTTTTGTGGGTTATGAAACCATCTGCAACAGGTTCAGGCTTTATTGTCATCCGGGAAAGAAGATCGTCAAATGCCATAATTTCATTTAATACGTTTTCAGTCTCCTTGATGTCTTCCATGGAAATAAATTCCCTGTAAAGAACACCTGTTTTGTAGTTGTCATAAAACAGCGGGTTTTTAATCAAAAGTCCCCCCAGCACACCCAGCCAGTCTTCGCCCCAGAAGCTCAGCAGCAGCCCTTCTTTTTTAAACCAGCTTTTTTCCCGCCACCTTTCTACCCGCCATTTCAGCTCCAGTGCAAGTCCGTATCCCACCTTAAAAATACTGGAAAGAGGATAACTCTGTATCAATGCCGCGCTGCGGTTGGCATCAAGCTCCCTGTCGTCTTCGGTTAACTGCTCAAGGCCGATACTAATGTAGCCGCAGGCTTTTTTGACGATACTTTTTAATTCATCCCTTTCTCTGATGGTCTTTTGATCAGCGGCTATAATCTGATTGCACAGACCCGCAAACTCGGTCTGAACTTGCTCTAAAACATCATCTATTTTTATCCTTTTCAAAGCACCGGTAAAAAGATTCTCTTCTTCCAGCATTCCGGCAGGATAAAGCGGAACAGGTAAAAACAGCTTCCGGTCAGGGTCTGTTGAGGTAAATTTTGGGCTTTGTTTTTCAAAATCTCGCGCTTTTAGCGGCTGGTATATACCGATAGCTTCTTCATACGGCAAAAATCCTTTTTCCGCCAGTCTTACATTTCGCTGTCGATAGGCTTCTTCCTCAGATTCTGCCGGGATAACGTGGGAAGTCTCCATGAGGACATTCTGATATGTGACGTGATCAAAAGCTGCAAGGGTCTCGAAAAATTTTGAAAGAAAGGCGTCGCGCTGTTCTTTAATGGTCTTGTCTGATTTACGTTCACCGGGTTCAAGGTCAAAGGGGTCGTCGAGAAACCTTACATAAAAAGTATCGTCATAGGTGAAAAACTCATCACCAAATTCAGATGGATCCTGATCGGTTTCCCTGACCCTGACCTCAATGTTTTTGAACAAATAGAATTCCATAAAATCCGTCTTCTGGTCGAGAAACCATTTAATAAAGCGATTCGGGTCGACTTTAAAGAGCAGATCAAGCCATCTTGTAATAGAGTGTATTTCAATTTTGTCCTTTTCCCATACTTCCAGGTCGACTATATATTCCCATTGCTTGTCAGATGCCAGGGATAACAGCAGATGAGAATCTTCAAGCCCGATGTCATGGATTAAAAAATAAAAGTCTTCTTCGGGAAATGAATGAACCAGGGCCGCAGGTTGGGGCGAATCGAGAATAGCATTCAAAGCTTTTTCAGGGGTAAGAGAGAGTATTTTTTTTCTTTCTTCAAAGAGTTTTGTAAGCCGCTTTATGTGTGTTTGGATCTTAGAAATTTCTACCATTATTTCTTCCAGGTGATAAAAATTATTGTTCCAGTTACAATGGCTGCAAAAATTAATGAAAATCCTGATATGAAATTTAAAAACAATAGATTTCCAACACCGAAGCAAAAAGAATATATGCCAAAGGCACAAAGTGCCCAGTGCATACATGACCTGGTAAAATTCGGATTCCATCCGATATCAGGATATCTCTTATGTATAGGGCCCCAAAAGGTGGGGAATGGTTTTACTTTTGCACAAAATTTTTTCAGGTGTTCCTCTGATGTCTGAGGCGTGCAAAAACAGACAATAATCCATGATACGGTGCAAAGTGATACCACAATCAAAAATCTGTATTGCCAGTCGAGGTGGGGTATTTTATCCCAGTATCCCATCGCTTTACAGAATTTCGGGGATAAGAGTGTGCTAAAAGTTCCGGATATGGCAAGAGCGGTTATCTCAGCCCAGGCATTAACCCTCCACCAAAACCATCTGATAACAATTACAATTCCGTAACCAGCAGTCAGCATAGACATATAGTACCAGGCGTCACTAACAGAATCAAGGTTATAAGCAATAATAACAGCAAATAGCAGCATAAGGATAGTACTTATCTGCGATGCCCTGACATAATGTTTTTCAGAGCCTTTTTTATGGATAAACCTACGATAAATATCATTTAACATGTAAGATGCACCGAAATTGATATGGGTATCCACAGTTGACATGAATGCCGCCATGAGAGAAGCTAACATAAGGCCTAAGAAACCGGTCGGCAAAAGTTTTACAATCAGCATTACATATCCTGCTTCAACCATCTTCAGATCAGGATACAGTACAAGTGAAGCCATGGCGACAAAAATCATAGGCCAGTAATTGAACCCAAAGGCAATTACAGCAAAGAACATGGTTGCAAAAGATGCATGTTTTTCATCTTTTGACGATAATATTCTCTGGGTGATTGCCGGCGGCGGATTACCCCACCATTTCAATGTGATAAAAACTATGAATGTAACAAAAAAAGGTGTGCCTATGGTCGGAAAGAAACTAAGGCGCTCTGACGCAAGATCAGCACCATATCTATTTATAAATCCGGAAACCAAATTTTCGATTCCGCCGATATGTTTCCAGGTAAAAACAGCAAGCACCAATGAACCTGCGGAGCCGATAATAAACTGAAAAAAATCTGTGGCGGCAATACCCCATAAACCTGACATGGTTGTGTAGACAAGAGTAAAGAGAAGAATTGCAAAAAGTAAAAGATCCGGATCGAAGCCCGGTACCACGACTCCGGCGACTGTCCAGACAGCTTTAATTATCCAACCCAAAGTAATGGCGTTTGCAAAAACACCGAAATATATACCCTTAAATCCTCTGAGAAAAGCTGCTGACTTTCCGTCATAGCGGAGTTCTATAAGCTCTGCGGTGGTTATGATTTGTGATCGTCGCAGAAGAGGAGCAAAAATAAATGCACCAAGGGCACCTGCACCACCAAGCACAAAAGACCATGCATACCAGACTCCCGGTATCCCGTCTTTTGCCACAAGCCCGGTTATGCCTAAAGGCGTATCAATAGCAAAGGCCGAAGCTATCATGGACATACCTGCAAGCCACCATGGTAGCGAACGGCCCGAAACAAAGTAATCGTTGACACTTTTCAGTGCTTTTTTGGAGAAATAGATCCCAACAAAGACGCTGAAAATCATGTACCCTATAATTATAGCCCAGTCTAATACAGGCAGTTCCACAGAATCCCCGGATTAAGATTTTTCGTAACACTTTAGCTTTTTGAAAATATTACCGCTCGTTTGAAATCGATTTGCTTCAAAGAACTAAACTGTTACGATTTTTCAAGCTCTGATGGCTTAACAATAGGGCCATATTTATCTCTCAGCGCCATAAGACCTTCCCGCTGTTCTTTTAGAACTTCAAACAGTTTGCCGGGAATATTAGATTCTTTTCCATATGCCTCCATTTGCAAGTCTATTCTGGCAACGATATTGTCGATATACAAAGAAAACTGCTTTACATACAGTTCCGCTGTATATTCCTTGTTGATTATCGATTGAAAAAAATCTTTAAGATCATCAAACTTTGGAAGATTTCCAATGGGGGTTTTAATATAATCTACATCATTGTGTGTATGTCTTTCCAGCCAGGTCAGCCAGACTTTTACGTCTCTCTTCTCTCCGAGCAGTTTCTTTGAAGCGCCGCCTCTGGCTTCTTCAGTCAGAAAATAATTCAATCCCGCCATTACAGGTTTTTTGTCTTCAGCAATTTTTTTATTTCCAAAGAATGCAAATTGAGCATCCATATAATCGGATAATGCGCCTGGAATAAAAGGGGCATTGGCCCAGGGCGCCCGCTTAACACCTATTGCACCTACTTCTGTTGCTGTGGCTGCGGATACAATACTGGCACCGATGACGACGCCGTGGTCCGAGTTTTTGGCTGCCCAGACAGGCGGCATGGTGTCACTATCTCTGCCGCTGTACGTAATCATTCTGGTTTCAACACCATTGGGGTCCTCTGATTTTTCTGAATAATTTGGCAGGGCTGATGAGGTTAAGGTACACCTTGAATTAGGATGGGATATTGGTATCTCTTTTCCATTTTCGTCGGTCATACCTTGTTCCCAATAGCCTTGAAAATTTCTGCCTTTAAGCGGTGGGTCTTCTTCGTTTCCTGTCCAGTGGGGCACTCCGTTTTCATCAATTAGGACATTAGACCATATCACTTCTGTTCCTGGATTCCTTAACAGTGCCATAAGATATGGATCACCCTCCCAGTTTACATCTTCGACAATACCGAAAATGCCGCATTCCGGATTAATCGACCGGATGCTGCCGTTTTCATCTATCCACATTTGCGCAAGGTCATCACCCACAAAGTGATTTCCGGCCATGGCCGTGGTCGTTTTCCCGCATCCACTGGGCGCCGCCCCGGCGCACCACGTAATACGGCCTCCAGGCCCGTCAATACCGGTAATAAACATATGTTCCGAAAGCTCGTTACCCCTGTTTTCATATACGGCTTTATCGACGCAAAATCTGTGATTGCCTTTTTTCAGCAGCAATGTATTGCCGGCGTAAGTGCAATTAACACTGTATGTTGTTTGAAAGCTTCGATCCATATATACACGCGCGTTTGGCAAATCTTCGGGTCTATTTTGACCTTCACTATGTATATTGGTGTATAAATGACCCAGACGATCGACTTCTTTGTCAAAATCGTTAAAAGCATTTCTGTAAAGTATTTCCGCGCTGTGACACACATATGCTGAACTGGTAATCTCCAAAGCAGGGTTCGATGCAGGTGCGCCGATGGGACCACGCATATAAAACCCGATGGTCATGGTTTTACCATGCATAATACCCGACATCTTGTCCCGCACGTCTATAAGCGCTTCGGCTCTATATATTTTATTGGCAAGAGAACTGACCTCTTCGTCTTCATTGGCTATATAAAAGGTTCGATCAACAATCCGTCCCTGTTCTTTTTTTAAATCATAATGGATGGTATGTCCGTCCATGAGGAGTTTAGCTTCCTCTCCATTTTGCAAAGACATTTCCCTAATATACTGCCTATCTGCTTCTGATCCGGTATTGACAAAAACTGCTTCCGGCTCACACATGGCTATTGCATTTGCGATCTTGATAACGACTTCCGGGTGTTTTATTTTTTGTATCCTGGATAGATTTGTTTTATCCAATTTGTTTTCAAAAAGTTGCATCGCTGCTTCGTAAGTTGTGATGCCCCCTATTTCAATTGCAATATCTATCCCCCTTTTTTTTTGTAACATATCTTATTCTTCCTTTATTTCGACCTTGAAAACTTGGTCCTTTGGGCCAGGTCAGAGTTAACCGGCTCTGCCAGAAGAGACGGCGCAAAAGTTTGAAGTGAACTAAAGTTAAGGAATTCTGCCAATTATATATAAAATCAGCGGAGCAACCCGCCCGCCTCGCCTGAGCGAGACAACAAAAGGACGAAGGGCATTGAGTACGGCTCGCGATGGCGGTCAGGAGCGACTC
>JAUVVL010000142.1 GCA_030604635.1 Desulfobacteraceae bacterium
AGTTTGTTAATATCTTTCCAAGACTTTTTGGTTTCAGGTTTCAGTGTTCAGGTGTCAGCTAATTCGTTCACGCGGCGCAAGCGCCTGCGCTGCGCGTCTTACTACTGACACCTGAAACCTGACACCCAAAACCCGATTGCGAGGTTTTCGCTCAAAAATAAATAATTTAATGGGTGAGAACCATTTTAACAAATCGGTAATGCTCCCGGATAAAGTGCTCTTATAGCTTGCCGGAAAATAGGGTCTCCAGATAAAACCTGGTTATGGGATCAATGCCATCAAAGCGGTGGTCGATGCTTTGATTTTTTATTGCCATCTGTTTTCGAATATCCGTGGCGAGCGTTTTACCAAGTTCCACGCCAAACTGATCAAATGGGTTAATACCCCAGATAAAGGCCTCAAAAACCGTTTTAGCCTCATAAAGGGCAAGCAAACGGCCGATATTTTCCGGCGAAAGATCGTTTAATAAAATTGTTGATGATGGCCTGTTGCCGGAAAAAGATTTTGCCGGATCCGCTTCCTCTTTTCCCAGGGCCAGGGCTGCCGGCTGTGCAACCAGATTCGACCAGAGTTCCTGGTGATTGGAGACCCCCTTTGATTGATTCTGATACTGTTCATAAAAGGAACGGATGATACCGATAAAATCGATGGGGAAGGGGCGTCCCTGGTGTGCCAATTGAAAAAATGAATGCTGGGCATTGGTTCCGGGTTCTCCAAAAATAATACCACAGGAAGGTTCATCCAGCGGGTCGCCGTCTTTTGTGACCGACTTGCCGTTACTTTCCATGTTCAACTGCTGGATATGAGGCGCCAGCCTGGACAAAGGCGATGCGTATGGAATGATGGCCTGGGCCGGATATCCCAGAAAATTGTTGTTCCAGATTGAAACAAGTGCGGAAACTATAGGAATGTTTTTTTCCACCGAAGCATTCCGGGTATGAAGATCCATGTCTTCAGCGCCTTTTAAAAACCGTTCAAACCGCTCATACCCTACATACAGGCTTAGCGGAACTCCGCCTACGGCTGATGTAACACTGTATCTTCCCCCGATGAAATCAAACATGTGAAATGAGGAAAGAACAGGGTTCCCGGGATCATCTCCGGGAGACCCTTTGCTGGTAACCGATGCAAAGTGTTTAGCAGGGTCAAGACCTTTCTCTGTTAAAAAGGCATAGGCCTGATTTGCATTGGCCATGGTTTCAGCCGTTGTATAACTTTTTGAGATAACGATCCACAGGGTGGTTTCAGGGTCGATTTGGGACACAATCCTTCCAAAGTTGTGGATATCCACGTTGGAGAGAAACATGATTTCAATATCTTTGTCTGCAAACGGATGCAGAGCATGGGCGACAAACTCCGTTCCCAGATATGATCCGCCAATCCCGATGACAACCACATGTCTGAATGGTTTGCCGGTTGATCCGGTTATCTGTCCTTCATGAACTTTCGACGCAAACACCTTGATATCATCTCTGACCTTTCGTATCTCAGGCATAACATCTTTTCCATCAACAAAGACCGGATTGTCTGAAAAATTCCTTGCAGCTGTGTGAAGCGCTGCCCGGTTTTCAATGGTATTAATCTTTTCTCCGCTGACCATGGCAATAAATTGTTGTTTTAGATTTAGGATTTCAGCAAGTTCAAACAGAAGATCCATGGTCTTGTCATCTAACCTCTGGCGTGAAAAATCATAGAAAATCCCGGCAGCCTTTAAAGAGAATTTTGCAAGTCGATCCTTATCTGCAAGAAGATGTTTCAGATGCTTTTCCGGACGCTCCATAATATCAGCATGCTGGATCAGCTTTTTCCATACAGGAATTTCATTTAGTTTCAGGCCGGTCATACGGACCTCCTTTTTTCAACTACGGTCTTTTTTTGCCCTCAAGGATCGCACGCATTCGATTTCGTTTAGCTTTTATTTTCCGAAGTTTGTCTTTGATTTCTTCGTATTTTTCCGAAGGTGCATTTTTTAACTCCTTTTCAATCTTCTCAACCTCGCGCAGGAGTAAATAAAGTTCTCTTGCAATCATTTTGATTGGCATAACACTTTCAAAATCCTCGGGTTATTATGTTATTATGTAACAGTTCAGCCACTAAGTCACAAAGAAGAGGGGAAATAATTAATAATTAATTGTTAATTATCATTTTGGGTTTCTTGTCAATTTTAACGTGCCTCTTATTAAAAATGGCATTAAAAGAATCATATTATAATTTTAGTGTCTTTGTGGCTTTGTGGCTGAACTATTAAGTTATTATTAATATTTTTCTTCAAGCTTTGCCTAAATTTATGTTTTGTGATATTTGTTTTATTGCAATAGTTTAGTTCTTTGAAACAGATCGATTTCAAACGAGCGGGAATATTTTTAAAAAGCTAAAGTGTTACGTTTTGTTATATAAGCACATTCTTCATATTAATGGAATAAATTGCGGGAATTAAAATGCGCATCGGTATGGGATATGATGTTCATCGGTTGGTTGAAGGGCGTAAACTTGTTCTGGGCGGCGTAACCATTCCTTTTGATAAGGGCCTGCTCGGTCATTCAGACGCCGATGTATTGGTTCATGCTGTGTGTGACGCCCTGTTAGGAGCGGCCGGTTTGGGTGATATCGGCTTGCATTTTCCTGATACAGACCCGGAATATAAAGATGTTTCCAGCATAAAGATTCTTGCCAAAACTTATGAATTGATAAGCGGCAAGGGCTTTACAATAATGAATTTAGACTCAACTATTTTTGCCTATGCTCCAAAACTTTCCCCATACAGAGACGCAATGCAAAAAAATATTGCAAGAGCAATTGAAATTGAGCCGGATCGTGTTAATGTTAAAGCCACAACCTTCGAAGGTCTTGGAATGATCGGAAAAGGGGAGGGGATCGGAGCCATGTGCGTTGCACTTATCGATTAACGCTCACAGTAAACGAAAAATACGGATAAAGAACTATGGCGCTTCGCGTTTACAATTCATTGGGCAAAAAAAAGGAACACTTTGAACCTTTAGAACCCGGAAAGGTGCGTATGTATGTTTGCGGCCCTACGGTGTATGACTCCTGTCATATCGGACATGCAAGGTCTGTGATAGTGTTTGATGTTATCGTGCGCTATCTCAAGGCAAAAGGCTTTGATGTGACCTATGTCAGGAATTTTACGGATGTTGATGATAAAATCATTGATAAGGCAAGCCAGCTAGGTATCGATTCCCAGGAAATTGCTGAAAGATTCATCAAGGAATTCCATGAGGACATGGATGCCCTGAACGTTGAAAGGGCTACAATTGAACCCAAAGCCACAGAGCACATCAGCCAGATTATACAATTTATTGAAAAGCTGATAAAAAGGGGTTTTGCATACCGGATAAACGGTGATGTTTATTATTCTGTTGAAAAATTCAAGGGATATGGAAAGCTTTCGGGCCGCAGGCTGGAAGATATGGAGGCCGGGGCAAGAGTCGAAATTGACGAAAGGAAACATAATCCTTTTGATTTTGTTTTGTGGAAGTCTTCCAAACCCGGAGAACCGGTCTGGGAAAGTCCATGGGGCAAGGGAAGGCCCGGATGGCACATTGAATGTTCGGCCATGAGCAATGAATATCTAGGGGAAACCTTTGATATCCACGGCGGCGGTAAGGACCTCAGTTTTCCGCATCATGAAAACGAGATTGCCCAGTCAGAAGGCATTTTCGGAAAACCGTTTGTCAAGTACTGGATCCATAACGGTTTTGTAAATATCGATCAGGAAAAGATGTCAAAATCACTTGGAAATTTCTTGATGATAAAGGATGTGATTAAAACTTATCATCCTGAAGTTGTAAGACTTTTTCTTCTTTCCAATCATTACCGCAGCCCCATTGATTTTACAGACAAGGCCATGGATGAAGCCCGTTCGGGTCTTGATAAGATTTATGCGTTTCTTGAACGGGCTGAAGAAAAGATCGGCCTTATATCAGATCAAGACGTTGAAACCGGAGATTGCTGGCAGCGTTTTTGCGAGGCAATGGACGATGATTTCAACTCCGCCCGTGGCATCGGCATCCTTTTTGATACTGTTCGCAGCATCAATAGATTGCTGGATCAGTATCAAGACAACCTGTCTCAGAAGATAAAAAAAACCATCCAATCCAATCATGCTGATATTCTAAGAATCGCCAACGTTCTCGGGATACTTATGGAACCGCCCAAGGTATATTTTGACAAAAAGCGATTTCAGGGTCTTGAACAAAAAGTGATTGATCCGGCTGTTATAGATAAAAGGGTTAAAGAGCGGGAAGAGGCCAGAAAAGCAAAGGACTGGGAAAAGGCGGATCAGATCAGAAAACAGCTTGCTGACATGAACATAATTTTAGAAGACCGGCCTGATGGGACAATATGGAAAATCAATAATTAGTTTCCAATTCAATAAGATATCATATTTTTATTCATGCCCTCCTTTAAGTTAGTCTCAAATTTTACTCCAAAGGGTGATCAGCCGAATGCCATACAAGCCTTGAGCAAGGGGATTTTGGCCAAAAAGAAGCACCATGTTCTTTTAGGAGTCACAGGGTCCGGCAAAACATTTACCATGGCACACGTTATTGCAAGGGTTAAAAAACCGGCATTGGTGATTGCCCCGAACAAAACCCTTGCCGCCCAGCTCTACAATGAGTTCAGGTTATTATTTCCTGAAAATGCCGTTGAATATTTTGTCAGCTACTATGATTACTACCAGCCTGAAGCATATATTCCTTCCAGCGATACCTATATCCAGAAAGACTCCTCCATCAACGAGATGATCGACAAGCTTCGTCATTCTGCCACCCGGTCTGTATTGTCCCGCAGGGATGTGATTGTTGTGGCCAGTGTATCCTGTATATTCGGACTCGGCGCTCCTGAAGATTATCTGGCAATGCGGATTGAAATGGAAAAGGATATGGAACTCGTTCGCGACAGGCTCCTTTCTGATCTGGTTGCCATGCATTACGAACGGAATGATATCGATTTTTTCAGAGGGGTCTTCCGGGTTAGGGGCGACCGTGTTGAGATTTTTCCGTCATATGAAGAAGACAAGGCGATACGAATCGGATTTTTCGGAGATGAGATAGAAAGTATTTCAGAGATTGACCCACTCAGAGGCATTGTTACCAAACGCTTGAACCATACCACAATATATCCGGCCAGCCATTATGTAACTCAAAAAAGGATTCTGGAGAGGGCCTTCGAGTCGATTACAGTCGAATTAAAGCAAAGGATTGAGTATTTCAGAGCAGAAAACAAGCTGATCGAAGCCCAGCGAATCGAAGAGCGGACAGATTTCGACCTTGAGATGATGCATGAGCTGGGATACTGCAACGGAATCGAGAATTATTCTCGCCATTTAACAGGAAGAGCGCACGGTAAACCACCACCGACGCTTTTGGATTATTTCCCTGATGATTTCCTGTTATTTATCGACGAAAGCCATATTGGCATACCTCAGCTTAAAGCCATGTACAAGGGTGACAGATCCCGCAAGGAGACGCTGGTTGAATATGGATTCAGGTTGCCGTCGGCTTTGGATAACAGGCCCCTTGCATTCGATGAATTTGAATCAAGAATATCACATGCAGTTTATGTATCGGCAACGCCTGCGGACTATGAACTTGCAAAGGCAAAATATGAACTGGTGGTGGAGCAGATCGTAAGACCAACCGGCCTTGTTGATCCTCTAATAGATGTCAGGAGAGCGGAAAACCAGGTTGACGATCTGTTCGAGGAAATTCTGAAACGCCGGAAAAGGGATGAAAGGGTTCTGGTAACGACATTGACAAAGCGTATGGCTGAAGATCTTACCGAATATTATTCTGATATGGGGATGAGAGTACGGTATCTTCACGCCGACATCGGTGCCCTGGAAAGAATGGATATTATACATGATCTCAGGTTAGGCAAGTTTGATGTCCTCATCGGTATTAACCTTCTGCGTGAAGGACTCGACATTCCGGAGGTCTCTCTTGTGGCCATACTCGATGCAGACAAGGAAGGTTTCCTGCGTTCCGCAAGATCGCTTATCCAGACCTGTGGCCGTGCTTCCAGGAATGTTCGCGGCAAGGTCATCATGTACGCCGATTTTATCACAGGCTCAATGAAACAGGCCATCGATGAAACAGACCGGCGCAGGAAAATTCAGGAATCCTACAATATAGAG
This sequence comes from Desulfobacteraceae bacterium, assembly GCA_030604635.1. Lineage (GTDB taxonomy): Bacteria > Desulfobacterota > Desulfobacteria > Desulfobacterales > UBA11574 > JAUVVL01. The sequence continues at coordinate 6,158 of JAUVVL010000142.1, forward strand.
TATGAAATTACGCCGGAAACTATCGAAAAAGACATCATATCCGTTTTTCCGGCGTTGTATGAACTTGATGAAGTGCCGGCTGACAGGGTGTTGGAAGCTGTTTCTCGATACGATTCTTTAGACGATTTAGATGACATAATAAGAAATTTGGAAAAAGAGATGGAGCAGGCAGCAAAAGAGCTTGCATTTGAAAGGGCTTCTGAACTCCGGGACCAGATTAAGGCCCTGAAAAAAATGATTGTATTTGAACTTTGAAAACTGGATATATGTAACATTTTAGCCCTTTGAAAACATTATCGGTAACTTCTCAATAAGTGATGGTAAACAAGATGATAAAAGCCCAGTCCAGAATTTATTGAGAAGTTACCATTATCGCATTGTAGGACACGTTTTTGAAAAAGCTAAATTAACACGATATATGAAATCACAATCAAACATCAAAAACCAAAAATCAAGTATCCAGGATAAATTATCCAGGGTTTCTTCCGAACCCGGTGTCTACGTTATGAAAGATGCCGGGGGCAAAGTGATTTATGTGGGTAAGGCCCGAAACCTGAAAAAACGACTTGTTTCATACTTTACCCGATCCAGGACCAGTCCCTTGCAATTGGATATGAAAACAGGGATTCTGGTTCAGAAAATATCAGATTTTGAGACCATCATAACCAATACCGAAAAAGAAGCCCTGATTCTTGAATCGAACCTTATCAAACGTTACCGGCCGCGATATAACGTTGTCTTGAAGGATGACAAACAATATCCTTCCCTGCGCCTGGACATAAAAAACCCGTACCCCGGCCTTGCTGTTGTTCGAAAAGTAGAAAAAAACAATGACCTCTATTTTGGACCTTTTGCATCAACAGCGGCTGTTCATCAAACCATTAAGATAATCCATAAGACTTTCAAGCTACGCAAATGTAAAACAAAGAATTTTAAAAGCCGGTCACGTCCATGCCTTAATCACCAGATGGGGGCATGCCTGGCTCCCTGCTGTCTTGATGTTGACAAAAACACGTATAATGAAATCGTAAAAGAGGTAATACTCTTCTTGAAAGGGAGGACCCCTGACCTTATTAAAAAAATAAAAAAGGAAATGATGTCGGCCTCTAAAGTGCAGAACTATGAAAAGGCGGCAGTTCTCAGGGACAAGATGTTTGCCCTTGAACAGACCCTTGAAAAACAGGTTGCGGTTACAAATGATTTTAAAGACCGGGATGTACTCGGCATCGCAAGGTCTCATGAATCTTCTCTGATCACCCTTCTTTTTATTCGCGGCGGGTTCCTTCTGGGAACACGGCATTTCAATTTTTCAGAGACCATGTCATTGGATGCGGAAATAATTAGATCATTTATCAGGCAGTTTTATGAAAAAACCCCTTTTATTCCCAAAGAGATTCTGGTTCCGACCTCCCTTGAAGACGCAGCCTTGCTTGAAGAATTGCTGAGCAATATCAAAGGACAAAAGGTGAGTATTCTGGAGCCCAAAAGGGGTGAAAAGACAAGATTGGTTAAAATGGCGTCCCAGAATGCAAAAAACAGCCTTAAGGATCTCATGGCGTCGATTGCAACCGACATGGACATCCTTGTTCGACTCCAGAAACGACTGAAGATGGAACGAGCACCATTGCGAATTGAATGTTTTGACAATTCCAGCATTTCAGGAGCAGAGGCTGTTGCAGGCATGGTTGTCTTTGAAAGGGGAAAATCGAACAGGGCCTTGTATCGAAAATACAAGCTCAAAACAAGTGAAGCGCAAAACGACTATGCCTGTATGGCTGAAGTCCTGAAAAGGCGGTATGGCAAACGCGAAAAATCGAAGCCATATCCGGATATCCTGATGGTCGATGGTGGTAAAGGACAGCTCAATATTGCAGTGTCAATAATAAAGTCGCTGAAACTCGAACAGAATTTTCAAATTATAAGCATCGCCAAGAAAGATAAAAAAAGGGGGGAAACCCAGGACAAGATCTACAAACCCGGACAGGCTAATACCGTGAATTTGGGCAGGGAAGGGGACCTTCTTCGTTTTTTAGAAAGGATAAGGGATGAATCTCATCGTTTTGCAATCTCTTTTCATCGTAAGCGTCGCAGAAAGACATTGGTACGTTCAGCCCTTGATTCGATTCCCGGGGTCGGCAAAAAAAGGAAAGCGATGCTTTTAAGGCATTTTAAAAGCATCAAAAAGATCCGGGCAGCAACACTCGAAGAACTGAGCGCTCTGCCTGGAATAAATCGAAAAGTTGCCGAAGCTGTGAAAAAGGGACTAAATTTGCAACTTCTCAATAAGTGATGAGGAATAAGATGATAAAAGCCTCGCCCACTGATAATAAAATATAAAAAATCTGGAACTCACATGTAAGTGAGCCTTAAGAAAAAACAGAGGCCAATCCTTTAATACTGACTTCTGCCTATGTCAATTTCTTCAACAGTTCCTTAAGCTCCCTGACCGCGGCGGCCGATTTCTCAAGGGCGGCATTCTCCTCTTTGGTAAGGGTAATTTCAATGACCTCCTCTATACCGTTCGCGCCCAGTTTTACTGGAACACCAACAAAAAGGCCGTTTATTCCATATTCGCCCTCGAGATATGCAGAACAGGGAAGGATCTTTTTCTTGTCCTTGAGAATCGATTCCGCCATTTCCACGGCAGCCGAGGCCGGCGCATAATAGGCACTCCCTGTTTTCAAAAGTCCGACGATCTCTGCTCCTCCGGCGGCGGTTCTTTTAACCAGGGCGTCAATACGTTCCTTTGAAAGCAATTCTGTAATCGGTATGCCGGCCACGGTGGAATAGCGAGGCAGCGGAACCATTGTATCTCCATGCCCGCCAAGGACAAATGCAGTTGTATTTTCAACAGAAACATCGAGTTCCATGGAAATAAAAGTTCTGAGCCGGGCTGAATCGAGGACTCCAGCCATGCCAATCACCCTGTTTTTAGGGAAACCGCTTGTTTCATATGCAACGTGACACATGGCATCAAGCGGATTGCTAACAACGATGATGACAGCGTCAGGAGATCGTTCCACAACCTGCTGTGTAACATTTTTCATGATTCCCGCATTGGTGCTGAGAAGATCGTCACGACTCATACCGGGCTTTCTGGGTATGCCCGCTGTAATGATGACGATATCAGATCTGTCTGATGCTTCATACCCGTTTGAACCTGTTATATGGGCATCATGCTTTTCAATCGGTGCTGCCTCGGCAAGATCGAGGGCTTTTCCCTGGGGCAACCCTTCAATAATATCAATCAGGGCTACATCGCATAACTCTTTTTCCGCCAGCCGTTGGGCCGCAGTTGCCCCCACATATCCGGCACCGACCACGGTCACTTTTTTGTCCATAATATTCTCCTTTAGGTATTTGATGGTTTTAGGTAATAATATACGTTTTCGGTAATTAATAAACAAAATTTTGATAACATAAAATCGGTTTTGTCAATAGTCAATAGATTTATTTCGACCTTGAAAACCTGGTCCTTTGGGCCTCCGGCTCGTAGAGCCTACGCCTCGGAGAGCCAGGTCAGAGTTAACCGGCTCTGCCAGAAGAGACGGTGCAAAAGTTTGAAGTGAACTAAAG
>JAUVVL010000336.1 GCA_030604635.1 Desulfobacteraceae bacterium
ACGATCTTCCGGACCTACGGGGCAGGCACGAATACATTGAGTATTTTGAGGATAAAGCTAAAGCTTCACTTCGTGCAAAATGTTGAGCCTGACACAGAAATTGGGCAAAAGGGGGCGTTTTGCAAAGGTCTCTTATATTAACATGATTATCATACCCGCAGTTGATATAAAAAATGGGAGATGTGTGCGACTTTTTCAGGGGCGCATGGATGCAGAAACGGTTTTTTCCGATGATCCTGCTGCAATGGCAAAGAGATGGGAGGACGAGGGCGCGGAAATTATCCATGTGGTTGATCTTGATGGTGCAGTCGAAAAAAGTCCTCGGAACCTAAATTCCATCAGGAAAATCATTAAAAGTGTTAATGCGCATGTTCAGGTAGGTGGTGGAATCAGGAACGAAAAAACAGTCGGGATGTTTCTGGATCTTGGCGTCAAAAGGGTCATTATCGGTACAGTAGCAATTCAGAAACCGAAACTCGTTAAGGATATCTGCAAATCATTTCCAGACCAGATTGTTGTCGGCATTGATGCGCGTTACGGTTTGGTTGCAATAGAGGGGTGGACCAAAACAACTCAAATTAAAGCTGTGGATCTTGCAAAACAATTTGAAGACTGCGGCGTTGCCGCTATCAATTTTACCGACATCCACAGGGATGGAATGCAGACAGGGCCAAACATTGATGAGACCCGGCGTCTGGCAGAGGCTGTTTCTATACCGGTGGTTGCTTCCGGCGGGGTTTCAACAATAGAGGATATAATAAATCTGATGCCGCTAAAAGCAGTCGGAGTTGTCGGTGTTATCACCGGAAGAGCTTTATACAGCGGCAGTCTTGACCTTAAAGCGGCGATTGGAATTTCCAAAACTCGAAATTAATAGTAAGACCTGTATGGCAAATTTAACTAAATGGATCAAATGATTTATTATAATTTCCTTGACAAAATCAATTATAATAATTACTATATTGGGTTAATAAAATTATGATTATAAAAGGTTAACTTTACTGGGACTCATCTATATATCAATATATATCAATATCAAATTCAGATCATCGATTATGCCAACTTGAGCACATAAAGTCATGTGCAAAGCTTCATCCCGTATAAGATCCTTCCGTTGTTTTTAGTCTTCCCAGTTTTTTAGCGATGGAGGTTGGTCTTTTTGTCAAATTATATTCCTGAAGATAAGGTTTCAGAAATTAAGAACACGGCAGATATTGTTGATGTCGTTTCGGAAGTTGTGCATCTGAAACGGTCAGGCAAGAACTACCTTGGCCTTTGCCCATTTCATTCGGAAAAAACCCCGTCTTTTACCGTAAGCCCAGAAAAGCAGATATTCTATTGCTTCGGTTGTGCTACCGGAGGGAATGTTTTTAGCTTTCTTATGAAACACGATGGAATTTCCTTTCCAGATGCAGCCAGAATGCTTGCCAGACGACATGGCATCGACATCCCGACGCAAGCAATGTCGCCGGACCAGAAAAGGCGAATCAGCGAAAGGGAAAACCTGCTTGCCATTAATAGAGAGGCAATGGATTTTTTTAGACAGGAATTGCTTGGCGGTGCTTCAGGAAAACGGGCAATGGCATATCTAAAGAAACGGGGGATGGACAAAGAGATCCTTGACAGTTTTAACCTTGGATATGCGCCGGAAGGTTGGGATAATCTTGTAAATTTTTTTTCAAAAAAGAAGATACCTCATGCCCTTGTTGAAAAGTCCGGCTTGATTGTTTCAAGAAAAAATAAAAGCGGTTTTTATGATCGTTTCAGAGACCGTATAATATTCCCGATTTTTGATTTGAGCATGCAGGTGATAGGTTTCGGCGGACGCGTAATGGATGATTCCATGCCGAAATATCTTAATTCACCGGAAACACCTGTGTACAACAAACGTCGTTCACTCTACGGCATACACAGAGCAAAAAAAAAGTGCAGGGAAAGTGGTTCGGTTTACATTGTTGAGGGGTATTTTGACCTTTTATCTCTTCATCAACATGGAATAGAAAATGCTGTTGCAACACTCGGAACAGCGCTTACTACAGAGCATGTTCAGCTGCTTAAAGGATATGCCGACAGGGTGGTCCTTGTATTTGACTCAGACGATGCCGGTATAAAGGCTGCACTTCGAAGCATCGGGATCTTTATGAGAGGGGAAGTGGATGCCAGTATTATCGTGCTGCCGGCAGGTTATGACCCTGATTCATACCTTTTCGAATTCGGATATGAGTCCTTTATTAATGCCGCTTCAAAAGCCCATGGGATCATGTCTTTTCTCATAGATTCTGCCGTGAAAAAGCACGGACTTTCCATTGAAGGAAAAATCCGTGTGATTTCAGAGCTAAAAGAGCCTCTGGCATCAATCAATGATAACATGAAAAGATCCTTATACATCAAGGAACTTGCCGAGCGTGTCAGTATTGATGAAGCCGCTGTTCTGGAAAAGATCAGAGAAGTATCTGCTCAAAAAAATAAGGGCGCTAAAGGGGCAAAGTGGTCAAACGATGATGATCCTCGAGGTTCCCGAAAAACAGGTGTTCAGGATAAGGTTCAGGGAAAAGCGCTAAATGGCAAGTGGGGCAGGCTTGAGCGTCAGATCATCGTAATGATGCTTCAATTCCCGCAAATTATACCTGAAATTACCGAGCGTAATATACTCGATTTTTTTGAGGATAAGGGCTTAAAATCCATCGGCCAGTTGGTTCTAAAGCACAAGGATTACTCAAAAGTACAAGTGTCTGATGTTATGAATTTAATTGACGATAAAGAGCAAAAGAACTTGATAGCCTCTCTGGCAATGGGAGAGGATATATGGGATCATGAGAGCTGTCGTGTGATTTTAGCCCGATTTGAGTCGATCCGAAATAGAAGTGAAAGGAAGTTAATTGAACAAATAAAGGCAGCTGAAAAGGACAACGACCTTGAGTTGCTTGCAAAGTTGTTAAATAAAAAACAAAAGATGGCAGTGTTAAGTGAAAAAAAGAAAATGACGCTGTTGAGATAATACCTAAGTACATGTATTCATAAATACGATCACGTATTTATAACTTGGTTTATTCATTCTATGTATGCAAAAGTGTAAAGTGCCTAAAGTGAACTAAAGTTTCTAAAGTTAAGGTATTCTGCCAATTTTAATTATAATTGATCGCGCTGAAAGCGCGTTCCTCAACCCTGGCCCAGACCGATCACCAATACTCTATACTCTAAAAGTCAGGTCTGGAATGATGCATAGCCTACATCAATAA
>JAUVVL010000162.1 GCA_030604635.1 Desulfobacteraceae bacterium
AATATCACAATTGAAGGAGAAACATCCTTCAAAACCTTTTAATCCTGTTATTGCTAATGTGTTTTTTCGTGCAGGTCTAATTGAGGCCTGGGGTAGAGGAATTTTTAAAATTATCCATGCGTGTCGTGTTTCCAATTCGCCGGAACCTGTATTCAAGTGCGATTTTTCTGGTTTTTTTGTAGAACTCTTTGCACAAAAAATAAAAACGCCGGGTGAAAAGTTGGGTGAAGACTTTTGGGAGACTTTTGTGGACGCCCTAGACTAATTGGACTTGAGCATAAGCCTGAGGACATCTTTGGTTTTACAGTATCTTAGCAATTCCTTTAGAGCCGGTTCATGATGGCAAAAAAGTCGAGGATGGAGGAAAGGGCGTCTCCTTGGACAAGAGATTTACCCGCTATACTTTTACCCATTTCGGCTCAAGGCTGTTTTGGGTAAAAATGCTCGTTTTCCAGGTTGAGCAATCGCCTTGTCAGTGCAAAAGAGGGCGACATCCATAAATAAATAACTTTACCTCAATTTCAAGTTATTTATAAAGTCCGCCCTTCCTCGAAATAATGTCTATGGAGGAACCCTGTGGAACAAACCGATAAGCAAATAAAAGAAATTATTGGTCACTTGAAATGTCCAAAGGATTTCAAATGCTATAAATCGGGGTTTGATGTTCTTTGCAAAGTAAAAGATATTGGAATGGAATTGTTTTCTGGAGTGCATGGAATAGCGATATGAAAATTAAGGTCGAAAGTGAAAAGATCATTAAAGCTGTTAAAAAATTGGATGGAATTGAAATTGTGTTGGAGAACCCTGACGATGCCAAAGAGGCAATCAATCTCATTTTGAGAAAAACGGATTTATTTAAAGGGGATAATTATGGGAAACTGAGGGACGTCAAGGTCAGCTCTTTCCAGGAATATAAGACCTCATCGGTGGATTATAAGATGATAGTTCTGTTGGAATTCTTATTTGAGGATAATATACCTTTAGACACAAAAGTTGCTGCAATTAAAGAGTTACAGGAATTCTTTGGCAAAGTCTGACCTTCAAAACAAATGGGTGACCCCGATGGTTTGCCATCCGGATCTGATCTCATCAATTTTTGGATGGTTTTGGGCGACCCTTAAGACGTTTTGTGGGAAATTTTGATGTTGGCGCCCGGTGTTCCGGAAAATTGAGGGACAAAGTCAATGGAGTTAGTATATGAAAATACAAAAATATTCGGATATAAAACCTGGAATCGAAGTTGACATCGTGCTAAAAAAGGACCAGCGCAACGGAAAACTGACCCGTGGCGTTGTCAAGGATATTCTCACGAAATCGGCCGGCCATCCTCACGGTATAAAGGTCCGGCTGGTTAATGGGAAGGTGGGAAGGGTTAAGAAAATTCGTGCCGGTTACTGAAAAACTAACTTTCTATTATGGCATGGTTATATGGGATAATAGTTAGTGAAGGATTTTACGTGAAAATAATTAATTTTTATCGCCTTTCTTTTTGCGCATTGCTTTTTTTTATCATCCAGTTTTCCGCATCCACATGCCTGGGGGAGAAGCTACCGGTTATCGCCGGCATATTTCCAATTGCCGACATGATCCAGCAGGTTGGAGGGGATCATGTTGATGTTACCTTCGTCCTTCCGGCGGGTGCCAGCCCCCACACATTCCAACCCAAACCGAGCCTTGTAAAAAAATTCTCCTCTGCAAGGATCTTCTTCATGGTCGGCGCCGGGTTTGAATTCTGGGCCCAAAAATTTGTCGATTTATCAGGAAAACGCCTCAAGACGGTTGTGTTGTCCCAAGGGGTTTCTCTGATACACACAACCGGACATCATCATGACAAGACAGATGTTTCAGACCATAAATCCGTAGTTGCCAATCCCCACATATGGCTGGACCCTGAAATCGCAAAATCGATGGTCAATAAAATTATTGCCGCCCTTTGCGAGGTTGATCATCAGCATATAAAATACTATAACCAACAAGGCCAAATGTATTTGGATGAGTTGGATAAACTCCACCGCCTGATTAAAGCGACGGTTGAAACTTTCAGAATCAGAAAATATGTCTCCTTTCACGCTTCATGGGATTACTTTGCAAGGAGCTATGGTCTTGAATCTGTTGGTGTCATCGAAGCTGCTCCGGGCAGAAATCCGACTCCGCTACAGATTAGGAATATTATCGCATTGATTAAAAAATACCGTCTCCGGGCGGTTTTTGCCGAACCCCAGCTCAACCCCAGGGCCGCGAAGGTCATTGCCAGGGAAGCGAATGTAAATATACTTTTGCTCGATCCTTTGGGCGGTCCCGAAATAAAAAGACGCAGCACTTACCTTGATCTCATGAAGTATAATCTGAACGTTTTGCAGGAGGCCATGAAATGAAAGCCCCGGTAACAGATACTGAAAATGAAAATGACGTCCTTGTTGACCTTAATGATGTCTGGGTCGCGTATGACGGGAAATGGGTTCTAAAATCCATATACTTCAAATGCTATGCAGGTGAAATCTTCGGCATCGTCGGTCCCAATGGCGGCGGGAAAACCACATTACTTAATGTAATTCTGGGGCTTATACGTCCGGAAAAAGGGAGTGTAAAATTGTTAGGGCAGAGCCCGTGCAAACGCGGCAGGCTCGAAATCGGGTACCTTCCCCAGGTCTCCCATGCAGATCGATCATTTCCTGTAAGCGTACTGGATGTTGTTCTCATGGGGCTTTATAGCCGGCTGGGCCTCTTTAATCGACCTGATCGCAACAACAAACAGGTTGCCATGGACCTGCTCTCACAGGTAAACATGGCTGACCATGCCAAAAAGCCCTTTAGTGTTTTATCAGGCGGACAGCAGCAGCGGGTAAATATTGCACGGGCATTGGCTTCGAAACCAAAACTGTTGGTCCTGGACGAGCCCTCAACCGGTGTTGACAGCGTGGCCCAGGAAGACTTTTATGAACTGCTGGCTAAATTCAGAAGTGAGCAGGGCATATCCACTATCATGGTTTCCCATGATATCGGGGTAATTACTTCACATGCGGATCGCGTTGCATGCCTCAACATTCAGCTTCACTATCATGGTGAGCCCGACTCCTGTTTCACGCCGGAAATACAACAAAGCGTTTTTGGAAAGGACATGAAAGTTATCGTCCATGATCCTAGATGTGTAACATGTTATCATCGGCACGAAAATCATGATTGAAATTTTAGACCTTGAATTTATGCAAAACGCCTTTTTGGCCGGAACAATGCTAAGCCTGGTTTTGGCAGTGGTTTCTTTTTTTGTCGTCCTGCGCAGATTATCTTTTGTCGGCGTCGGTGTAGCGCACTCGGCTTTCGGCGGCGTTGCCCTGGGATCACTTTTAGGCATCTCCCCGACACTCACAGCCGTTGGTTTTGCCGTGGTTGTCGCCAACGCCATCGGCTATATCGGAAAACAGGGTAAATTGAGCACAGATACAACCATCGGAATCTTTTTTCCCCTTGCAATGGCTCTGGGGGTTATTTTCATCGGCATGTCAGATCAATACAACGTGGATCTTTTCGGGTATCTTTTCGGAAACATTCTTGCAATAACAAGACAAGACTTGATCATCATTGCTTTACTGGGAGGCCTGGTACTTATATCCACGGTTTTGTTTTTCAAGGAAATGCTGTTTGTTGCCTATGACCGGGAAGTCGCCTTTGTCAGTGGAATGCCTGTCGCCTTTCTCGATCATTTTTTCCTGACCATCCTGGCCCTGTCAGTGGTCATCAGCATGAAGATTATAGGAATCATCCTTGTTTCCGCACTTCTGGTCATTCCGGGAGCGGCAGCTTCGCAGATAACCCGCCACTATGTTTCAATGATCACCATCTCTATTTCCATTGCCTTGATATCCACCGTCGGCGGTCTCCTGATATCTTACTATGCGGACCTGGCATCCGGTGCAACCATTGTTACACTGGCCTCTTTTATTTTTTTTGTCGCATTCACGGTGGGACGGCTCCGCAAATAGGACTATCCCGCAGGGTCAGCCTTGAAGTGGTTTCAAAATCAATTTTTCGCTTTGGGTTTGGTGATGGGTTAAACAGGAAGGTCAAGCCGGCATCGTGACCATGATTATCCAGCTTTTTCAGCAACCAGGAAGGAAATTCTGTTTCGGCCTTTTGCTTTTGATTTATACATTGCTTTGTCAGCTCTATGGATAAATGTTGATAGTTGTTCTTTTTTATAATATTCTGTAACCCCTATGCTGATGGTTATCGAAAAGTCTTCCCTGGTTTCCGGCGAAAATCTTTCTGACTCCACGGCATCACTTATCCTCTGGGCAACATTTTTGGCCTCTTTTCCGGTTGTTTCCGGCAGGATAATCGTAAATTCCTCACCACCATATCTGTAAGCAGAGTCCATTGTTCTAAGGCATGACTTAATAATCTGACCGAGTCTGACCAGCACCTTGTCGCCCTCAAGGTGTCCATAAGTATCGTTGCACTTCTTGAAGTTATCAATATCTAAAAGTAAAAGTGCAAGTGAATGGCCGTAGCGGTTGCACCGGCCAATCTCTATTTCCAGTTGACTATAAAAGTGCCTTGAATTATAGAGCTTTGTGAGACCATCAGTTATTGCGAGCTTTTCAAGCGTCTTCAGCATCTGGGTACGTTCTTTGGTGTGATGTCGCTCTTTTAATACTCTTTTCAACCTGAGCATCAGCTCTTTGTAATGAATCGGTTTAAAGACAAGGTCGCTGGCGCCTTTGTTAATGGCATCTTCATAAGAATATTTTTCACTGTAACCTGTCATTATAATGACATCTGTATCATAATTTTGTTTTATAAAGTCTGTAAGCTCAAGGCCGTCCATGCCGATCAGAATTATATCGGCAATTACGACATCCACAATGTCTGATTTTAATAATTCGAGTGCCTCTTCCGCATTGGATGCCGTAAAGGAATTGTATCCAGCACCCTTCATAAATTCTTGCATCGAGTTTCTGATACCAGCATCATCATCGACAATTAAAATTTTATCCATTTCTTGTTGCCCAGACAAACACTTTTGATGTAAACATATACCGGCACTTAAGTGCCGGGGTTGACATGTTCAGAAACAATTTGATAATAAAAGCTTTTTTTATTATAATAATATAATTGGAAAGGCAGACCGTGTCAACCTACTTTTGAGCATTGCATAGCCGTAGGTGGCAACGCCAACAGATAAAATGAAAAACATTCGAAACTTCAGCATTATCGCACATATTGATCATGGCAAATCAACGCTTTCCGATCGCCTAATCCAGGCGACCAATGTTGTCCTGGATAGGGATTTTAAAGATCAGATCCTCGACACCATGGACATTGAGCGGGAACGGGGTATTACAATAAAGAGCCAGACAATTTGTCTGCCATATACCTCCAAAAACAATCAGACATATTACTTGAATCTCATAGACACGCCCGGACATGTGGACTTTACTTATGAAGTTTCCCGGGCGCTTGCTTCATGTGAAGGCGCGCTGCTTCTGATAGATGCCAGCCAGGGCGTGGAGGCCCAGACCCTGGCGAATCTTTATCTGGCCCTGGAGCACGATCTTGAAATTATTCCCGTGATCAATAAAATCGATCTGCCGTCGGCCGATGTTGAACGGGTAAAAAAACAGATAGAGGAAGATCTCGGCCTTGACCCTGAAACCTCAATACTTACATCAGCCAAAGAGGGTATAGGCATAGAGGAAGTACTTGAGGGGATCGTGAATTATCTGCCGCCGCCTTCAGGAGACCCGCGGGCACCACTTAGCGCTTTAATTTTTGATTCCCATTATGATTCTTTCCGGGGCACCATTGTACATTTCCGGGTCTTCCAGGGAAAAGTAAAGCCAAAAGATTTGATTCTATTTATGTCTAATAATACCGTTTACAAGGCCGAAGAGGTCGGAATATTTCAGATCGACCGCATACCCCAGAAAGAGATTTCAGCAGGCCAGGTTGGCTATATGATTGCAGGTATAAAGACGGTTAGCGACACCCAATGCGGGGATACCATCACATTAAAGGATCGGCCCTGTGAAACGCCCATGCCCGGATTCAAGGAAGCAAAACCGGTTGTTTTTTCCTCGATCTACCCGGTGGCTTCTGACGGTTACGGGGAACTGGCTGCCGGGCTGGAAAAGCTCAAACTAAATGATGCCTCCCTGATTTATGAAAAAGATACGTCAGTGGCTCTTGGTTTTGGGTTCCGTTGCGGCTTCCTGGGGCTCCTCCATCTTGAGGTTGTTCAGGAGCGGCTTGAGCGTGAATATGGTCTTTCTTTGATACTTACTGCGCCTTCGGTCCAGTACAAGTTGATCATGAATGACGGCTCGACGTTGGTCATTGACAATCCAGCCCTATATCCGGATCCTACAACGATTGAACGTACAAAAGAGCCGTTTATCCATGCCTCCATCATAATACCCGACCGTTACATGGGCTCAGTCATGAAGCTCTGCCTGGATCGCAGAGGGATTAATAAGAATTATCAGTATCTGGCCAATAATCGCCTGGAGATGATATTTGAACTTCCGCTTGCTGAAGTTATTTATGATTTTTACGACAAGCTCAAATCTGTTACCCAGGGGTATGGATCCTTCGACTACGAGTTAATAGATTTTAGAGAGACGGATCTTGTCAAGATTGACATTCTGATCAACGGGGAGCGGGTCGATGCGCTTTCCCAGCTTGTTCACCGGAACAGATCGGTTGAGCGGGCAAGGCGTGCCTGCGAAAAACTAAAGGATGAAATTCCGCGACAGATGTTTAAAATAGCCATCCAGGGGGCTATCGGCGGGAATATTATCGCCCGTAAGACGGTTTCAGCGTTTAGAAAGGACGTTACGGCAAAATGCTATGGCGGCGACGTAACACGAAAACGAAAGCTCCTTGAAAAACAAAAAAAAGGGAAAAAAAGGATGAAGATGGTGGGCCAGGTAATGATACCACAGTCTGCCTTTTTGTCGGTGCTTAAAACAGACACGGACTAACCCGCATTTCTCATGAAGAATTTATCCGGCTTTTTCTTAAAATAAAGAATCCGAGCCAAAGGACCCGGCTTTGATTTCACCCCATAGGGGTGTATCTATCTCAAATGGAGTAAATTAAATTCCAAATAATAAATATCAAATATCAAACAAATAACAATGACCGAAATTCAAAATTCCAAACTCTTCTATGATCTTGAAGAAGAAAAAACCAAATCTGTTTAGGTCATTGGATATTGAAATTTGAGATTTATTTGTAATTTGGTGCTTGTAATTTGGGATTTATAAATTCAATATTCCGAGTTCATTCTTTTCAGGCAGAGCCATTTATCTCTGACCCCCGCAATGCGGGACAGACATGGCCCAGAGGACCAGGTTTTTTACGACCAAATAAATATACAACAAGCCACATATAGGTGAATATATGGGAAAGACCATTGCTGAAAAAATTTTTGCTGCCCACCACGTGGATAGTCCTTCGGAAGATATCCATGTGATCCGGCTCGATGCCGTATTCTGTCATGAGATAACAACACCGATCGCAATCAATGATCTGGTAAGCCGTAATAAGGACCGGGTGTTTGACCCTGATAAAATCAAGGCCGTCATAGATCATGTTACGCCTGCAAAGGACTCAAAGACTGCAATGCAGGGTAAAATTCTCAGAGAATGGGCACGACGCCACAATATTCGGGATTTTTTTGATATCGGCAAAAACGGGATCTGCCATGCGATTTTCCCGGAAAAGGGATTTGTGCGCCCGGGCTATACGGTGATTATGGGTGATTCCCATACATGCACTCATGGTGCCTTCGGCGCATTTGCGGCCGGTGTCGGGACGACAGACCTTGAGGTTGGAATTCTGAAGGGGATTTGCGCCTTTCACTATCCGTCAACCATCAAAATAAACATCTGCGGCCTGATGCCTGAAGGCGTATATGCCAAAGATGTGATCCTTTCGGTCATCGGCCACCTGGGTGTAAACGGCGCAACCAACAAAGTCCTGGAATTTACCGGGCCTGTGGTTAATGCCATGAGTATGGAAGCCAGAATGACGCTCTGCAACATGGCTGTTGAAGCGGGGGGAACCTCTGGCATCTGCCATCCTGACATGACAACAGTCGAATATCTCTGGGAGTTTATCAAAGATGAATATGCCACTGAAAAAGCGGCGCTTGAGGCCTTTGCCATGTTTTCTTCCGATCCCGACGCCCGGTACGATCAAGTGATTGAGCATGATGTAAGCCGACTGGAACCGCTGGTAACTTTCGGATACAAACCTGATCAGGTCAAACCCGTAAGGGAGATGGAAACAATAAAGATAGACCAGGTCTACATCGGATCATGCACCAATGGAAGAATCGAAGACCTCCGGGTCGCAGCCCGGGTGCTCAGCGGAAAAAAAATCAGCGATTCAGTGCGGGGCATTGTCTCGCCAGCCACATCCAAAGTCTTTAGCCAGGCAATGGAAGAAGGCATCCTGCAAACATTCATGGATTCAGGATTCTGCGTTACAAATCCGACCTGCGGAGCCTGTCTGGGCATGAGCAACGGCGTACTGGCAGAAGGTGAAGTATGCGCATCCACAACAAACCGAAATTTCAACGGACGAATGGGCAAAGGCGGCATGATACACCTTGTAAGCCCCGCAACAGCAGCAGCAACAGCCATAACAGGTTACATCACAAATTCAAAGCTTTTCAAAGGTTGATGGCGAAGTAAAAAGTCAAAACTTGCTGAATTATTCAATTTTACGCATTCATAATGTCTTTAAATAATTCGCAATTCCTTAATCCCTAAATTCCTTAATCCATGTAAAAAGGACTTTTTACATG
>JAUVVL010000042.1 GCA_030604635.1 Desulfobacteraceae bacterium
TAATTGGAACCTAGTACATCAGGTTTGGCTGAATCCTGAAAAAAAGGACGAAACCAACCAGATGAACTGTTTAAAAAAGGCGGCCTAACTTATGGATCAGGTGACAACTACCTTGACACCCTCCGTATACGGCATTTAAGGTGTCTGCCTGGGTTATCTTTTTAGCAAATTGCACAAGAAATTGTTGTCTCCACTTCAATATTGCTGATTGGTGCGAACTTAAGCATTGATTATTAGCGCGCGCCTTATGATATCTCTGATCTTACGAATAGAATCTTTCCGCACATCAATGAGGTCAGCAAAATCATCTAATGAGGTTGAATTAAGTATCTTTTCCCTTTTCATCTCAAATACGTCAGTGCTCTTTGTGTTACTAAGAATGTTTCCAAAACACAGCGCGCAATCATATCCTGCATCACGTACAACCTGTTTAACACGTTCGTCGAACATGCCAAACGGGTAAGCTAAAGCATAAAAGTCCAATCCAAGACGACGCTTAAGAATATTTTTTGATTCACTCAGTTCAAAACTTAATTCAGTATCATCTAGTTCGGCTAGATTTCTATGGGACATTGTATGAGAACCATAGACAATACCATATTTCGTGGAATCTTCAATATCAGCCCAGCCCAAAACAGGCATGTCAGGTCTTGGCTTATCATAAGAAAAAGCATCAATGCCCCCAATATAGTTAAAAGGGAGAAAAACCGTTGCAGGAAAATCAAAGTTTTTTAGAACCGGAAAGGCAAAATCAGATAAACTTGCGAAGCCATCGTCAAACGTTATAACGACTGTCTTGTCGCGGATTATCCCTTTAGCCATAATACGCACTGCTTCTTCCAAGCCTACTACCTTATAGCGTTCCTCCGCCAAGAAACCAATCTGTTCCTCAAAGACTTCGGCCTTAACTTCATAAGGATCCCTGCTCACATGGTTAAGGGAATGATATGCCAGAATTTTGAAGCGAGGCCGAAAACAACTAATAAAGCCCCTAATAAGTCTACGGATTTGAAGAAGTTTAGGATAAAAGCCGGGCCTGAACGACCTATTCTGTCTTTTTTTCAACATATGTTTGTACCTCATCCACTGAACTCAACACTTCTTTATAAGCAATTTTCCGAATCAAGATGCCCCCGGCCAACAAAGCAAACAAGATGGGAGATTTGATTGCCGAAAGAAAAAATGAGCAAAATAAGAAGGTCAAAAAACTCAATTCCAAGGTACTTGCCATATGTTGAACAGGGTGACAACTGTTGTCATTGGTTTTGTACCGCCGGCGAATCTTCTCCAAATGGACTAACGTCGATAAGATCAATGCACAATAAAGGAAAAAGCCCGGCAGACCCGACTCTGTCATCACAAGTATATAGGTATTATGAGCGGTCTTCCAACCATGGTCGACATGAGAGTCACCAACGAGTTCGAACTCCCCGCCACTCAGTTTCCGGCCGTATGCGGAACTAAAAGCACCTGGCCCGGATCCAAATATTGGTTTCTCACTTACCATTTTCAAAGCACGCTTCCATACAACCGTACGTCCTGACCCTGTTGAGCTGTCTGTAAATATGCCCTGCATTCTAGTCCAATAAGCGTCGGTGCCAAATGTCATCAGGAGGAGCAAAATAGCCCCTACAGCGATTATCCTTTTAATAATTCCAGTTTTTGCTGACACTTGGAGGAATGTGAATAATAGTCCCAGAAGAATCAGGGCGAGAAACCCCATGCGCGATTGTGCTGAAATAATCCGTATGCAGCTTGCCACAACCGTTATTACGGAAACGGCCTTAAGGACCATTTTTTCGTTGCTCAGAACCCAAAAAATAAAAGGGAAACAAGCAATCAGCACCATGGAAATATCGTTCGGATCGTACATAGTCCCCACGCTGACACGTGATTCAGACACTCCAGTCATTAAGCTTGTCAGGCTGAGAGTAGCAGCAGAAAACAGCATTATCCTTGCGAAATATTTGAAATCCTTTTCGGAACTGAAAAAAAGCATTAAACCTAAATATAAAATTATCCCTTTTGTCAATTCCTTAAAAAAATTAAGGCTATGGCCCAAGTGAATTGAAAAAGGTGAGCACACAACCATCCAGATGATTAGCAGAGCCAGCAAAGTACCTTCTTTGTTTTTAAAACCTTCTGGCCACTCTATTTTATCTTGAAAGAACAAAAGGCAAACTATTGTCAGGCCGCCAAGAATATCTCCCAAGTGTAAGTATTTAAGAAAAAGGATACTATCCTGAGGACGACCGATACTGAAATACATAAGTCCGAGAATAACAAGTTTGGGGAAATTTTTCATATCAAATATCGCAATGCCAATTGGCAACTGATTTATCTAACCCCTTGTGTTTTTAGGAGAAATCAGAAGCCTTGATAGCTTTAGATCATCGAAGTCAGCTCGCCATTTCCGTCATCAATACTCTTCAAAAGTTGCCGCACTCTTCGTTCAAAACGATTCAAAGTATTTTCATGCAATAGTCGTCGGAATCCGAAGCGCCGGGAATGTCCTACTCTTAGAATTATCATTGTTGACAAAAACTGGAAGTATAGTCTGAAGGCATCAAATATCAGAGGATCTAAACGTTCATGAACTCCGAAACCCAATAAGAAGGACCGCACTAAACTCCTAACATGCTCCTCGGATACAGTACGAAGGTAGGAAAGGTCCTCTAAGGAATTAATGAAATGGGCTATGTCCCAATAAGGAAGACCAAATTTAGCATTCGGGAAATCGAAAAGAACAAGGCAATTTTGGGCGTCCACAATGAAATTCTGCAGTATAAAATCATTATGTTGAAAACACATTTTTTCTCTAAAATGTGAAGCTGTCAATATATTCTCAAAAGTTTGCCGTCCCAAGTTTATCAACTCAGGAAAACACCCCGACTTCTCCAAATAGATCGCTGTATCATCAAAAGACATAAGGACTTTTCCTATATAATCATTGAGATCAGGTTGCCCAAAAACTTGAAAAAACATATCAAGATCTAAACTCTGAAGCTCTGCCAAACCGTGTCCAGCAAGTCGTACGAAATTATGCAGATGCTCAAATGAAGACCATGGCAGCATGGAAAAACGGAGGGCTTTAGAAAACAAATGGCCGAGATTTTGTCCTTCTACGTATTCTGTTATTGATAGCAAATCATTGGGTATAATAATGTAAGGCCGCAAAACCTTGAACCACCTGGAGGTTGCTGTTGTTCTAGAAAGAATTTTCGTTACAGTAAAATCCTGTTTTAACTGGGTTTCCCAAAAATCCCGATTACCTTTCTCTAAAACATACTGTTTAACAAAAAACTTCTGTTCTCCTTCAGGAAGCATTGGAATATTTATCAAGAACTGTCTTGACGTTGCACCCTGCCCAAACAACTCAGAAACCTTTATTTTGTTACGGTCAGAAGTAGATGTGTTTTCAAATAGGTCTGGCCATGTTTTGGATAACACCGGAAGGATTCTTTCCATGAACTCTGGGAAGCTGTTGATTTTTTTGCTCCTGTTGTTCGTCATCTTCCTCCAGCCACAAAAGCCCCGCTGAGAAGCGCCATTTCATCTCTACTGAAAACCGATAGGAGAAGCGATGTCAATCCATAAACCCCGATACCAACACCAATCTTAAGAAAAAGGTGTAACTGCCCACATTGAAGGAGAACGATTGTCATGACAAGGCAAGCCAAAATAGGCTTTATAAAAGTTTTGATAATTACTATTTCTTTCAACTGTCGGGTCAAAAACCAACATAAGGCAGCATAGGCAAACAAAATTGATATGAGCGTACCAATGGCTGCCGCGGGATAGCCCCAGAAAGGTACCAACAAGAGGTTCAGAAAGACATTTAGACCCAACGCAACCATATTAATCTTCATTAAAATCTTTACTTGTTCAATCGCTGTTAAAAGCCAGCCGAGAACCGACCGGGAAAAGAAGAAACACATATTAAAGCTAAGAATACGTAATACGATCACCGATTCCTGATAGTTTTGCCCATAGATCAATTCTATAATTTGCGGGGCAAGGAGAAATAAACCCATTCCACTTGGAACGCCTATGAAGTTGAGCATTTTGATAACAAAGTTCCCGGTTTTGATCAGATGAGTTGTGTCACCTTGGCCATAGCTTTTTGAAAAATCCGGGAACAGCACTGTAGAAAGCATGGTCGGAATGACAAACAGCATCACGACCAATTCATTGGCCGCGCTATACCATCCTACAGCTTCAACACCAACGATCTTCGAAATTATGAGGATTGATACCTTAGCATTGACGATAAAGAGAACTCCAATAAATACGAAAGGGCTTGCAGATTTAAGCATTGGCAGAAAAAGACTACCATTTTCAGGAAGGGAAAAATGGCAGAAATAACGTTTAAGAACAAAAAAGTAGAAAAAAAGAAACAGAATGAAAGCCCTTAATATATGGATTCCTGCAATCGCCTGTACTCCAAACCCCAGTGCGATTGCTACCAAGACCAGGATTAAGTTAACGAAAGGACGTAACGCGTTCATCAGCGCTACATAACCCATTTTTTGATGCGCCTTGAAAATGGCACCCTGGGCTGCGTTTAAGGGCATGATGAAAAATAAACTGGCGAAAATGATTATTGTTGTCCGGACTTCCGATTCGTAGCCCAAAACAAGAGTGACTACGACAAGAAGAAGAAAAGATAAAGTGCCTCCGGCCAATTTGAGCAAAACGGCATGGCTGAAATAGCTTTCAGATAATGTTGGATCCCTTGCCACATCCTTGATAATGAGTGGATCAAGCCCCAGGTTGGCTAATAGACCAAAGATAAGCCCAAAGGATACTGCAAGAGAATAGATCCCAAATTGTTCTGGTCCTAAATAGCGTGCAAGGATAATATACAGAACAGCACCAAGCGCTTTAGCCACAACATCGGCTGCTGATAGAGATAGTAAGTTGTTTCGCAAACGTTTAATCGATTTCACAATCCTGATCCGAAACTTTATCCCTTATGAATTACCTCTCGAGCCAACTTTGCAATGGCAGCAAGATTGGCTTCTGTGTCCAATCGTAAGGCTTTTTTTCTGGCCGCCTGCCCTAATCTCATGGCAAAATCGTGGTGATGGTGTAACTTAAGAATTGCCGATCGAAGCCGCTCCGGGTCAGACGGGGGTACAAGAATACCATCGACCCCGTCCTCTATATAATCATTAGCGCCTTCTGGGTCAGTAACGATGACCGGTTTCCCCATGGTCATAGCATTCAAAAAGGTCTGTTGCCCCCCCGAATGTAGCAAACCACCACTCAGAGATACCACATTGATACCCGATCCCGCTATCAGCTGCATAAATTCTTGATGATTTACACCCACGACATCTACATTGGACGGGAATCTGACAGCATTCAAAGCCTTTGAATTCGTACATGCTATGATGACTCTAAGATCCAGCCCTTCAACAGCCTTAGCAAGAGTCGAATAATTCCGCGCAAAGTTTCCCCCACTGAACAGGTAGTCCCCATTTCTAACGGTAATTGCGTTGAAATCTACGGTTGTATGGTACGGGATAAAAACAAACTTTTCACGCGGAAGACCAAAAACCCTCGCATAATCGCTTACCTCACGACTTGCCCAGACAACATAACGATTGACCACTTTATCGAGCCATCTAAAAATGCGTCTCTTGAAAAATTGTTTCAGTGGTGAGGATTCATACCAGAGGCAATCAATTTTAACGATAGGTCTTGAGTTGAATGGCCAGAGCCGCTGCAAAATCATGTAGAACATGTCTACCTGGGCGCCCCCTCCAAGCACAACCACCCTATAACTTGAACGGAGGCGGAAAAGACCCCAAGCAATAAGGAAGCTATTAAGAATATTCCGGGAAAGAGTGCTCTTAGATACAGGGCAATGTGTTAATTTTGCCCATGTCTCGCTTTTATCTCTTCCCGGATGATTTGTTAATATATTAGGATTACTCATCCTGCTCTTTTTCCCAAACAACGATAGTCTGTTTCTTAAAGACCTTAAACCAGGCAACCAGAAACGCCTGGTTCATATTCATAAACGATCTAAGCAAAGAAAAAGAGGCCTGTTTATAATTCTTGGACAGAACAATTGTAATAACCAGAATCATAAAACAAACAGCGCTTGCTTTGTAAATAGTCCATAGGGAGAATGCCAAAATCAGGTTAGTTCCAAGTAAAATAAGAGCAAACCAGGGGAACAAGAAGCGAAGCACCTTATGCGACCAAAGCATCCAGGCAAAGAACCCATAACAAAAGGGATTTAATAAGTCTCGATGGGTTATAATCGCTCGAATAGTACGATTAGCAATACGTACCTGCCGCCAAAATTCCTCTGACTCATTTGTAGAGTGTTCTTCTACACAAAAGACCCTCGGGTCAAAGATGACACGATAACCCTGGCGCACGACATCCAAAGGCGTTACAAAATCGTTTATATCCGCCTCTATCAAAGGCCGATAAAGGGCTTTTCTTAAACCAAAAACAGCTCCATCAGCACCGACACAGGACACAACTCTACTTTCCAATGCTTTGATCCACCTTTCGAATCGCGTATAAAGGCCCATCAACAAAATCATACTACCGTCTTCATTCCTATCGTAATAGTTGGTACTACCCGTAACCAAGCCCACTTTTGGATCAGCAAAATTCCGGACCATTATACGAAGGGCTTGGGTATCGAACATGGCATTTGCATCTGTAAAGATAAGGATCTCACCCTTGGCAATCTCGCATGCCCGGTTCAGACCATAAGTTTTGCCGCGTCTTCGCTTATTAACAATAAGGTGAACCCTTTTCTCCTTGAAACCTGTAATCAACTCATTTGTATTATCCGTTGAAGCATCCGAAACTACGATAATCTGTATTAATTCTTGTGGATAATCAATGTTAAGTATGTTTTGAAGTCTTTTTATTATAACTTCCTCTTCATTGTAGGCAGGTACGATTATCGATAAAGTGGGTAGCTCAGCCCCTTGAGACATAGAAAGAGGCAACTTGCGAAGTATCGAAGCTATATAGAGTGAAATTGGATACCCCAGATAGGGGTAGAAGAGCAAGAAAAGCAAGATCCAGAAAAGGGCAGCAATAAGAATCATAGCTCTTTCATAATTTCAGCAGCATCGAGGGGTTGATGGCTGTTAATGTATTAAACCTTACGGACTACTCGCCGGAAAAGCGAGTCATAATTCCGTACACTGCTTGTAAGATTATAATGCTCGAAAACAAGGCGACGAGCATTTTCTGACAAGAAGTTCCTTAACTTTGCATTCTGGGCCAAGGTCAAAATGGCTTTGGCTAACTGTTTCGGCTCATCATCCGGAACTAATAATCCACTTTCATTATTTCTGATAACTTCCCTAATGCCTAAAACGTCTGTCCCTATTACGGGTATTCCCGTTGCCATAGACTCAAGCAGCGTTAAAGGGAGTCCTTCAAAGCGTGATACAAGGCAATAAATGTCAAAAATACCATACAAACGATGGACATCAGTTCGAGTGCCTAAAAAAATAACATGTTCATGAACGCCCAATCTTGTCGATAATGCAATAAGATCTGAACGACAAGGACCGTCACCAACGAATAGCGCCTTAAATGCCTTAAAGGATTTACCCTTATTTATTATTGTTGCCAAAGCTCTGATTAAAAGTTCATGGTTTTTTTCCTTACGTAAATTGCCTACTGTTCCAAAAACAATATCCTGAGGCCTCAAACCCAGTGACTCTCTTGATATTGTTTTCTCTCTCCCCTTTTTGAAGAGATTAACATCTATACCATTAAGCACAAGTGCCAACCGTTTTTCCTCGACGTTGTAAATTTCTTTAATATGAGCATAGGTAATTTTGGACACCGCACTTACTAAATCAATCCTTTTTAGAAAAAAACTAAACCACCAGTTCCAAAAAGGAGGTAAAGCTTCCATTTCCCATTTCGAATGCTCTGTATGTATAATAGGTATACCGGTCAAACATGCTGCCCAAAATGCATAAAAAAGAGACACGAAATGATGACAGTTTAATATTTTTATTTGATGAATTCGGATCAACCTTACTAATTTTACAATCAGCATAAAGTCAATTCCACCTCGTCGATTCAAAACGTGGACTTGAATACCAGCATCAGACATATCCTTTCTTAAAGGACCATCCCGAAACGCAGTCACAATAGGAAGATACTGTGGTCCAAGATGAAGGCATAGATTAAACACGACACGTTCAGAACCCCCAGCACCTAATGTAGGAAGAACAAAAAGTACAGGAATCTGTCTATCTTTTGTTGGACTGATCATAATTCCCAAATAAAGCATATAGCAAAACAAAGGATAAAATCTTAAAGCAATATTTTCATGTACGATAAATAGATATTATATCATACTGAACAACTTCGATCATATCCTAACTTGCTTAGAAAAAAATCTTTTTTTGAAATAATAAATAAATCCAGGCCTATTTCTATTAAGATATCGCATCTTCCTATGAACCTTCAATGATATAGGACGTCTTTGTCTTATCATTATCGGCAATTCGGAAAACGCATCTTTGACGGCTTTCACCCAATAATATGCATAACCATCACGTGCTGAATAAAAGAACGTTTTAGGAAGTCGCCTCAAAAGATGATTAATTGCGTATAAAATCTGATAGTTTCTAATTGCAAGCCAAAAATCGTTACGTGTGTCGTAATAATACCTCCTCCATTTATCTCGAGCCTCTTTTGCATATTTGTGGCTTACACAAACAAGTGGAGTGTAATAGATTTCGTAACCCTTATTTAAAATTCGGGCTGCCAAATCTGCACCTTCGTGACTGATAAACAACTCCTCGGTATATAAGCCCGTCTTTTTAAGCATTTCTTTACGAAAAGCGACGGCCCCCTCTGTAATCTCTGTTGTTACAAAGGGATGATCCGCTGATTCCTCAAGTTTATTGGGATGACACCAGTTGCAAACATTGCCTGCATAATAATCAATTACTTTAAAACATATAGCTCCAACAAGGGGATTCCTATCGAATAGATTTTTTAGATTATCTAACGCTACGTCATCAAGCCCAAGGATATCGTCATCGATGGTTACTATAAATTTCCCTTTAGCAACATCTATCCCCTTATTACGCGCAACAGCTCCATGATTTTTTTCTAAAGCCACAATTCTGAATTCTAGAAATTTTTCTTTGACCATGTCAGCCGTTCCGTCAGTGGAGTCATTATCAACTACCACGACTTCCATATCCGAACGGCGAATCAGAGACAATTCCTCCAAGAGTTCTGACAAGACCTGACGACGGTCATGGGTCAGGACAACAATGGAAAACACAACTTCGTTTTTTAGTGGTTCGTCTATATTCATTTTACATATTTCAAGGTTGCCTTCGGACGATAAAATCCAAAGTGCGTCAAAACTTCGATCGGTTCAAAACCAAGACGCAACATTGGCTTGTATTGTGGAATATTGTTCACATTGACCACCTCGAATATTCTTTTGAGGTTAAGTTCTTCCGTACATGATTTTATTACAAATGCCGTAAGTACTTCGGCTAATCTTCTGCCTCGAAATCGCGGTAAAACAGTGTTGTAGTTTAGTTCTACATCACCGTCTTTAAGATTCAAAAAACGGGACGTATCACCCGGATAAACAAGCCACTGAATAGCAACAACCTTGGCGTCGCCAAGAGCGACATAAGCAGTACTGAAATTGTGAGTTATGTCACAGAAAAATTCAACAGGTAGTCTTTCCTCTTGATTTCTTAATGATGTCAAATCAGATATGGAAATCCTGCGTAGCTGCACGGGGTGATCTTTGTGAGTATAATCTAATGGTTTCTTAGGATTCCTGTAGAAAACTATGAATTTGTTTACCGTAAAATACCCGTAGAATATCCATCTTAATGTTCCGTAAACACCCCTTGATTTGAATGATTGCAATAGTTTTTTAGTCGACCACAATTCAGATCACCTCCTCTAAAGATACTGAGTTCGCCCGGGATACTTCATCACGTACATAAGGGTCAAAAAAGGTCACACGTATGGCCATTTATTCCTTCCATGTTTAGGCTCAAAAAGCCGACAGCGTGATAACTTCAGATTCTTTTTCAGAAAGGAGCCAATAGATCCCGAGTATCAAAAAAAATCCGAGAACGAAGGTTGCCAATCCTGTAAATTCATGAAAGAACCCTTGAGCAACCTTTTGACCATACCAACGAGCTAAAACGCCGGTTCCTGTTATACGAAGAATATTGTTGAAAAAAGCAATAGGGATAGCAGAGATAATAAGTAAACACTTTTTCCAAAAGCCATTACTAAGAAAATTAGACAGAAGTGTTGAAAGCATCAGGTATGTTACAAGAGATCGCATTCCGCTACAAGCCTCTACAACTTGCATTTGAAAGTTGGCAAGCTGTAAAATGTTTCCGTCTTGGAATGTTGGAATTCCTAGAGCCTGAAGTATGCTAGTTGAAATACTGCTGGCAAATAGTTTAAGGGGATTGGTGAGGCTCAGGTACAAAGCATCGGGTATTGGAAACATGAAGATCAGAAAGAGGTAAGGAAATAAATAGGCTTTGAAAACAGCAGGACCAAAAGTTAATATAACAACTCCGGCTAAAGTGAGCATTACTGAAATATTAGCAATCGTATCAGCTGCTGCTACAATAGAGATCACGTAAAAAAATAGACCGGGTAATAACAAAAAGAAACCCAAATATGAACTGTTAACAGTAAGATAGTGCCAACGGTTTCTTCTTTGCCAGCACAACCAAATACTAATGGGCATAATAAAATAGCCATGGGAGCATTGTGGCTTTATTTTCCATGCGTATATGAGATTCAAAATTGAAGGCCAATAGAGCAAGGCAAGGAGAGAGACTAAAACGAGGGCCTTAATCAAGTGATGTGTATAGTAAATCTGAGTTTTAGTTGGACGATTATTGGTCATAGATGTTTTCAGTGGAGCTTTCAAAAAGCTTGTCAAGCTGCATATAGAAATCGTTTAAAAAGGCTCTTATAAGGTTTTGAGCCAGTAGTTCGTCGTTATTTAGATCAGTGGAAAAGCGTATGAAAGCACTATTGCTGACGTTATTAAAAACCTTATGCTTTATGAGGTTAATGCGCGCCTTTATCAAGCTGCCCGTCGTTAATTTCCCAGCTCTGTATCCATAGATTACCAGATTTCGCATATCTCCCTTTTTTACTTGAAGTTGAGTAAACTCTAAGTCACAGCCACGCACATTAAACACAATATCTTTTTTATCGTGAATAATCCACCCGCCCCCAGGATAACAAACTAGCGGGGAATGGGCCAAATCTGATTTATCCAAGTTTTCGTAATAGCCAATAAAGACATTAATGACCTTCTTGTCACGTTCGTAGTTACGAAATAGAAACATGTCTGGTTGAATCAAACTAATCGCATCAGGACTCATGGTCAGGTCGGCACCTCGCCAACCATTGAATCGTAAGGGAAGGTGCTGTACATCACCTTTTATCAATCTGTCTTGTGTTGTTCCCAGACGAAAAGTGATGAAGCCAGTCAAAAGGATGAGCAAAAGAGCAATCCAAAATTTCTTATCTGATTTTGTCAAGAAGGTCAGCATGGGATGCCTGTGCAAAATTTATTCAAAAATTGTCTGAATTTTTGTTTTGAATATGTGATCAAGCTTTTATCGAACGTTTCGATAACTTTTTAAATACGAAGAGTTGGGAGCATCAATTAGCATCATGCAAGAGCGAATTTGGTGGTAACCGCAATACCATCGTTTTTTTGTCACAACCAATGTAAATGACTTCCGGATCATATAAATTTAGAACATCGAGAATCCCATTACCTAAATAATAAGATTTGGAATCATCCGTCTTTCCCATGGTAATAATGTAAAGAAAACCACGATTTTTATCGGTCAAGATTTTCTCTAAGTCGTCACCGGTGCCAATAAGAGGAGTGTGCGTATATATATCGACTAATATCCCGTCTTTCTCCTTCACAAAGCTTTTTGCATCAACAAAGGCTCTCAACCAATAGTCCACCTTTCCGAGATAATATACCTGTTGCAAAACGTCTTCAGCCAAAATTAAATCGTTTGGATTCAAATGAACAGTATGCATAAAGGAAGCAGCTCCCTTATGATCCGGGAACTTTTCACAATTGGGATTTACGGAGCCACTGAGTTCGAGAGGTTTTATGAAACCTAAAACTAAAAAGCAGGTTACAACAAAAGCGTATTGCAACCGCTTTGAGCCGAAAGTTCGTTTCAAGGCTTTTTCCAAATAAAATATGCCCGCCAAACAGGAGAGAACAAAAAAAGGAGTGAGTTGAAATGAAAAGCGGGGTGAAAAATACCAACGGAAAAAGCCTGCCAATACGAGGGGAAGGACCACGGAAATAATAAAAAACAAAAAATGATCCGGCACAGGCGACCCGGTAGCGATTCTTTGAATTGCATATAGAAAAGGGAAGGCGTATAGAATCAGAGCTATTGGAAATTTCCCAAAAAATGCAAGATACGGATAGACAGACAACCTTCCGACAAAGGCCTTCACTATTTCTATCGTGCTCGGATAGAGGCTTGAATCATATATCAAATAAAATTGGAAAAGAAAAAGCGCCAATAACAACAACGTCAACACACATAACAGAACTTTTCGAGCACTGGAACGCACAAAAAGAATGATTCCACTGCAATAGAATAAGAATGCAATGTGATATTGCAGGAAAAAAGCCGCTCCGACTGCCACGGTCAAGAAACCGATTCCAATCAGAAAATTCCATGTCCTATGTTTTTGAAAATAGACCGCAGCTCCTAAAGTGAATAAACATACCAACAGAATAAGGGCTGTCCCGATTAAGTGATAGGAAAGGAGAAATTCTAATGGCGACAACTTTTCTGGAGAATCAAAAAGTGAGTGGGCCAAGGTTGAACCATACTGCGCTGCCACAAAACTTCTCTGATATTGGAAGATAACAAAAGCTAAGATGAAGGCGATTAAACCCTGTGCAACCCTTTTTGGTGAGGGATGGATCAAATAAGGGAAGAAAAACAGGAAGGTCGAGAATATGGCCAACGTGTGGAATTGTTGAGCGATAAGAAATGCAATAAAGGCGGCCAGGAGCCTTCTCCAACTGCCATTTTCCTCCCACCTGAACACCAAAACCGCAAACAGAATCAATGACGTCGAAAAGAAAATATACATCCTCGCCGTTTGCGATACCGTAATCATCCAAGGATTCAACGCTATTATTAAGACGAATAAAAGATTCCATTTGGGAGACAAAAACCGCTTCCCGAGGAAAAAGGCAAAAACAATCCCCAAGTTTCCTGCTATCACAGAAGGAAATCTCAAAGCCCATTCCGAAGGGCCAAATACTAAAGCTGACAAGGCTATTAGGTAGGATTGGACAGGTGCTCGCGGATATAGCATACCACTTGGCATAAGGGGCAAACCAGAGTTCAAAATCTCCAAGGCCGGCATAGCAGTAGTTTCCTCATCTCCATGCAGACCGACGTTGCCTAGTCCCCATAAACGGAGAATCAAGCCCACGACAATGATCAAAGCAAAAAGGAGATAAAGCTGCTGAGAATACTGAGAATCTATCTGTTCAGTATAAACCAAAGAGCTGCTGTCTGGCTTGTTATTCATATTGACAACCTCTAAAATGCCTGTCGGCAATAATGCGTGGATACCTCATAACCACAATACGTAGATCTATATAAAAATAGCCACATACACCACATAGTTTGGTCAGCTGAAATGACCGGTATTCCGGGTCATATTTTGAGATTAATGGATTCATAAGAATTTTATTTGTAAGATTTAATCTTAGCTTTATGTTCTTGGCCCATGTTCCATTTGTGTGAATAATTTGATAATCTTCTGCATATCTTGTTCGGATACCAGAGGATGGACAGGCAGTGTAACCAAATTCTTCGCAAGTGTTTTTGCAACTGGAAAATTCTGTCCATTAAATTCTTCTTTTAGTTCTTGAATGCCATTGATAGAATCCGGATAAGTATGCATTATGCCAAGACCCATGTGCCGGCTCTTCTCAAGGATTGATTTTCTAAATGAACTGTCATTTATACTAACAGGAAAACGGAGAAAAGGAAGAAAGCTTCCTGAATTTTGAATTGCTGGATTTAAGTAATTTGTCTCAAAATTTGAAGTATATGTGTAAAGATTAAATCTGATAGAGATATCTGCCCAGAATTTTGCGCATTCGATCCTTTTTTTCTGAAATAGTTTTAATTTGTTTTGCCAGTTTTTAGCCAAACCTGCCTGAAATGAAGACATCTTTTTTATTTTAAACTTCAGGGCATAAATTGTTTCTCCTAGTTTTAAAAACGGAAGAGATTTTGGAAACCAGAAAAATAAGGGGTGCTGAAAAACAGTCAATAGAATCGCTTTAAAGATTAAATTAATCAACTCAAACAGTTTGTAGCCGGAAGTATTTGATAACTGGCGCATTATTCTTTCTGCAATATCTTCTCTATCTGTTATGATGACCCCGCCTTCGACAATC
Organism: Desulfobacteraceae bacterium; assembly: GCA_030604635.1. Classification (GTDB taxonomy): domain Bacteria; phylum Desulfobacterota; class Desulfobacteria; order Desulfobacterales; family UBA11574; genus JAUVVL01. Next base: position 14,498 of record JAUVVL010000042.1, read on the forward strand.
GATAGGGCCTTGCCGCGACCCAGGCTAAAGAAACTCACATCACCAAGTGTTCCCAATTTTTTCTCGTTCCATTTTGCTCCCAAAACCTGGGCGGCATCTTCAACGATAGTAACATTTGGACCGCGACATAAGCTTCGAATGCGGTCAATGTCGGCGGGTAGGCCGAAGAGGTGGACGGGAATAACAGCCAAAAGGCGATTGTTGGATACTGGATTTGTAGTACTGGGTTCTTGATCATTGCCTTTTACAATCAGTGCGTTGTCCGTTGTCCGTTGTCCGTTGTTATTTTTCTTTTGATTTGGCTTTCTTAAGGTACTTTTTTTACCAGCTGTGAATTCAGATAGCATCTTTTTTAATTGATCATAGTTGAAATCTAGGGTGCCTGGATTGACGTCACAGAGTTTAACTTTGAGTCCGGCACGAACGATTGCGGATGGGACCGAGTAACATGTGAAAGCGGGGATGAGTACTTCTTCGCGGTCAGGGTGCAGTTCGTGAAGCGCTTTAAGTATAATAGTTAAAGCGGCTTTACCCGAAGATAACAGGAAACAATGCTTCACATCAAAATAATCTTTCAGTTCGTTTCTGAAGCGCTCAACTTCTTCCTTCCCTCTAATGAGGCCTCTGAAGCCATTTATTATGTCTCGTATATATACCGGTGACGCTGCCGGGGGTATGGTTCTTCCAATTCTCATTATTTGTTCACCGCAGAGATCGCTGAGGACGCAGAGAGAACCAATAAAAGATTAAATTTTTTAATGTGAAGGTTTTTTTAATCATTATAATTGTTTACAATTCTTTTTATTCCCGTTGTAAGTATTCGAACATTGAAATTGATTAAAAGCCCAAGCTGAAGATTTGTTATTTTTAAATAATTTAGTAACTGGGCATGGTCTAAAGGCGTGACTTCCTTAACTGATTTACATTCGACAATTACACGTTTATCAACTAAAAAATCACATCTAAAACCGACCTCAATAAATATATCTTCATAGGCAACAGGAAGTGTCTTTTCTTTCTCGAACGGGATATTCGCTTTTCCCAATTCGTAAGCTATAGCTGCCTGGTATACAGATTCTAAAAAACCAGGTCCAAGGGTTCTGTGGACCTTAATTGCCGCACCTATTATCTTTTCGGTAAGTTCATTTAAAGACATACCCATTCTCTGCGTCCTCAGCGATCTCTGCGGTGAATCTAATCCTTCTTTATAAACCAATGTATTTTCTGATCATGGGGCCGATAATCTTTGTCACCGGTACGGGCAATTTTTGCCAGTATTGGATGGCTTTATCGAACTTGGATTTTTCAGATGTATCATCATTGACTGGCTGACCATCTAATGAAATATAGTGCCAGTGGAGAGGACTTGGCTCCGCGCCCCATTGTTGTTTAAATTTGTATGTCCCTTCATCTGGTGATGATCTACCAAAATCAAAGTATTTAAAACCATTATCAGATGCATATTCAAGCATGCTCCAATAAAGAAGCATGTTTGGGCTAAGTCTGCTATATTTGCGGAGTGCTGAAGCCCAAGGATTTTCCAGTGTGTCTTTGAAGCCAACAATTACGCTGCAGGCCAAAGGTTGGTTATCTTGATAGATCACAACTATTTTGGCATTTTCAGGAAATGATGCTATAACGTTTCGTATCAATTTCTTTGAATGGACAGGGGAACCTAGATCCCTCATATTTGCCAGAAAGACATGGTAAAAATCATCCAGAAGCTCGAGACCGCCTATTTTGTTTTTCAATCCTTCTTTTAATGGTTTTTTTATCTGACTTCTTAGTTTGGATTTAAACGATTTCATTAATACTTCAGAAGATTCCGGGAGTTCAAGGAGCATGCGGACTTTGTGTGACTTCGTTACAATAGTCAAAAACCTTTCTCTTGTCTGACAGGATTTAGTTGATCTTTTTGTTTTCTCAGTTTCCTGATGAAACTGAGAAATCTCAATCCGCCCTTGGCGGAAGGGAAAGCTTGAAGGACTTGACTTTGAACTATCGGCTATGAGCTGTGAGCTATTAGCTAACCGCTCTAGTGGTTGAGTGTGGCGGAGTTCGATATTATCAACTTTTAGTTTTTGAGCAAGTATAGCTGCTTCGGATAAAAGTGCTGTTTCCACTTCAATATCCTCGGCAAGGATGCCGCCAATATCGAAAAATGGAATTGATATGAGGCTGTTTCCGAATAGAAAATGTTTAAGATGAACAAGTGGTAGAATTCCAAGTACTTGGTTGGAATTCATCCTATGACAGATAGCTGATAGCTCATAGTTTTGTTGTTCTAGGTCTACTTTAATGGCCATTAAGTAATAGGTTTTGTGGCCATAAGTCTTTTTAATTACATTGCTCCAGCCACATAAGTGGTAGATAGTGCCCTGGGGATGTTCGTAAACAAATGTATCCCATGCAGCGGCATCAGTTGGTTGAATTGTTTTGACTTTAATGCTCATTTTTTTGACAGCTCAAGTTAAATGGAGAATTCATTTACGGAGGGTGTCAAGGTAGTTGTCACCTGATCCATAAGTTAGGCCGCCTTTTTTAAACAGTTCATCTGGTTGGTTTCGTCCTTTTTTTCAGGATTCAGCCAAACCTGATGTACTAGGTTCCAA